>NZ_POTX01000112.1 GCF_003236305.1 Micromonospora endophytica | reverse complement strand
GGTCCAAGGCGGTTCTTGCTCATTACATCGGGGAGGTCGGTGGTGGCTGGGCTGCGCAGTTATCTGGCCGTCTGGCAGCTTCCGGGGGCACCGACGCTGCTGATCACCGGCATCATCGGCCGGCTCGGCATCGGCATGACACCGCTTGCCCTGTTGCTCGTCGTCGAGCAGGTCACCGGGCGCTACTCGCTGGCCGCCGTGGCGGGTGGCTGCTACGCCCTCACCGGTGCCGCGCTCAGCCCGGTGGCGGGCCGGATCGCCGACCGGATCGGGCCCACTCCGGTGCTGCTGGCCACCGCGATCGTCCACCCGCTGGCCCTGCTCGGTCTGCTCTGGGCGGCCCGCGCCGACGGCACCCCCTTCGCCGTGGTGCTGGTGGCCGCCGCGCTCGCCGGTGGGTCGTACCCGCCGATGACCGCCGCCATCCGGGGTGCCTGGAACGACCTGACGAGCGTCGCCGCCGGCCGTTACCACCTGCGCAACACGGCGCTCGCCGCGGAGACCACCCTGTTCGAGATCGTTTTCGTGCTCGGCCCGCTGCTGGTGGCCGGTTTCGTCCTGGTCGCCGACGCCGGCGCGGCGCTTGTCGGCGCGGCGGTGGTGACAGTGGTCGGCACCGTGGCGGTGGCCCTCGGCCAGGTGATGCGCGCCTGGCGGCCGCACCCCCGGGAGCAGCGCACGCGGGGGTTGGGACCGCTGCGGGTCACCGGTTTCCCGGCCCTGCTGGTCTGTGTGGCTGGGCTCGGCATCGCCTTCGGCGCGGCCGGGGTGACCGTGCCGGCCTTCGCCACCCGGCACACCCCGGACGACCCGGACAGCCTCGCCGGCCTGCTGCTCGCCGTCTGGGGGATCGGCAGCGCCATCGGCGGCTTCTGGTTCGGCACCCGCCGGCCGGCCCGCAACCTGACCCGCCAGTTCTCCTGGCTGCTCGCCGCGGTGGCGGGCACCTTCGCCGTCTTCGCCGTGATGCCCACCCCGGTCGCGCTCGGCATCGCCCTGGTGATCGGCGGGGCCACCATCGCACCCGCGCTGACCCTGGAGAACACCCTGGTCGGGCGGATCTCCCCGGCCGGCATGCTGAACGAGGCGTACACCTGGGTGGTGACCATGTCGGTCGGCGCCAGCGCGGTCGGCGGCGCGGTGGCCGGCCTGACCGTCGACTACGGTGGCGTGCCCTGGGCCTTCGTCTTCGCGGGCGCGGCGGTCGCCGTCGGGGCCGGGGTCGCGGCCCTGCCCGCCGGCTCCATCGCCCGCGCGGAAGCCGCCACGGTACGCGACGAGCAGCCAATCCCGGTCTGACCGCCGCCCGGCGGGCACCTACCGCTCAGGGGCGCAGCGCGCGGAGCACGTGCTCGACGAGTGCGTCAGCGTATTCCGGGGTGAGCGGCGCGGAGCGTAACAACCAGCGCTGATACAGCGGCGCGTAGAGCAGTTCGAGCGCCAGGTCCAGGTCGGCGTCCGCGCGGATCTGACCGGCCTGCTGTGCGCTGCGTAGCCGCGCCTTCTTGGCCTCGTCCACCGGCGCCGCCAACCGCTTCCGGTATTCGGCGGCCAGCTCGGGATCGCTCGCGATCTCCAGGTTGAGTGCCCGGATCGGTGCCTCGAACGCCGGGTCGGCGAACTCCGCGACGGTGGCCCGCAGCACCACCTTGAGGTCCGCTTCGATGTCGCCGGTGTCCGGCAGCGTCACCGCGCCCTCGCTGCCCTCACTCAGCGCCAGGATCGCGTCGAAGACCACCGCGCCCTTGGACCGCCACCAGCGGTAGATCGTCTGCTTGCCCACGCCGGCCCGCGCGGCGATCGCCTCGATCGACAACCCGGCGTAGCCGACCTCGGTGACCAGCTCGCGGGTGGCCCGCAGCACCGCCAACCGGGAGCGTTCGCTGCGTCGCGCGGGGTCGGGTGCCGGCATCCCCCGAGGGTACGCGAGACGCTCCGTCTTGCCATCGGAGCGGTGGCGTGGTGTGGTAGTTGACGAGACGAACCGTCTCGCCTCGCCAATTTGAGGAGTGACAGTGACAACCGACTCGCGCGTCTGGTTCATCACCGGGGCGACCCGTGGCCTGGGCCGGGCGGTCACCGAGGCGGCCCTGGCCGCAGGAGACCAGGTCATCGGCGCAGCCCGCGACCTCACCCCGCTCGCCGAGCTGACCGCGCGCCACCCGGACACCCTGGTCACGCTGCCCCTCGACGTGGCCGACCGGGCCGCCGTCAGCCGGACGGTGGACCGCGCGGCGGCGACCTTCGGCCGCCTCGACGTGGTGCTCAACAACGCCGGTGGCCTGCTGCTCGGCATGCTCGAAGAAGCCACCGAGGAGCAGATCCGCAGGCACTTCGACGTCAACTTCTTCGGCGCTGTCTGGGTCACCCAGGCCGTCATCCCGCACCTGCGTACGCAGGGAACCGGCCGGCTGCTCCAGGTCACCTCGATGGGCAGCGGCGGCGGGGTGGCCTCGGTCGGGTGCTACGCGGCAGGCAAATCGGCGCTGGACGCGCTCAGCCAGTCCGTGGCGATGGAACTCGCACCCTTCGGCATCACTGTCACCATCGTGCAGCCCGGCGGCTACGACACCGGCCTCTACACGCTCGGCACCACGGCCACCGACCCCGATCCCGCGTACGACCCGCTGCGGGCACAACTGGCCGAACTCTGGAGCGACGACGCCGGCCCCGCCCCCGACACCGCCGCACCGGTCATCCTGGCCCTCGCGGAGCTGCCCGACCCACCGCTGCGCCTGATCGTCGGCAGCCGCTCGTACGACCTGGTGCAACAGATGGAGCAGGCCAGAGTGGAGGAATACCGCGCCTGGGAGCACCTGAGCCGCCAAGCCCCCGGCTGAGCCGGGCCCGCCGAATGACGTGGGCCCGGCCCCGGCAGAGCGCCGCTGCCTTCGTGGCGACCGCGCCCCGCCGGTGGTCGGCTCAGTGGTGGGTGGCTCAGCGGAGGGTGGCTCAGCGGTAGTTGGTGAACTGGAGGGCGACCCCGAAGTCCTCGTTCTTGAGCAGCGTGATGACGGCCTGAAGGTCGTCCTTCTTCTTGCCGGTCACCCGCAACTGATCGCCCTGGATCTGCGCCTGGACGCCCTTGGGGCCCTCGTCCCGGATCTTCTTGCTGATCGCCTTGGCCTTCTCCTGGTCGATGCCCTGCACCACCTTGGCGTCGATCTTGAAAATCTTGCCCGAGGGCCGGGGGTCGCCCGCGTCCAGCGACTTCATCGAGATGTTGCGCTTGATCAGCTTCTCCTTGAACACATCAAGCGCCGCCCGTACCCGCTCCTCGGTCTCGGCCTGGAGACTGATCGCCTCCTCGCCCGACCAGGAGATCTCCGCCCCCGTACCCCGGAAGTCGAACCGCGTCCCGAGCTCCTTCTCCGCCTGGCGGAGGGCGTTGTCGACCTCCTGGCGGTCAACCTTGCTCACGATGTCGAACGACGGGTTCGCTGCCATGCTCATGCTCCTGCTGTCTGGCGAGTTTGTGATCCTTCGCCCCCGGATGACCAGGGGTACGACCCTCTGACGGTACCCGGTTGCGGCAGTGGCGGGGGAAGCCGCTATCCTTGCTTCGCTGCCGCGCCACCGGTGCGGTGGTACGCCCTGGCGGGTTGCCCGAGCGGCCAATGGGAGCGGACTGTAAATCCGTCGCGAAAGCTACAGAGGTTCGAATCCTCTACCCGCCACCAGGTGCGATTAAGGCCCCTGAACAGCAGAGATGCTGATCGGGGGCCGCTGTCGTTGATCTAGCTCGGTCCGGCTGAGTCCAGCCCCTTGCGACTCGTTGTGGGCATATCGTGGGCAGGCTGATCAAGCCGGACGCCGGGGTTGCGGGACGGCGTTGCGCGGGGCCGGTTGAGGCGGTCTGTGGCTGCGGGAGACGGGCCGGGGGCAAGCCACGAGGTCCAGATCTGGGAGATCACCAAGCGCGCCGACCGGAAGTCTCGACCTTGGCGGGTCCGGTGGGCAGTCAGCGGCCAGCGCTTCGAGGACATGTTCCGTACCAAGGCCCTCGCGCACTCGTTCCGTGCCGAGCTGGTGCAGGCGGCCAATGCGGGGGAGCCCTTCGACCCGACCACCGGCCGCCCAGCCTCCGAGGCTAGAACCAAGAACCCCACCACCTGGTACGCATATAGTCGCGCGTACGTCGAGATGAAATGGCCTCGCGCGGCGGCCGAGACCCGACGGTCGATCGTCGAAGCGCTCACCTCCATCACGGTCACCCTTACCCGCCCAGCCAAGCGAGGCCGACCCGATGACGCCCTGCTCCGCGAAGCGCTGTACCTCTACGGCCTCAACCCGCGCCGCTGGTCCGACGAGATCCCGGCCGACCACGCGGCGGCGCTCACCTGGCTCGAAACCGCCTCCCTCCCCGTCGTTGAGCTGGACTCACCCGCTGTGGTCCGCCGCGTCCTCGACAGCCTCTGCGTACGCCTCGACGGCAAGCCCGCTGCTGCCTCCACCGTCCAGCGCAAGCGCGCAACCTTCTACAACGCCCTCGGGTACGCCGTCGAGCTGGAGCTGATCGACTCCAACCCGGTCGACCGCGTCCAGTGGACCGCCCCCGAGGTCGCCCAGTCCATCGACCGCCGGGTGGTGGCAAGCCCCGCCCAGGTAGCCGCGCTACTGGAGGCGGTCAAATCTCTCGGCAAACGCGCCGACAAGGTCACCGCCTTCTTCGGCTGCCTCTACTACGCGGGCATGCGCCCCTCCGAGGCCGCCGACCTCCGGCGCGACGACTGCGACCTCTCTGGCCGTTGCGTCGATTGCGGCACCGACTTCGACGACCTGGCGGCGGTTAAACCCTCTAAGTCCTGCGACCACCGGAAGATCGAATACCGTTGGGGCCGCCTGGCCCTCGCCGGCACCTCCCCGCGCGCCGGCTCCCACTGGACCGATGACGGCGGCTCCCACGAACGGCGCGGACTAAAGCACCGGGGCAGGGCCGAGACTCGTACGGTCCCGATCCCACCCCGCCTCGTCGAGCTGCTCTGCGCCCACGTCGAGAATCACGGCATCGCCCCGGACGGTCGCTTCTTCCGTGGCCTGCACGGCGGCCCGCTCTCCGAGTCGGTCTACGACCGGTGGTGGAAAATCGCCCGAGACAAGGCCCTGACCGAAGCGCAGGCAGCCTCGCCGCTGGCCCGCCGCCCGTACGACCTCCGCCACGCGGCGGCTTCGCTCTGGCTGAATGCCGGCGTCCCACCCACCGAGGTCGCCCGCCGCCTGGGCCACGGCGTCGCCGTCCTGCTCCGCGTCTACGCCAACTGCATCGACGGCGGCGACGACACCATGAACGACAAGATCGGCGATGCCCTCGGATGACTCGGCGTCTTGCGGACGGTCACCACCATGAGTGGATGGCGTGGGAGTGGCTTGGGCCTGTCATGACGGCTGTAGTTGGTGTCGCGGGTGTGGCTGGGACGGTATGGACAGCTAACGCGGGCCGGCGGCATCAGCTTGATGCGATGAAGGTGCAGGGGGTGATCAGCGTCGCGGTTGCCCTAACGGCGGAAAAGCGGCTGGTTTACGCCCGGTTTCTCCAACTGTCCCGCGCTGCGTTTGACGAGGCCAGGTCGCTCGTCTCTTCTGGGGCCGCGTTGCCCTTGGATGAAGAGTCGTTGCCTCCCTTGCCGGCAGGGTCGGAGATCAAGTACACGGGTCGCTACGAGGTCGGAACGCCGTTCGCTCTGGCAATGGCCGAGCTGAGCAAGTGCTACGACGAGGTGGTCATCGTTGGTGGTCATGAGATCGGAGTTCATGCGACGGCCGTGATCTCCGCGATCAGCGGACACGCATCAGGCATCGGGGATGTCTGGGACGTGAACCGCGCCCTGACCGAGGCATCGACTGCCTTGCACCAGGATGCAACGAAGCCGACCGTGGCTGGCCCGGCTCCATGGCCTGCTTGACGAAGCCTGTGGGGAGTGGGCAAATGATGGGCGACCCGGAGTCAGTCGGCTGAGCGAAACCGAGAAACGGCAGGTCAGCCCCGGCCGCCCGGCCAAGATCACGGACGCCCTGTAAATCCGTCGCGAAAGCTACAGAGGTTCGAATCCTCTACCCGCCACCAGGTGCGACAAGGCCCCTGAACAGCAGAGATGCTGATCGGGGGCCGTTCTCGTTGAGCTAGCCGAGTCCGGCTGAGTCCAGCCCGTTGCGTCTCGTTATAGCCAGGTTGATCAAGCTTGCCCAAGGCAAGGCCGTGACCGAAGCTGGGCAGTCTCGCCGATGGCCCGTCGCCGGTACGACCTTCGCCATGCGGCTGCTTCGGCGCAGCGACAAGATCGGCGACGCTCTCGGATCATTCGGGGAGAGCAAGATTCTCGTGCCGGCCCGGGAATTGCCGTCCAGCGAGGGCTTGACGGCTTCCGGGACACTCGTAATCATGTGGCTACTTACGGTAGTTGGCCTGGCGCCGGGAGGCGTTGGTCAACCGGGCGGTTCACGTTGAAGGCAGATCTTGCCATCAAGCGGGTGCCGTTCCTGCCTCGTCCACCAGCGGTGCGGGCTGCTCAAGCACGACTGCTCCGCGACCGTTCCGTGTGGATGATGCTCGTGCTCCTTGTCCTGGTGCTCGCTGGCTGCGATCCCGAAGCTGAAGGGAAGGTCCGCTACAAGCCGGTGCTGCTGCCAGTAGCGCTGACGGTCGGACCTGACGGTGTTGCCGTCGAGGGTGAAACGAGCTTCATCACCCCGATCGGGGAGTTCTCGATCGGTGCTGAATACTCCCTTCCGCCGCGAGACGGCAGCACGATCTACGTGCTACTTCGCGATCGGAAGCAGGGCAAGACCGGGTTCGACAAGGTGTTCAGGGTTCAGGCTGGCCGTGACCAGTTGACCGTCGTGGTGAACGGGAAGACCACCATCCAGGTGAAGGACGGTCAGGTCTTGATCGACATCACCGGTGGCGCCGTTAAGAAGATCCAGTTCAAGCCAATGGAAGCGGGGGCGAAGGAGGGCGGCGACTCATTTTTGGTCAGAGTTGGCGCGAAGTGGAGCAAGGGTTGGGAAGCCTCGCTCTACAAGCCCTTCATGTTGACGCGTTGGGCGTACGACGACTCAACGATCGACAAGTGGTGTGGCCTGGGCTTCGCCTGGTTCCTGTTGCGTCTGGCGCTGACGCTTGTGCTCCTCCTCGTCGACTTGGTGCTGAGTTCGATCTTCTTGGTGGCGCAGATCGCCTACCTGATCTTCGATGGGACAGGCCGGAACGTTGTCTGGGGAGTCGCCATCCTGCTGATGCTCGTCGTAGGGCTCGGGTGGGCCCGATTGGCGTAAGTGCGACAGTTGGGCAGAGGGCGTTACCTCAGCGCCACTTCGGCTGTTGTCCCCATCAACGGGATTAATTTGCCGATCCATATAACGTAGAGGTTGTACGTGGACTACAGTGGGGGCGCAGGCGAGTGGCGCATCGACGCCACCGACGAGTTGGACGAGTGGTTCGTTCGGCTGAGCAAGGAAGACCCAGACTCTGCCAACCAGGTAGCCGCCGCCATCGACATCCTCGCCAGGGAGGGCCCAGCCTTGGGGCGTCCACTGGTCGACAGGGTCAAGGGCTCGGACTACAAGAACATGAAGGAACTCCGGCCCGGCTCCTCGGGTGGGACCGAGATCCGCATCCTGTTTGCTTTCGACCCGACCCGGACAGCCATCCTGCTGGTGGCAGGGAACAAGGCCGGCAACTGGAAGGGCTGGTACGAGATGAACATTCTCGAAGCTGACAGGCTCTTCGCCGAACACCTTCGAACGATGAAGGGACAACGCTGATGACGCGCAGTTGGTGGGACACCCGATCCCGGATGAATCTCGATGAGGCCAAGGTCGCCGAGCACAAGGAGCGCATGCTCGCTGAGGTCCGGGCCACCCGCCTGCGTGAGATGCGCGAGCGTCGAGGTCTGACCCAACGAGAGATGGCCGAGCGCATGCAGATATCCCAGCCGAGGGTTGCCGCGATTGAGAAGGGTGAGGTGCCGGCGACGGAGGTCGGCACCATCGAGCGGTACGTCGCTGCTCTCGGTGGCAAGCTGGAGATCATCGCCGACTTTGATGGTGACCGGTTCGCCCTGAGCTGATGCTTGTCCGGCACAAGGGACGCAGCGCCTCGCACCTACTCGTGGTAGAACTCGATGACTGCAAGAGTCTTGTCGTCGTGGCGTTTGCTCCGTGGCCATCGAGTCCCCTCCGGGTCTTCGGCCTCGGCGTCGTGGACCAGATTCACAAGCCCACTGGGGTCGGCCAAGGCCAACTCGACCGCCGCTTTCCAACTCGATGGCCTGCGGTAGCGGTTCACCCCTGCTGATACGCCGTCGGTCATCAGCACGGCGGCGGCCATGTCCTGGAACCGCCATCGGCTGGTCAGGGCATGGGCTGCGGCCTCGGGTGCCGCTTCTGCTATCCAGTAGCCGCCTGGCTGGTTGCGGTGGCTGCGTTCGGCATCGACGAGGTTGCGCCACCGGTCACGGTCCCCGAAAGCGAACCCGTTGTCGGGTTGCTCTGTCAGTTGTCGGCGTTCGTGGCTGGCAATCTGGTGTAGTCGGTCGTCGCGCACCTGGTGCACCTCACCGTTGCGCGTCAGCACGATGACGGGACTGTCGCCGAGGACCAGCACGTCAATCGCAGTGCCGTTCCAGCGGACGATGCTGACGGTGGTCGAGGGGGCTGCGCCGGGTTGCAGACCGTACCGGTTGGCAACCGAGGTGATGGCGTCGGCGAGGATTCGACGCAGGTCGTCGTGGCGGCGAGTCAGTTGGTCGGCGAGTTCTCGGCCGAGTGTGTCGGCCAGCCAACCTCCGTTGCGCTCGCTGGCTTCTGGCTGTGATGCGCCGTCGAGCACCACAACGGCGTTGGCGGTGGCGAAGACGCGATCCTCGCTGGGTCGGTCAGGTCGAGGACGCTCCGCCGTGCGGATGGTCGCTAACCGTGCGTTCGTGGAGGACACAGGAGTTCGCTCCTCGTCACCGTTTCGCCGTCATGATCGCTGCCGACGACCATCGAGAACGGGCGTGTGCCGACCTGGTGATATAGGTCGGGAAGGTTGCGGGACAGGTAGTCGACGGCGCCGACCGAGCCGAGCGCGTGGACACCGGCGATCACGAGCAGGCTCTGTCCGCTGGCCGGCAGTGGGAGTCGAGCGACGTACGCCACGTCAGACCACCGCCGCTCGTTCTCCCCGTCCATCGGCGATTCGTAGACCCGACTTCCGTCACGCTCGCGGATCGTCCAGTTCCCTGAGATGTCCGGTTCGAACGTGAGGAGCGGATCCCCGCTGATGGCAGTCGCCGTCACCGGGGAGGACTTCGGGCCGCAGATGGCGACGGCATCGCCTCTCGGTTGCCAGCTACCGTCCGGCGGGATGCGGAACTGCTCCACCTGGAAGGAGAGGTCGGTGAGCAGTCTGGTGAGCTGCTCTGCGGCCCGAGCGTCCTCGGAGGAGATGACCGGCAGTGCCCGACCGGCGGCCTCTCGCAGTGGCAGTGCGACAGTTATCGGGCCGACGCCGAAGAACGCTCGTTCCGCCGGCGGTGCCGTCTGTCGGATCTGGGTGATTCGACCACGGGTGAGGCCCAGTTCGGTGGCGATGGCGCTGTAGGAGATGCCGCGTTCGGATGCCGCACGGTTGATCGCTTCCTTGCGGAGTCGCGCGAGTTCCACCGATCGCTGCTGGTAGATGGCGATGAGTTCGCCTGCCAGCTTGGCCTGACGCAGCGGGTCGGCCTCGCTGCGTATGCGTTCGAACTGATCGAGGGGCTCACTCACACGAAGGAGTTTAGCCCCCCTTGACAGATCGAACGGGCTCGCTAGTCTGCTTATACCCCCTAAACAAACTACGAACATGCGGCTTCTAGGGGCATAGGCGGAGGAGGTGGCTGTGGTTAGTCAGTCAGGGCGGGTGCCGGTGCATCCGCAGTGGTGTGTGCCGGATCGGTGTGGGCATCTGGTGCCGCCGGTGTTGGCGCACATGGGGCGGCGGCATCGGGGCGTACTGCTGAAGGTCGGTGAGGTGCGGCCGTCGGGGGCGGTGGCGTCGTACCTGATCGAGGCCGATGGTGAGGAGCCGAGGGTGACGGTGCACGTGGCCTGCCGGGCGGGCACCGCCTGGGCTGAGTTGTCCTTCCCGCAGGCCGGGCAGCTCGTTTCGCAGTTGCGGTCGTTGCTGGTGCAGGGGGGTGGCGGGCATGGCGGCAACTGATCGGCCGGCGGGCGGGCGAAAGGCCACGGCAGGTGACGATGCGGCGTGTCCTGACTGGTGTCGGGGTTGTGGGCCGGATGATCCGATGCATCGGGGGTTGCTCGCCACCATCGGCACCGAGCGCGGTGGTTGGGTGAGCGTGCAACTGCTGCTGGACCGGTTCCGCCGCCGTGAGCCGGTGGTGAAGGTCGACGCGACCCGTTCCGGTGGGACGGAGTCGGTGTTGTTGTCGCGGGTGCAGCTCGACCGGCTGATCTACGAGCTGACCTACGCCCGCTACCGGGTGATGACCAAAGGGCAACCCCTTGCGGTACGCGACGACTCCCGCTGAACCCAGGACGGCGGCGGGCGCCAGGAGCACATTGTCGGTCGGGCGTGATTTCAGAGAGAAATCAAAATTTCACAGTGAAATCATGCTTCTCCTGACCGTCATTCCTGCATGCCAAGCCCAGTGGTGGTCGATGGTCGGCACCGGGGGTTGATGGGCAGGGTTGGCAGGCTCTGCGCGAGCAGGTGCAGGCGCGGGTGCTGACCGCCCTGCGCGGCTTGGTCGACGTGCGATGAAGGGTGGTCAGCTCTGCGGCGTGGCGTCGTGGCCGGGCTCGCCGGGGGTACGCCGACGCTGCTTCATCTCCGCCTCGTAGATGTGCCGCCGGCCGGCGGCCAGTGTCTCTCGGGCGTACCGTTCGATCTCCTGGAAGGCCGCGTAGTAGCCGTCGTCGAACTCTTCCATGATCTGGAAGGTCCAGCGGCCGGGGAGCACGTTGCGTCCCAGCAGCTCATTTTCGACCCGGTCGGCCACCGCGTCGTGTCCGGCCTCGCGGAGTAGCTGCACCACCCGGTCGAGGGTCAGGTCCGCGGTGCCCACGAGTTGGTGTGCGGAGTAGAGGTGTCCGCGTACCCGGTGGATGATCTCCAGCGCCTTGCTCAGCTCGCCGAGTGCCTCGATGGTGGTGTCGTCCACACCGTCCGGGCGGGAGTGGTCCTGGTCTACCGACCTGCTGCTGTGCCCCATGGTCGATCAATACCCCAACCCGCCCCAGGTACGCAGGTCAACCGGCTGGCCCGGGATCGACGGGCGGACCGGAGACAGTGGCCTGTTGTCCACTAGATCCGCTACGGCAGGTAACGAAGATAATGACTGGTTGGTGTCTTCTTCCGATCGTGCTGTCGAATTGCCGGCACTGACCTGCCCGGATGTACACGCGGGAGCTACGCTCGTCTCTCGCGGCACGCCGACCGGTCTGACATCGGTCCCGTGAACTTTCCACGGGCCGAGCGGCTGTGGCACTATCGGGGGACCTCCAACAGGATTGCGATCACCCCACCAGGAGCACAGATGTCTGCTCAACGTCTGGGCCGGCTGTTCGGCTCCGTCATGCTCGTTCTCAGCCTGGTAATCGCGTCCGGCGCGGCTGCCGAGCTCGAAGTGCGAACTTCCGGCATCGATTGGGCCTCATCCACGCTGCCCTGACCGGTCACCCCGCTCGGTCAACAGACATAACCGACGAGGGGAGCTATGACGTTTCGTCCCCGCTCCGCTCGTCGACGAACGGAGTACGCCTGGCTCATCACGGGCCCGCTGGCGCTCTGTGCGGTGCTTGTCTGCCTGCTGCTCGGGGTCACAGTCCATCCCTCGCTGGGTGAACTGCCGCTCACTCTGCTACTCACCGTGGCGATGATCGTCGCCGCCATGCCGACCATCAACGTGGTGATCCGACGGCAGGCGTTCCTGGTCTCGCCGACCGAGATCCCGCTCGTCGTCGCGTTGTTCGTGCTGCCACCGTTGTCGGTGGTGCTGGCGTACACCGTCGCCAGTCTCGTGATCCAGCTGCGCCGCAAGGTGCTGCCGGTGAAGCTCTGGTTCAACGTGGCAGGTGCGGCGGTGGCGACCGCCCTGGCCACGGCGGTGTACACCGTGTTGCCGAAGTCCGGAAATGTCGGACCAGGCACGTGGGCAGTCCTGCTCGCCGCGATCGGCATCCACACCGTGGTCCAGCTCGCGGCCATGGTCGGGGTCTTCACCGTGGTGCAGGGCTGGCAGGCCGGTCGGGAACTGATCCGGGCCGCGGGTCCACCGATGTTGCTCGGCCTCATGATCAACCTCTCCATTGGACTGTTGATCATCATCGCCTGGCAGAGCACCCCGTGGGCCATCCTGATCTTCGCCGGGCTGGCGCTGGCGTTCGCGTTGGTCTACCACTCCTATACGCAGTTCCTCCGGCAGCACCGGACCCTCTCCGAGATGTACGAGCTGACCAAGGCGATCACCGAGAGCGGGCCGGACGGAAACCTCATCGACGCGTTGCTGGTCCGTATCCGGAGCCTGATGCAGGCGGAATCCGCCACGCTCTGGATGCCCGCGCAGGGACGGCACCCGGAGGTGCTGCTGACCGCCCAGGAGGGTAAGCCCGGGTTGCTGGACTCCACCCCCAGCCCGGCGGTGCTTCGCGAGGCCGCGCTGGCCCGCCAGGAGACGGTGGCGATGAGTCACCGGCTCGGCGCCGACCCGCAGCTGCGCGAAGCGTTGCGGCCGACCACGGTCAAGGACGTGATCGTGGTGCCGCTGCGTTCGGGCAAGGCCGTCATCGGCACCCTGGAGGTGGCCAACCGGCTCGGCGACATCAACTTCTTTCGCGCCTCGGACGTCACCGTCTTCGAGACCGTGGCGGCCCACGCCGCGGTGGCGCTGGAGAATTCCCGCCTGGTCGACCGGCTGCGGCACGACGCCTACCACGACGGCCTCACCAAACTGCCCAACCGCCGCCGGATCCTCGGCGCGCTGGCCGAGGCGGTCCGGATCCGCGCGCCGGGCGAGGTGGTCGCGTTGCTGCTCTTCGACGTCGACCGACTGCGGCAGGTCAACGAGTCCCTCGGCCACGCGGCGGGGGACAAGGTCCTGGTCGAGGTCGCGGACCGGCTGCGCGGCTGCGTACCGTCTGCCGCGCTGGTCGGCCGGGTCGGCGGAGACGAGTTCCTGGTGACGCTACGGCTGGAGAGTGCCGACGCGGCGGTGGAACTCGCCGGGCAGTTGCGGGAGCAGATCCGCGACGAGATGGTCTTCGACGCCCTGACGCTGGACGTGGACACCGCCGTCGGGATCGTCGTACATCCGGATCACGGCAGCGATCCGGCGACCCTGCTGCAACGGGTGGACGTGGCGGCGACCGCGGCGAAGTCGGTGCCGGGCAGCGTGCAGCTTTACAGCCCCGCGCTGGAGTCGCGTTCGTTGCGCCGGCTCGGGCTCGCCGGTGACCTGCGCAGCGCCTTCGACAACGGTCAGCTGGAGGTCTACTACCAGCCCAAGGTGACGTTGCGGGACCGCCGGCTGGTCGGGGTGGAGTGCCTGGCCCGCTGGGAACACCCGACGCAGGGCACTGTCGCCCCGGAGGACTTCGTCGCCGTGGCCGAGCACACCGGCCAGCTCGAACGGCTCACCGAGTTCGTGCTCCGGGAGGGACTGCGGCGCAGCCGCGACTGGGCCCTCGGCGGCCACGCGCTCGCCGTCGCGGTCAACCTCTCCGCGCGTACGCTCATCGACCCGCATTTCCCGGAGCTGGTCCGCGCCCTGCTCAATGAGTACGGCGTGCCGGCGCAACTGCTGACGCTGGAGATCACCGAGGCCGGGGTGCTGGACGGCACGGAGCGGCCCATCCCGACCCTGCGCCGGCTGCGGGATCTCGGCGTACGGCTCTCCGTGGACGACTTCGGCACCGGCAACTCCTCCCTGGCCCACCTGCGCCGGTTGCCGGTCAACGAGGTCAAGGTCGACAGGTCGTTCGTGCAGGGCATGGCGACCGACCCGGGTGACCTGGCGATCGTCAACGCGGTGGTCACCCTCTCCCAACAGTTCGGCCTGACCGTGGTGGCCGAGGGGGTGGAGAGCGAGCTGACCCTGGAACTCCTCCAGGACATCGGCTGTGAGATCGGCCAGGGATTCCTGTTCAGCCGCCCGCTACCGTACGAGCGGCTGGAGGCCTGGTTCGGTGCTCAGGTGGAGCCGGAGTCGATCTCCAACAGCGAGCTTCCGCGCCTGCGCGTCGTGCCCTGAGCTGGGCGTACGCCGTGCCTGGGGATCCGATTTCACCAGCGCGGCGGGGCCGTGTACTCTTACCTCTGCGCGGCCACCGAGTGATCGCGCAGGCCCCCTTAGCTCAGTCGGCAGAGCGTCTCCATGGTAAGGAGAAGGTCTACGGTTCGATTCCGTAAGGGGGCTCAGAGGGTCCGGCTGGGCCCACCACGGCGGTGTAGCTCAGATGGCAGAGCAAGCGGCTCATAATCGCTGTGTCGCCGGTTCAAGTCCGGCCACCGCTACTCTCCGTCCGCCGGGTGTTCCCGGTGGTCGTAGGACGGGCGCCATGGGGCGCCCGCTTTGCGTGTCCGCCCAGGTGGCGCGTAGGCTGTAGCGCTGTAGTTGTATCCGTTAGCGAGGAAGGCACTCCGCCGTGGCGAAGGCGACCGATGTCCGGCCGAAGATCACTTTGGCGTGTGTGGAGTGCAAGGAGCGCAACTACATCACGCGCAAGAACCGCCGTAACGACCCGGACCGCATCGAGCTGAAGAAGTTCTGCCCCCGGGACGGACGGCACACCGTTCACCGCGAGACGCGCTGACCCGGTCCGGGCCGAGTCGGCCCGGCTCCACGCGTACCACGATCGCCGGTCCGGCACGGACGGCGCGGCCCTGGGTGGGCCCGCGTCGACCGCGCGGATCGGCGATTTGTGCTTTCCGTTAAGGTTCGCGGCATGTCCCTGGACCACTCCTTCGTCGGCCGCAGTTACCCGCCGACCGCCCCCTACCAGGTGGGCCGCGAGAAGATCCGCGAGTTCGCGACGGCGATCGGGGCCACCGATCCCGCCCACCACGATCCCGAGGCCGCCCGCGCGCTTGGGCACCCGGACGTGGTCGCGCCGCCGACCTTCCCGATGGTGCTCACCATGGCCGCCAACCGCCAGATGATCGAGGATCCGGCGCTCGGCATCGACTACAGCCGGGTCGTCCACGGCGACCAGCGGTTCGCGTACACCCGTCCGGTGGTCGCCGGCGACGAGCTGGTCTGCGTCAACACCGTCGAGGACATCACCAGCCGCGGCGGCCACGACTTCGTGACCACCCGGACCGAGGTCAGCACGGTCACCGGTGAGCCGGTGGTCACCGCCTGGATGAAGCTCGTCGTACGCGGGGAGAACTGACATGGAGCTGCCCACCCAGACGTTCCGGGTCACCCGGGCGGACCTGATCCGCTACGCCGGCGCCTCCGGCGACTTCAACCCGATCCACTGGAGCGACAGATTCGCCACCACCGTGGGTCTGCCCGGTGTGATCGCGCACGGCATGCTCACCATGGCGCTCGTCGGCCGGGCGGTCACCACCTGGGCGGGTGCCGCCGACGCGGTGGTCGACTACGGCGTGCGGTTCACCCGCCCGGTGGTGGTTCCGGACGACGATTCCGGCACCGAGATCGTGGTCAACGCGGTGGCCCGGGAGACTGCCGAAGCGGGTCTGACCAGGCTGGACATCACCGCGACCTGCAACGGTGAGAAGGTGCTCGCGCAGGCGCGAGCCACCGTGCGGACTCCCCTCCCGACCGGTGTCGCGGGGCGCGAGGGGTAGACCGGTTGGTTAAGACGGGCCGGTACCCGTACACTGGTCCGCCGTGGGGCAAGTGACTCCTGCCTGGTCGTGTGACCTGGCAGGGCGAGCGTTGCCGCACAGGGGTGTAGCTCAATTGGCAGAGCAGCGGTCTCCAAAACCGCAGGCTGCAGGTTCAAGTCCTGTCACCCCTGCGCCTCAGGCCTGACCGTTCCGTGGGTCGCGCCACCAATCGGTGGCGTCCGGCCCGTGGTGGTGGCATCGGCGGGGAGGTCCCGAGGCATCGGGCCCTCCTGGTTGATCCGCCGGCCGCGGCCCGTCCCGGGACGGTTGGTCCGGCTGGCGTGACCAAGCGCCGCGCACGCGCACCGCGTGCGACCCGACATCCCGCGACGGAGGGCGAAGTGGCCGACAACAAGCGGCACGGCGAGGACGCCGACGACGACCGCCTGAACGACGAGGTCGTCAGCGACGGTGCCGACGACGACGCCACCGACGCGGACGAGCCGGTCTCCCGGGGCGGCACCGCCACCCGCGAGCGGGCCAAGGCGGAGTCCGCCGACAGCCGGTCGAAGACGCGCACCGATGCCGACAAAGTCGGGCTCTTCGGTCGTATCGCGCGTTTCATCCGCGAGGTCGTGGCCGAACTGCGTAAGGTCATCTGGCCGACCCGCAAGGAGTTGCTGACCTACACGGGCGTGGTGATCGCGTTCGTCACCGTGATGCTGACGATCGTCGCCGTCCTCGACTATGGCTTCGCCAAGGGTGTGTTGTGGGTCTTCGGCAACCCCAGCTGACCGGCTGACACGTGCCGATAGTGACGGAAGTGAGCAAGCGTGCCTGAGTACGACGAGACCGCCGAGACCACGGACGAACAGTCCACGGTGGCGACGGCGGCTGGTGACGAGTCGGTCGAGGCCGCCAGCGAGCCAGAGTTCGCCCTGAGTGAGCCAGCACCGGACGAGGACTTCGACCCGGTCGCGGAGCTGCGGCAGAAGCTGCGCTACGCGCCGGGCGACTGGTACGTGGTGCACTCGTACGCCGGCTACGAGAACAAGGTCAAGACCAACCTCGAGACCCGGATCACGTCCCTCGACATGGAGGACTACATCTACCAGGTCGAGGTGCCGACCCGGGAAGAGGTCGAGGTCAAGAACGGCAAGCGGTCCCAGGTGCAGGCCAAGGTCTTCCCTGGCTACATCCTGGTCCGGATGGAGTTGACCGCGGAGTCCTACTCCTGCGTCCGGAACACCCCCGGCGTCACCGGCTTCGTGGGGGCCACCGACCGGGCTGACCGCCCGGCGCCGCTGAGCCTCGACGAGGTGCTCAAGTGGCTCGCGCCGGCCGTCGAGACCGAACAGAAGAAGGCCAAGCCCGAGATCAAGGTCCTTGACTTCGAGGTCGGCGACTCGGTGACCGTCACCGACGGTGCCTTCGCCTCACTGCCGGCCACGATCAGCGAGATCAACGCCGACCAGCAGAAGCTCAAGGTGCTGGTGTCGATCTTCGGCCGGGAGACGCCCGTCGAGTTGAACTTCAACCAGGTCGCGAAGATCTGATGTAGCTGACCGCTGGCGGCGACCTTCAACGGCCGCTGCCAGCGGTGACTCATATCCGGTTCGCCCGTCCGGCCAACCTCCGTGGATGGGCTCCTCCCGGCCTGCGCTACCCTAGAACGTCGCTGCCGTCGTCCCGCGCTGACCGTGCGCGCCCGACGGTGGCGTGGTGCGAACCTTTTCCAGTTCCAAGCCCCAGGAAGAGACATGCCTCCGAAGAAGAAGCTCGTCAAGACTTTCACGCTTCAGCTGCCGGCGGGCCAGGCCACTCCGGCGCCGCCGGTCGGCCCCGCGCTCGGCCAGCACGGCGTGAACATCATGGAGTTCTGCAAGTCGTACAACGCGCAGACCGAGTCGCAGCGGGGCGACATCGTCCCCGCCGAGATCAGCGTGTACGAGGACCGCTCCTTCACCTTCGTGCTGAAGACCCCGCCCGCCGCCCGGCTGCTGATCAAGGCCGCCGGTGTGCAGAAGGGCTCGGGCGTTCCGCACACCCAGAAGGTCGGCTCGGTGACCCGCGCCCAGCTGCGGGAGATCGCCGAGAAGAAGATGGCCGACCTCAACGCCAACGACCTCGACCAGGCTGAGAAGATCATCGCCGGCACTGCCCGGTCGATGGGTCTGAACGTCACCGACTGACCTCGGCCACAGCGACCCGTACGGATCGTGGGAGGGCGCGCGCACGTCGCGGCCCGCCATCAACCACAGGAGTAGACAGAACATGCAGCGCAGCAAGAGCTACCGCAAGGCCTTCGAGGTCATCGACCGGACCAAGCTCTACACCCCCGCCGAGGCCGTCAAGCTGGCCAAGGAGACGACGAACGTCAAGTTCGACGCCACGGTCGAGGTCGCCATGCGCCTCGGCGTCGACCCCCGTAAGGCGGACCAGATGGTCCGGGGCACGGTCAACCTGCCGCACGGCACCGGTAAGACCGCCCGGGTGATCGTCTTCGCCGCCGGCGCGAAGGCCGAGGAGGCCGTCGCGGCCGGTGCCGACGAGGTGGGCACCGACGAGTTGGTCGCCCGGATCCAGGGTGGCTGGCTGGACTTCGACGCGGCGATCGCCACGCCGGACCAGATGGCCAAGATCGGCCGGATCGCGCGGATCCTGGGCCCGCGCGGTCTCATGCCGAACCCGAAGACCGGCACGGTGACCATGGACGTCACCAAGGCGGTCGCAGACATCAAGGGCGGCAAGATCACCTTCCGGGTGGACAAGCACTCGAACCTGCACCTGATCATCGGCAAGGCATCGTTCTCCGAGAACCAGCTGGTCGACAACTACGCGGCC
>NZ_POTX01000111.1 GCF_003236305.1 Micromonospora endophytica | reverse complement strand
GTGCTGGGGTTAGGGTTTTTCGTCCTGCTGGGGGTGGGCGAAGTTGAGGTGCTCGGGCGGCAGCGGGAAGGTCACGTCGTCGCCAAAGGGGCTGGGGGCGGCGGCGCGGTCGAAGGTCAGCTCCGTGAGGGGGAGCTTGCCGCTGGAGTCGACCGCCGGGGCGGTCGGGTGCGGCACCTCGCGGTGCCAGTTGACGCCCTGCTGGGCCTGGGCCTCCGCGGCGGGGTCGTGCGAGCCGCCCGCGTGCGAGTCTGCCCCGCCGTGAGCGGCGGTGGAGCGCACAGCGCCCGGGGAGTGTTCGCTGGTCACGCTGGTCTGAGGCACCTGACCCCTCCGGAAGATCTTGCTACCGAGCCATACGAGTGGATCGTACCTGCGGTCGACGACCCGCTCCTTCATGGGGATGATCCCGTTGTCGGTGATCTTGATGTGCTCGGGGCAGACCTCGGTGCAGCACTTGGTGATGTTGCAGAAGCCGAGACCCTGTTCGGACTGGGCGTAGTCCTTGCGGTCGGTCCGATCGTCGAGCGGGTGCATGTCCAGCTCGGCGGCGCGGATGAAGTACCGAGGTCCGGAGAAGGCCGGCTTGTTCTCGTCGTGGTCCCGGATGACGTGGCAGACGTTCTGGCACAGGAAGCACTCGATGCACTTGCGGAACTCCTGCGAGCGCTCCACGTCGACCTGCTGCATCCGGTAGTCACCGGGAGCCAGGTCAGGCGGGGGCGCGAAGGCCGGGGTCTCCCGCGCCTTCTCGTAGTTGAACGACACGTCGGTGACCAGGTCCCGGATGACCGGGAAGGTACGCAGCGGCGTCACCGTGATCGTCTCGTTCTCCTCGAACGTCGACATCCGGGTCATGCAGCCGAGCTTGGGCATCCCGTTGATCTCCATCGAACAGGAGCCGCACTTGCCCGCCTTGCAGTTCCACCGGCAGGCCAGGTCGGGTGCGTCGGTGGCCTGCAACCGGTGGATCACGTCGAGGACCACCTCGCCCTCGTTCACCTCGACCGTGTAGTCCCGCAGGTCGCCCCCGTCGGCGTCGCCTCGCCAGATCCGGAACTGGCGCTTCGTACCCATCAGTGGTTCTCCTTCCCGGCGGCACCGGAGGCAGCATCCCCGGCCGCGGCCGCGGGGGCGGCCTCGTCAGCGGAGACGAGGGCGTCGAATTCGGCGAGTTCCTCGTCGGTCAGGTACTTGGCCAGCTCCGCGCGGTCGAACAGGCCGATCAGCTCGGCGCGCATCTTCGGCAGCGGCTTGCGCTCCAGGCGGACGGTGTCGCCCTCCAGCGAGCAGACCAGGTTGACCCGCCGCCACTGCGGATCCATGGTGGGGAAGTCCTCCCGGGTGTGACCGCCGCGCGACTCCCGGCGCTCCAGCGCCGCCTTGGCGGTGCACTCCGAGACCACGAGCATGTTGCGCAGATCCAGGGCGAGGTGCCAGCCCGGGTTGTAGCGCCGGCCGCCGGCGGCGGAGACCTTCGCCACCCGCTCGCGCAGCTCGGCCAGGCGGACCAGCGCGTCCTCCAGCTCGGCCTCCCGCCGGATGATGCCGACCAGATCGCCCATCACCGCCTGCAGGTCCTGCTGGAGGGTGTACGGGTTCTCGCCGGTGTCCCGCTGCAACGGGGCCAGGGCCGTCTCCACCGCGGTCTCCACCGCCGCCACCTCCACCCGCGGACGGGCGGGCAGCTGGTCGACGTAGCTGGCCGCGTGACCGCCCGCCCGCTTGCCGAAGACCAGCAGGTCCGACAGGGAGTTGCCACCGAGGCGGTTGGAGCCGTGCATGCCGCCGGACACCTCACCGGCGGCGAAGAGGCCACGCACCGAGCCGTACGCGGCACCGCTGTCCGGATCCACCTCCACGCCGCCCATGACGTAGTGGCAGGTCGGACCGACCTCCATCGGTTCCTTGGTGATGTCGACGTCGGCCAGCCCCTTGAACTGGTGGTGCATCGAGGGCAGCCGACGGCGGATCTCCTCGGCCGGCAGCCGGGACGCGATGTCCAGGTAGACGCCGCCGGCCGGCGTACCCCGGCCCTCCTTGACCTCGGTGTTGATCGCGCGGGCGACCTCGTCGCGGGGCAGCAGCTCCGGCGGGCGCCGGTTGTTGTCCGGGTCGTTGTACCAGCGGTCCGCCTCCTCGGGCGTCTCCGCGTACTGCTTGCGGAAGACGTCGGGGACGTAGTTGAACATGAACCGCTTGCCCTCGGAGTTCTTCAGGATCCCGCCGTCACCGCGTACCGACTCGGTGACCAGGATGCCCTTGACCGAGGGCGGCCAGACCATGCCGGTGGGGTGGAACTGGAGGAACTCCATGTTGATCAGGGTCGCCCCGGCGCGCAGCGCGAGCGCGTGACCGTCCCCGGTGTACTCCCAGGAGTTCGAGGTGACCTTGTAGGAGCGGCCCACGCCGCCGGTGGCCAGCACCACGGCCGGCGCCTCGAAGAGGAGGAACTCGCCGGACTCGCGGTAGTAGCCGAACGCGCCAGCGACCCGATCACCGTCGAGCAACAGCTCGGTGATGGTGGTCTCGGAGAAGACCCGGATCCGGGCGTCGTACGAGCCGTACGTCTGCTTGTCCTCCTGCTGCAGCGAGACGATCTTCTGCTGGAGGGTACGGATCAGCTCCAGGCCGGTCCGGTCACCGACGTGCGCCAGGCGGGGGTACTCGTGGCCGCCGAAGTTGCGCTGCGAGATCTTGCCGTCCTTCGTACGGTCGAACAGCGCCCCGTACGTCTCCAGCTCCCAGATCCGCTGCGGGGCCTCCTTGGCGTGCAGCTCGGCCATCCGGAAGTTGTTCAGGAACTTCCCGCCGCGCATGGTGTCGCGGAAGTGCACCTGCCAGTTGTCCCGGCTGTTCACGTTCCCCATGGCCGCGGCGGCGCCACCCTCGGCCATCACCGTGTGCGCCTTGCCGAACAGCGACTTGGAGATGATCGCGGTCTTCTTGCCGGCCAGCCGGGCCTCGATCGCCGCGCGCAGGCCGGCGCCGCCGGCCCCGATCACGACGACGTCGTAGTGGTGTCGTTCGATGCGAGTGGTAGTGGTAGTCATGTCAGCGAGGCCCTCAGTTGATGAACCGCAGGTCGGAGATCCACCCGGCGGCGACGGACATGACGTAGAAGTCGGTAAGTGCCAGCGTGCCGAGGGTGATCCAGGCGAGTTGCATGTGCCGGACGTTCAGCCAGGAAACCATTCCCCAGGCCCGGTAGCGCACCGGATGCTTGGAGAAGTGCTTCAACCGGCCGCCGATGATGTGCCGGCAGGAGTGGCAGGAGATGGTGTACGCCCAAAGCATGATCACGTTGCCGAGCAGGATCAGGTTGCCCAGGCCGAAGCCGAAGCCCTCGGGGCTGTGGAAGGCCAGGATCGCGTCCCAGGTGTTGATCAGCGAGATGATCGCGGCAAAGTAGAAGAAGTACCGGTGCGAGTTCTGCACGATCAGCGGGAAGCGGGTCTCACCACCGTAGGAGGCGTGACCGTCCGGCACCGCGCAGGCCGGCGGCGAGAGCCAGAACGACCGGTAGTACGCCTTACGGTAGTAGTAGCAGGTCAACCGGAACAGCAGCAGGAACGGCAGGGTGAACGCGGCGTCCGGGATGATCCACCAGCCGGGCAGGTACTGCCCGAAGTGCGACGCCTCCGGGATGCACCTGTCGGTCACACACGGGGAGTAGAACGGGGTCAGGTAGTGGTATTCCTCGACCCAGTAAAGGTCGTGCATGAAGACCCGGACCGTCGCGTACGCTATCCACGCGCTGAGCCCGATGACGGTGATCAGCGGCGCCAACCACCAACGGTCCGTCCGCAACGTCTTTGCCGCGATGGCGGCGCGTGCCCGCGCCCCTCGCGGTTTCGTTGCCGATGATGTCATTCGTGTCGTCTCCCTGACGGGGCCCTTCACGGGCGGCGGAACACTTCCGGTCGGCACGCGGACCGGCGAACCCACCGCCCCCGCTTTGCCGGGTCATGCGCACACCAACGGCCACACCGGGCGTACCGGAGCAGCTAAGTGACACACGTTACGCCGATCTAGGCGAGCCGTCCGCGCAAGGCAGTGTCCCGTGTGTCCCGCCCTTTGGAAACCCTCTCGCCAAGATCGATATGCGAGCGCCCGAAAAGGATCGACAAACGGTCGGGCGGGCGCCTGTTGCGGCATGTTGGGGTAGCCGGGCCGGTGGTAGGCGCGGGTTGCCGCATCTCGTGCAGGTACGGGCTCAGCCCGAGGCACCGCCGGTGAAGTTCCAGGCGGCCAGCCGTAGGGAGGGGGCCTCCCACCAGGCGCCGTCGTGGCGGTCCGGTTGGCGGAAGGCCCGGCGGCCCACCTCCCGCACCGCGCCCGGCCCGAGCGCCCGAGGGTACGACTCGGTGAACCGCAGATCGCGCACCGCGCGGGTGACCTGGCCCTGCTCCACCAGCCACACCCCGTTACGGGTCAACCCGGTGATCACCAGGCTCTTCGGTTCGAGCACCCGGGTGTACCAGAGGTCGCTGACCAGCAGACCGCGCTCCATGCGGGAGACCAGGGCAGCCGTGTCGGCATCGGTCACCGCCCCGGCCAACGGATCCACCCCGCCCGCCACGGGGCCGCGCGCCGGGCCACCCGTCGCGGGGGCTCGGCCGGCGGTGCCGGAGGAGACGAGGCGCAGGTTGCGGGGCATCGGGCCGGCGGTGGCGCTGTCGATCCAGGCGTGACCGGTCGACTCGACGCCCCACTCGGCGGCGCTGCGGCGGTCGTGCACCACCGCTGTGGTGGTGCCCGCGTCGACCAGGGTCAGCGCGCGGGCCGGGGTGCCCTCCAGGTCGAACGGCAGCCCGATGCCGGCCAGCGGATCGTCGACCAGGGTCACCGCCCGATCGAACTGTGCCACACCGGGCTCGACGAACGACTGTCGCTCGGCGTACCGCTTGCCGTTGAAGCCGTACCAGGCCAGATTGTGCAGCAGGTCGGCCACGGCGGCCGGTTCCAACACCACCGGGTAGCGGCCGGGTGCCAGCTCGACCGGGTCGGCGGCGGCCCGAGCCTTCGCTGCGGCCCGGCGGCCCAACTCGGCGCCGTCTAGGTCGGCCAGTCGGTCGACGCACTGCCGGGCCACGCCGTCCGCGCCGCCGGCTCGGGCGATGCCGTCCATTGCCGCCTCTGCCGCGTACCCCTGTACGGCGTGTCCGGCCGAGTTGGCGAACCCGGTCGCCCGCAGGGCGGTACGGCAGTAGCCGGCCGTGGTCAGCCCGCCGGCCGCGTCGACGAAGGCCCGGACCAGCGTGGCCCGGTCGTCCGGTCCGGCGTACCCGGTGGCGGTGTCCCACTGCGGGGAGTCCGCCATCGGGGTGGCCGGGGTGAGGCCGGGCCAGGCCGGATCGAGCGGACCGACCCGGGCCGCCGCCAACACCCGCTCGACCAGCGCGCGGAGACCGTCGGCGGTGGTCACGTTCGCGCTGCCGGCGGCGGTACGTCCCGCCACATGCACCCGCAGTCGGACCTCCACCTGCGTCTCGGCGACGTTCTGGTGAATCGCCGAGTTGGCGAACCGGGTCAACGCCAACTCGGCCCGGGTCAC
The DNA here is from genome assembly GCF_003236305.1 of Micromonospora endophytica. Taxonomy (GTDB): domain Bacteria; phylum Actinomycetota; class Actinomycetes; order Mycobacteriales; family Micromonosporaceae; genus Micromonospora; species Micromonospora endophytica. The sequence continues at coordinate 13,127 of NZ_POTX01000111.1, read as the reverse complement.
CAGCACCTCGGCCTGCGGACCGGGCCCGGCCAGGCGGGCGACGAGTTCCACCACCTGGCTGGCGACATCCCGCTCGACGGTCACGCCCGCACCCCCACCCGGACGTTGCGGAACCGGGCCGGCGCGGCCGGGTGACCGGTGTGCCCGACCTGGCCGGGCTGGCCCTTGCCACAGTTCGGCGTGCCCCAGGGCACGATCTCGCTGGAGAGCATGTCCATCGAACGCCAGAACTGCGGACCGATCCCGGTGTACGTCGGGTTGCGCAGCATCCGTCCCCGCCGGCCGTTGCGGATCTCCCAGCCGATCTCGCAGCCGAACTGGAAGTTCAGCCGCTTGTCGTCGATCGACCAGGACCGGTTGATGTCCATCAGCACCCCGTTGTCGGTGGCGGCGATGATTTCCTCCAACGTGTGCGGGCCCGGCTCCAGGCCGACGTTGGTCATTCGTACCATCGGCAGCCGCGCCCAGCCGTCGGCGCGTACGCTGCCGCCGTAGTCCAGGCCCGCGACGGCGCCGGAGTCCCGGCCGGCCAGCACGCCCACCCACCGTCCGGCACGTACCGCATCCCGCTTGACCGCCGGTGAGCCCTCGTCGTCGTAGCCGAAGCTGCCCAGCGCGCCGGGGATGGTCGGGTCGATGGTGATGTTCATCAGCTCCGAGCCGTAGCGCAGCTCGCCGAGTTGTGCGAGGTCCAACCAGGAGGTGCCGGCGAAGGCGGCTTCCCAGCCGAGGATGCGGTCCAGTTCGATGGCGTGCCCGACCGACTCGTGGATCTGCAACGCCAACTGCTCCCCGCCGAGGATCAGATCGGTCTCGCCGGTCGGGCAGAGCGGTGCGGTGAGCAGCGCCCGCGATTCCTCGGCGATGCGTCCGGCGTGCCCGGTCAGGTCCAGCGAGTCGACCAACTCCCAGCCGGTGGTGCCGTACTGGCCGCGATAGCTGGGCCAGGACCGGCGCTGCGTCTCGCCGTCACCGATCGAGGTGGCCGAGATGCCGCCGCCGCACTCGCGGATGTGCTGGTCGATGCGGTGGCCCTCGCTGGAGACGAACCACTTCGTGGTGTCCCAGATCTGGTAGAGCCCCTCGGCGAGATCCGCGCCGTGCTCGACCATCGTCCGGGTGGCGGCCACCAGCAGGTCACCCTTCGTGGTCAGGGAGACGCCGAGCGGGTCCACCTCGCAGGGGGACGACCAACTCGCCACGACCGGCGCAGCCGGCACCAGCTCGACCGGGGGGCCCGGCACCAGGCCGCTGGCCACCGCGGTCCGCGCGGCCTGGCGGCCGGCGTCGCGGGCGGCCCGGTCGGACAATTCCGGTACGGCGTGAAAGCCCCAACCCGAACCGACCAGCGCGCGTACGCCCAACCCGACGCTGTCGTCCTGGGTGAGCGCATCGATGTCGCCGTTGCTGGCCGCCATCGACTCGTAGCGGCGGCGCATCACCCGGGCGTCGGCGTACTGGGCACCCGCGTCCAGCGCGGCCTGCACCGCGGCTTCCGCCACCTCGAACTCAACCATGGTCAAGACCCTAGGTGAGTCGGCCGGGATCCGTCAGGGGAGCAAATCCTCGGGGCGGATGGTCGCCTTGACCGGCTCGGTGAGGGTCAACTCCTAGCCCGGCTTCGCGACACTCTCTTCCACGTAGTGGTTGAAGTGCTTGCGGTAGAGGTGCAGCGTGCCGGTCACCTGATCGATGAGCAGGTACCACTGGATGCCCGCCGTGGCGTAGTAGTGCATCTTGAGCACCCGGTCCGTGGCGGCGTTGCTCGGCGAGGTTATCTCGCCGACCAGCCGGACATCGGCGGCATCGATGTAGGGCTCGTCCAGATCGACGGGGACGGTGATCACCAGATCCGGAACGGTCACCCGTTCCGGCCGCAGCCGTACATTCACCGCCTCCAGCAACTCCAATCCAGCAACTTCTGCGGCAGCCTCCAGGATGTTGCCCAGCTTGCGGGAGATCCGCTGGTGGCGTGGGGTGGGGGCTGGGGTCACGTGCAGGCTCCCGTCGAAGAGTTCCACTCGCTGGGAGGTCTCTCCCAGGGCGAGGTACTCCTCCTCGGTCCACGGGCCCTCGTGGTCGAACACCGTCACGGTCATGTCCACCTCCGCTCGTACCGCCGGGATTCTGCTGTCGCCACCGCGCCCATCGTCGCACCGATTGTGCGAGCGCTCACCCGAGGTGGGTGTGGAGGAAGGTGAGTTCTAGGTGGAGGAGGCGTTCGGAGAGGCCGCCGGCGGCCATGTGGGTGGCGCCGGGCAGCGGCAGCACCGAGTGTGGGCGGCCGGTGGCCAGCAGCGCCGCCGACAGCCGCAGCGTGTGCGCCGCCACCACGTTGTCGTCGACCATGCCGTGCACCAGCAGCAGCGGCCGGGCCTGTTCCGGGGCGGTGACCGGCTCGGCGGCCAGCTCCACCAGCGAGTGGTGCGCGTAGATGTCCTCACCGTCGGCGGGCAGGCCCAGGTAACGCTCGGTGTACGCGGTGTCGTACAGCGCCCAGTCGGTGACCGGTGCCCCGACGATGCCGCAGCGGAACAGTTCCGGGTGCCGCAGCACGGCGAGACCGGCCAGCCAGCCGCCGAACGACCAGCCTCGTACGGCGACTCGGCCGAGGTCCAGGTCCGGGTGCTTGTCGGCGAGCGCGTGCAGCGCCTCCACCTGGTCGAGCAGGACCACGTCGGCCACCCGCCGGTGGATGGCCTTCTCGTACGAGGGGGCGATGCCCGGCGTACCCCGGTTGTCGATCACCACCACCGCGAAGCCGGCGTCGGCCCACCACTGCCGTTCCAGCCAGGCGGCCCGCGCGGCGACGACCTCCTGGTGGCCCGGCCCGCCGTAGATGTCCAGCAGCACCGGCAGCCGTCGACCGGTCATGTGCTGGTCCGGGTAGAGCACCGCTGACGGCAGCCGCCGGTCGGTCACCCGTTCCAGCAGCGGCAGCGGCGAGTAGCTGGGCGTGGCGGCAACGGACCGCAGCACGCCCACCTCCCGGTCGCCCTGCCGTACCGTCCAGCGGATGCCCGCGTGGTCGAGCGAGGCGCTGCCGATCGCCAGCACGTCCGCACCGACGGCGGCCACGTGCCAGCCCGCGTCGGTGGTGAGCCGGCGGGCGTCCACGCCACCGCCGATGCTGGTGCGTACCCGGAACAGATGCTGCTCGCTCGGCTCGCCGTCGCTCGCCTCCACCAGCAGGTCCGCCGGACCGCTGTCGGCGGCCAACCGGCCGACCACCCGGCGTACGTACAGCGAGGGCGGGGTGAGCAGGGTGCCGTCGGCGAAGAGGCAGCGCGCGTCGTACCCGTCGTGGGCGAGTTCGCCGCCGACGAGCACCCGCCCGTCGGGCAGATGCGCGGGTGTGCCCGGGATCGGGTCGACCCAGCGCGGGTCGGCCAGTTCGGCGTGCACCTGGGTCTCACCGGTACGCGGGTCGACCGCCAGCACCAGGCCGTGCTGCTGCGAGCGGCGCAGCACGGTGATCAGCGGCGCGCCCTCGGCCCAGTGCACCGCGCTCAGGTACGGGTAGGTCTCCCGGTCCCAGTGCACGTCGACCCAGCCGCCGTCGAGGTCGAGCAGATGGAGGCTGACCTCCGCGTTCGGGCCGCCGGCCACCGGGTACGCGACGCTCGCCGGCGGGCTCGCCGGCTGCGCCGGGTCGTGCAGGTACCAGCGCGGTATCCGGGACTCGTCGACCCGGGCGGCCAGCACCGACCGGCCGTCCGGCGCCCACCAGTACCCGCGGTGCCGGCTGAACTCCTCCGCCGCGATGTGCTCGGCCAGACCCCAGACCACCCCGGAGTCCTCGCCGGCGAGGATGCTGTCGGTGCCGTCGGTGTCCACCACCCGCAGTTGACCCCGGCGTACGCCCTCGGCCGCGTCGGTCACGTACGCCAGCCGCTGGCCGGTCGGGTCGGGCCGGGGGTCGAGTACCGGCCCGGCGGCCGGGATCTCGATCACGTCGCCGTGCACCAGATCGGCCCGGAACAGCCGCCCGGCCAGCGCGAACACGGCCACCCGGCCGGCGGCGTCGAGGGCGTACGAGCCGATGCCGGAGGCGCTCAGCCGCAGTCGCTCCCGGCGGGCCCGTTCCCCGGGGCTGAGCGCGGCGGGGTCGGCGTCCGCGCCGAGCAGGGCGGTCGGGCAGGCGACAAGACGCTCCTCGCCGCTGGCGACGTCCAGCAGCCAGAGGGCGTCGGCCGGATCCTCCGGCCCGGCGGAACGCAGAAAGACCACCCGGCCGCCGTCGTCGGCCACGGTGACGGCGCGCGGCGCCCCGTGGCTGAACCGACGGGTACGGGCGGCCAGCTCGGGAAAGTCCACAGGCCAAATCGTAGGCGGGTGCCGCGCCCAATGTGAGCGACCTGCGCGGACGCGTCGAGGCCGGTCAGCGCAAACCGCCGGTTAGAGTGACCGTCGTGACGACGCTGCCTGACCGCCGCCTGCTGCTGGTCCACGCGCACCCCGACGACGAATCCATCGGCACCGGTTCGACGATGGCGCACTACGCCGCCTCCGGTGCCCACGTCACCCTGGTCACCTGCACACTGGGCGAGGAGGGCGAGATCCACGTGCCGGAGCTGGCCGGGCTCGCCGCCGCCGAGGCCGACCAGCTCGGCGGGTACCGGCTCGCCGAGCTGGCGCACGCCTGTGCCGAGCTGGGCGTCACCGACCACCGTTTCCTCGGCGGCGCCGGCCGGTACCGCGACTCGGGCATGATGGGCCTGCCCACGAACGGGCATCCCCGCGCGTTCTGGGGCGCCGACCTCGACGAGGCCGCGGGCCACCTGCTGGAGATCCTCCGGGAGGTACGCCCGCAGGTGCTGATCACGTACGACGACAACGGCTTCTACGGTCACCCCGACCACATCCAGGCGAACCGGGTGGCGATGCGTGCTGTCGAGCTGGCCGCCGCCGAGGGGATCGCCCCGGCGAAGGTCTACTGGACGGCGATGCCGCAGAGCGTCCTGGAGGCCGGGATGACGCACTTCGAGGAGTCGTCGGACAACCCCTTCGCCGGCATCTCCGACGCGACCGACCTGCCTTTCTGCACGCCGGACAAGGACATCGCGGCGCGGATCGACGCCACCGAGCAGCATGCCGCGAAGGAGGCGGCGATGCGGGCGCACGCCACCCAGATCCCCGCCACCTCGTGGCTCTACTCGGTCGCCGGCAACTTCGGCGCCGAGTTCATGGGGGTGGAGTACTTCACCCTCGCGGTGGGAACGAAGGGGCCGGGCAGCGGGCCGTACGGGTGGGAGTCCGACCTGTTCGCCGGGCTGGAGACCGCCGGCAGCACGGACCGCGGCGGCACGGATCGCATCCCGGTCAGCTCGGCCGGCCAACGGTGAGTCTGCCTGCCGCGATGTCGGTCGCCCCGGAGCAGCAGGAGCCGCAGCCGTCCCGGCCGGCCCGGTCGTGGCGGGCTGTGGACCTCGGGTTGCGGATGGTCGGTGGGCTGATCGCCGTCGTCGCCGGTGCGGTCACCGCGGTCCTGGAGCTGCTGCTCGCGCCGTTGCGGGTCGGCGGCTACCCGATCGGGGCGGCGGTGCTGGTGGCCGTGCTCGCGAACGCCGCGCTGAGCTGGTTCGCGGTCGAGGCGGTGGGCCGCCGGTGGGCGGTGGCGCTGCCGGCGGTGCCCTGGGTGGTGATCATGGTGGCGGCCGCCGACCGCACCGCCGAGGGCGACGTCCTGCTCATCGGCAACTGGGTCGGGCTCACTCTGGTGGTGGCCGGCGCGATGACCTTCGCGGTGGTGGCGTTCCGATCCATCGTGGCTCCGCCGTCTCCGGGGACCGGACGGTACTGACGAGGCCGTACGACGGGTGGTAGATATTCCTGCCAAGGAGACTCGCCATCCGGGCGGGGAAGCGGCGGGAGGTATGCGATGGGGCAGCGGTGGCGTGTGCTCGTGGGACTGGGAGCCGCGCTGTTCGCGGTCAACGTGGTGGCCCGGCTGATCATCAAGTTCGGCTTCGACGGTGACGAACTGGCCGCCGACCGCGTGACCCTCGGGATGTTCGTGGTGATCGGGCTGATGCTGGGCGCCGTCGCCTTCAACTGGGGCCAGCGACGTCCGGTGGCCCAGTGGGGCCCCGAGGCGGCCGGGGCGATAGGCATCGCGCTGGCGTTGACCATGCTGGTCGGGCCACTTCTGGTCGGCGAGAACCCGTTCGCCGCCGGCAGCGCGACCTTCTTCTGGCAGGTGGTGCTCTACCTGGTGGCGGCCGGTGCCGGGACCGTCCTGGGCTACCTGCTGCTCACCACCCTGGGCCGGGATCACCGCTCGCGCCACCTGTCCCGCTACGCCCAGACCGCCACGACCAAACCCCGCCGGATCGTCCGCCGCTGAGCACCGCTGCGCCTCGCCGATCTAGGGGCTATCGTCGTTCCTGGAGATCGACTAGCGACACTTGTTCCTAGATCGACGCGGTGGGTGGTGGTGGCGCGACGCGGGTGAGGTAGGTGTGGTGGGTGGTGAAGCCCAGCCTGCGGTAGAGCGTGCAGGCGGCGACGTTGCGCTGCTCCACCTGGAGAAACGCGTCGGTCGCCCCGGCCTGCGCGGCCCAGTCGGCGAGTGCCTGGATCAGTCGGGTGGCGAGCCCCCTTCGGCGGGCGGCCGGCAGCACCTCGATCAGGCAGAGGCCGAGCCACCGGCCTGACCCGGTCACCGTGCCGCGGCCGATCGCGGCGAGCGCGCCGTCGGCGTACACGTGGGCGAAACGGACCTGGTCCACGGCGGTGAGCACGTGCCGGGCGGCGTCCGGCAGGCCGCCCTTGCGGCCGGCCGCGACCGCGAGCCACTCCGCCGAGGGCTCGGCCGCCAGCACGATGGCCAGCTCGCCGGGCCGGCCAGCACCGCCGTGCGGGCCGGACTCGTGGCTGGCACCAGGCCCGGCGCCAGGACCAGCGGCGGGCCCGGAGACAAGCTCGGCGGCGGGCCCTGAGACAAGCCCAGCGGCGGGCCCGGAGACAAGCTCGGCGGTGGGCCCTGAGACAAGCTCGGCGGCGGGTTCGGTGCCGGGTGTCGGGTGGGTGTGCGGGGTGGTGAGCGCGGACAGGGCGACGGTCTGCACCAGCACCGGGGGGCGGCTGTCCCAGCCCCGGCGATCGAGTTCGGCGCCGACCGGTGCGGCAAGTGGCAGGGGGGTGTTGACCAGTGCGGGCTGGCCCTGGTCGGCGTACCAGCGTTCGACCGCGTCCAGCGCCGCCGGCAGCGGGCGGTCGGGGTCACCGACGGGCAGGGCCGAGTTGGCGCGACCGGTCCAGCCGTCGGCGGCGCGCAGCAGCCAGTCGCCGAGCTGGGCGCGGGTGGGCGCCGGCCACGCCTCGTCGGCGGCGAGTTCCAACTCGGTGACGGCCGAGGCCGTCGGGCGGCGGGCGGGCGGAACCCGCTTGGCCCGGTGCACCTCGGTCAGCGGCACGCGCAGCGGCCCCTGCTGGGTGGTCAGGGTGAGATGGGTCTCGGTCAGCTCCACCAACTCGCCGAGGGCGTCGGAGAACACCGGACGACCAGCGCGCCGCCCCACCACCCGCCGCACCACGATCCGGTGGCCTACGTCCTGCTCCCGAAGCACGATCGACCTCCTCCCCGGCGAGATACTAGGCTCTTAGCGTCGCGGGTGATCGCGACGAGTCTTGCGGAGGAGAAGACCGGTGACCTACATCATCGCCGAGCCGTGCGTGGATGTGCTCGACAAGGCATGCATCGAGGAATGCCCGGTCGACTGCATTTACGAGGGCAACCGGATGCTCTACATCCACCCCGACGAGTGCGTCGACTGTGGTGCCTGTGAGCCTGTCTGCCCGGTGGAGGCGATCTTCTACGAGGACGACGTTCCCGAGCAGTGGAAGGACTACACCGGCGCCAACTACGAGTTCTTCGAGGACCTGGGCTCGCCCGGTGGCGCTTCGAAGATCGGCAAGGTGGAGAAGGACGCTTCCTTCGTCGCCGCGCAGCCGCCGCGCGGCGAGGGCCACTGAACCGGCCCGCGCCGGTCTCGTCGCGGCTGCCCGAGTTCACCTGGGACACGCTGGACGCCGCGGCCGCGCTGGCCGCGGCGCATCCGGACGGCCTGATCAACCTCTCCATGGGTACGCCGGTGGACCCGGTGCCCGAGGTGATCCGGCGGGCCCTGGCTGAGGCGTCCGACACACCGGGCTATCCGTTGACCGCCGGCACGCCGGCGCTGCGGGCCGCGATCGCGGCCTGGGTGGCCCGGGCCTGTGGCGCCGGTGTCGACGGGCTCGGGGTGCTGCCGACGATCGGCTCCAAGGAGTTGGTCGCCTGGCTGCCCACGCTGCTCGGGATCGGGCCGGGTGATGTGGTGGTGGTGCCGTCGATCGCGTACCCGACCTACGAGGACGGGGTCCGGCTGGCCGGCGCCACGACGGTACGCGCCGACTCGCTCACCGCCGTCGGGCCGACGTCGCGGGTCCGCCTGGTCTGGGTCAACTCGCCGGGCAACCCGACCGGGCGGGTGCTGCCCGCGACCCACCTGCGCAAGGTGGTGGACTGGGCCCGGGAGCGCGGCGCGGTGGTCGCCAGCGACGAGTGCTACCTGCCGCTGGGCTGGGAGGCCGAGCCGGTGTCGGTGCTCTCGCCGGAGGTCTGTGGCGGCTCGTACGATTCGGTGCTCGCCGTGCACTCGCTCTCCAAGCGGTCCAACCTGGCGGGGTACCGGGCCGGTTTCGTCGCCGGTGACCCGGCGTTGGTCGCCGAACTGCTCAAGATCCGTAAGCACGCCGGGATGATCGTGCCCGCGCCGGTGCAGGCGGCCATGGTGGCCGCCCTGCACGACGAGGAGCACGCCGACGAGCAGCGGGAGCGGTACCGGGCGCGGCGGGAGACGCTGCGTACGGCCTTCACCGCGGCCGGTTTCACGGTGGAACACTCCGAGGCGGGGCTCTATCTCTGGCTGACCCGGGGCGAGGACTGCTGGGAGACTGTCGACTGGCTGGCCCGGCGGGGCATCCTGGTCGCCGCGGGTGTGTTCTACGGTCCCGGGGCGACGCAGTACGTGCGGGCGGCGCTGACCGAGTCCGACGAGCGGATCTCGGCCGTCGCCGCCCGGCTCAGTTCTCGTTGATGCGGGCGAAGACCTTCAGCAGGTTGTCCCGGCTGCGCTTCTCCAGCAGCACGCTGCCGTAGAGCTCCTTCATGGCGACCACCTGGCCGTCGTGCAGGGTCAGCTCGGCGCGCAGCGGGATCTCCCGCGTCACGTTCACCGAGACCAACTCCTCGTACGGCAGGAACCGGTGGGCGGCGGCCAGCTCCGCCACCGGCGTCGACTCCAGCAGGGCGGTGAGCCGCTTCTCGCCGTCACCGGCCTTGCCCGGGTTGCCGACCAGGATCAGTCCCCGGTCCAGGATCAGCAGGTCGTGCTCGACATCGTCGATCTTCACGTTGCCGATGGCACCGATCACGCCGGCGTTGTCGGCGGTGGCGCGTTCCTGCACGACCGTGGCCACGGCCGGGTCGACGCCGAGTGCGGCCAACCGGGCCAGCGCCTCGTCCAGGGTCTGCGGATCGACCGCGAGCTTGGCGACCTCGGCCAGGTCCAGCTGCTCGCCGTCGACGCCGACGAACTGGGCCGGGCCGGTCCAGGAGAGCTGCCAGCGGGCCCGGCCGGCCCGGAGGGCGGCGTTGTCCAACAGCAGCTCCATCGGGCCGGCGAAGCGGGCCGCGGCCTCCTTGCGGGTGGCGTTGTCGAAGAACTGCTCGGCGAATTCGCCGAGTCGACCCTGGCGCACCAGGTCGAGGATGGTGGTCAGGCCCGGCGCAGCGGTGCCGGTGAACCGACCGGCGGCCCGGTAGATCCCGTCGACCTGTCGCTGCCCGGCGGCGGTGAGGGACGCGTGGATGAACTCCGGCCAGGGCAGCACCTGACGGTCGCCCTGCTCGACCACGATGCTCTGGAGTTGCCGGCCGGCGTCGAGGATGTCGGCGAGCATGATCGCGGCGGGCCGGTCGTCGGCCGTGCCGGCACCGGCCGGCAGCTGCGCCATCGCGTCGATCCGGACGCCGATCGGTGGGTGGGTGTCCCACCGCGACGGCTCCCGGTCGGGTGCCTCCTCCCGGAGCTTGTCGATCTGTTCCTGACGTCCCCGCAGCAGTTGCCCGAAGCCGCCGAACAGGTCGTCCGGGGCCAGGCCGGCCTGCCAGCCGGACTGGACGTACGCGCCCATGTAGAAGTTCCAGGCGGCGTCGAGGGCGGGCAGTTCGCGCAGCGCGGAGGTGGCGGCCTCGTGCCCGGCGAGCTGCACCGAGGCGCGGTCGGCCTCCAGCTCCTGCCGTCGGGAGGCGGCGTTGTCGACAAGCAGGTAGAGCTTGGCGTACCCCTTGAAGACCAGCCCGACCGGGTTGCGCGGCTTGATCCGTTCGATGGTGCTGCCGATCGCCAGCCGGCCCCGGTAGGCGACCTCGCCGAGCCGGGTGTGCTTGCCCGAGTAGTGGCCCAGTTCGTGCGCGAGCACCGAGCGGAGTTGGTCGACCCGCAGGCCCAGCAGCAGCGGCAGGCCGACGTAGAGGGTGCGTCGCCCGCCGACCAGGCCGAGCAGCCGGCTCTGCTCGGCGACCGCCGCGTTCACCTCGGGCACCAGGCGGATCTCGTCCGGCGCGCGGGTGCCGACCGCCGTCGCCAGCTCGCGGACGGTGGTCCAGAGCTGGGGCGCGTTGCGCTCGTCGAGCACCAGCCCCGGTGCCGGTTCGTTCTTGGTGCGGATCGCTTTCCAGAGCCCGACGGCCACCGCGCCCAGCGCGACGACGAGCGGCAGCATCAGCTTGCCCGCCGCCAGGCCGTTGGTCTTGCTGGCGATCCACCAGAAGAGCCCGCCGACGAGCGCGAGTTGCAGCAGCGCGACCACGTAGAAACCGATCAACATGACCACCGAGGCGAGGGCCCGGTATGTCGCGGCCATGACTTGTCCTTCCCCGTAATGCCCGCACGCGGTCGGCGGGCGGCGCAGGGGACCGTACGACGTGGAGTTTTCTCGGACAACCCCCTTCCGGTCCAGGCCGGACGAATTTACGATCTTGCCGGTCGTCGCCGGCGATCAATACGGGGAGAGGAATCGGATCATGTGGCCGTTCAGGCGAGCGAAGCAAGTGGAGCCACCTGCCCTGCGGGTTGACCCGGCGCAGGGTGACCCGACCGCGCAGGCGTTGCGGGAGGCCGCGCAGCGGCGGGACTGGCACACGATCCGGGATCTGCTCACCGCGATCGAGGATCCGGACGACCACGCCTTCTCCGTCATGGCGGTCGCCGACGTGCCGGGCGTGCAGGACTGGATCGGGGAGTGGGTCGACGCCGAGCCCCGGTCCACGCTGCCGTTGCTGGTACGCGGGTCGCACGCGGTGTTCTGGGCCTGGGAGGCGCGGACCGGGGCCCGGGCCGAGAACGTCAGCCAGGATCAGTTCAAGGAGTTCTGGCGGCGGCTGCGGTTCGCCGAGAACAACCTCGACGAGGTGGTCGAGCGGGACGCGGAGGACACCACCGCCCGGACCTTCCTGGTCATCTCGGCGCGCGGCCGGCAGGTGGACGCCGCCGAGGCGGACCGGCGGTTCGCCGACGTGGTCGCCCGGCACCCGCACCACCGCATCGCCCACGAGCAGATGCTCCAGTACCGCTGCCGCAAGTGGTTCGGCAGCCACGAGCAGATGTTCGAGTTCGCCCGGGAGACGGTGGCCAAGGCACCCGCCGGCTCGCTGCTCGGCAACCTGATCGTCGCCGCGCACATCGAACGCTGGTTGGATCTGCCCTCCGACGAGTCGGTGGGCTTCCTGGAGGACGAGGCGGTGCGCGCCGAGTTCAACGCCGCAGCCGACCTGTCGGTCCGGCATCCGGCGTACCGGAAGCGGCCCGGCTGGCCCAGCGCGCACAACACCTTCGCGATGGGCTTCTGCCTGGCCGACGACCTGCCGTCCGCCGCCGAACAGTTCGAGGTCATCGGTGACCAGGTCACCGAGTGGCCCTGGCAGTACATCAACAGCGACGATCCGGTGCAGCAGTTCACCGCCTGGCGCGAGGACGCCCGCGCCGCGGTGAGCTGACCGCGCCGAGCAGCGCCCCGGCGCCGGCGCGGGCCGGGGGATATCCTCGGCCCGGTCGGAGCCGTCCGGCCCGGCAGGGAGCAGCGACGTCGAGGGGTACGCATGGTGGACGCGCCCGATGCGCCACTGCGGGCGGCGGTGGTCGGCACCGGCCTGATCGGTGGGTCGATCCTGCTCCGGCTGCACACCGTCGGGGTGGACGTGGTCGGCTGGGATCCGGACGAGGCGACCCGTCGGCAGGCCCGGTCGGGCGGCGTACCGATGGCGGAGCGCCTGGTCGACGCGGTGGCCGGGCGGGATGTGGTCTTCCTCGGCGGGCCGTTGCCCACCCTGCCCGCGACGTTGGTCGAGGTCGCCGCGGCGACCGGTGAGGACTGCCTGCTCACCGACGTCGGCAGCACCAAGGCGGAGTTGGCGGCCTTCGCCGGGGCGCAGCGGCTGACCCACCGGTTCGTGCCCGGTCATCCGATGGCCGGCACCGACCGGGCCGGCCTGGTCGCGGCGGTGCCGGAGTTGTTCACCGGTGCCGCGTGGGTGCTCTGCCCCGCGCCGGAGGGGTTGGCCGCGTTCCGCCGGCTCACCGGCCTGATCACCGAGGTCTTCGCCGCCCGGGTGGTGCCGATGGCGGCGGACCGGCACGATGCCGTGGCCGCCCTCGCCTCGCATGTGCCGCACCTGCTCGCCGGGGCGCTGGCCGGTGCGGTCGAGCGGTCGCCGCTGCGGGACGCGGTGTGCACCCTGGCCGCCGGCAGTTTCCGCGACGGCACCCGGGTCGCGGGCACGCCGCCGCAGCGTACGGCGAACATGCTGGCTGGCAACCGCGAGCCGGTGCTGGCCGCATTGGCCGAGGTCACCGCCTTTCTCGACGAGTTGGCCGGTGCCTTGCGGGTCGGCGACGCGGCCACCCTGCGCGCCCGGTACGCCGAGGCCGGCGTGACCCGCCACGCCCTGACCGACCGCCACTACCAGGAGCAGACCCGCTCCTTCCCGGCCGACGGCCCGCCCGCCGCCGAGCTGGCCTGGCTCCACGAGATCGGCACCGCCGGCGCCCACCTCACCGCCTGCGCCCTCACCCCCGTCC
>NZ_POTX01000110.1 GCF_003236305.1 Micromonospora endophytica | reverse complement strand
GCCGGGTCGGCGCCGTCGGTGGGGCGGCGGGTCAGGACCTGCGGGCCCGTGGCGGTGATGGCGACCGTGTGTTCGGAGTGGGCGGTGCGGGAGCCGTCGGCGGAGCGGATCGTCCAGCCGTCCTTGTCGTACCTGATCTTGTCGGTGGAGCGGCAGAACCAGGGTTCGATGGCGATGGTGAGGCCGGGGACGAGTCGCAGGCCGCGATGGGCCCGGCCCTTGTTGGCGACGTGCGGCGCCTCGTGCATGGTGCGACCGATGCCGTGGCCGCCGAACTCGCCGTTGACGCCGTAGCCGTACGACTCGGCGACCTCGGCGATCGCGGCGGAGACGTCACCGAGCCGACCGCCGGGCGCAGCGGCGGTGATGGCGGCCTCCAGGGCGACCTCGGTGGCCTCGATCAGCCTCAGGTCGGCCGGGTCGGGGGTGCCGACGACGACAGAGAGCGCGGAGTCGGCGACCCAGCCGTCGATGCCGACCGCCATGTCGATGCTGAGCAGGTCACCGTCGCGCAGCACGTAGTCGTGCGGCAGTCCGTGCAGCACCGCGTCGTTCACCGACAGGCACAGCACGTTACGGAACGGACCACGGCCGAACGACGGGGCGTAGTCCCAGTAGCAGGATTCGGCGCCGCGTTCGGCGATCCGGCGGCGGGCGTGGTGTTCGATGTCCATCAGGTTGACGCCGACCGCAGCCACCTCGCTCAACTCGGCGAGCAGTTCGCCGACGAACTGGCCGGTCACCGCCATCCGGCCGATCTCCTCGGCGGACTTGAGTTCGATCACGACAGTCTCCCTCTCCGTAAGCGGTATTTTTATACCACGCCAGATCGGCTGACCCCTGCGGGCTATCCTGCTGGACATGGTTCGCCAACCACTCACCGCCGAACAGATCGCCGCAGGTCAGCGCCTCGGAGCCGCCCTGCGGACCGCGCGGGCGGGCCGCAGCCTCGTCGAGGTGGCGCTGGCAGCCGGCATCTCCCCCGAGACGCTGCGCAAGATCGAGGGCGGCCGCCTGCCCGCGCCGGCGTTCGGCACCGTGGTCTGCCTCAGCCAGGCCCTCGACGTCCCGCTCAGCGAGCTGGCCGGCGTCTGGCTGGCCGACATGCCGGTCCGACAGGCGTCGTAGCAGGGCCGACAGCCTCCCCACCCGCGGCGTCGCCACCGCCCGCTCAGGACCTGGCGGTGGAGTCGAGCGGGGCAACCAGAGCAGACTGACCCGCCGAATCGCCCCTGAACCCCACATTCTCTATTGGTTAGATATGTAATCCTAGCCACTGTCCCTGGTCAGGGGCTTGTCGTGACCGTACGGTCCCTCGTGTGAGCCCCACCGCCGCACCCCTGACCAGTCGCGCCTACGTCGATCACGGCGACGTCGCCAGCGCGCTGTGTCGTGTCTGACGGCACCGTTGTCCGAACGACTGACGGACTCCCCCTAGCCGACGACCGCCACCCCCGGAGTCGGCCGCTTTCACCCCGCGTCATCGATGACGGTGCCGCCGCTGTCGATCCTGCTGATCATGCTCACGCAACCTGCGTACCTTCCTGGAGACGACCATGCTCGCTGTTCCGCTCCGCCGCCGGCTGCTCGCCGTGGCGACCACCGCCGCCCTCCTCGCCGCCGCCGGCTGCGCCACCGACGCCACCGGCGACAGCAGTCCCTCGACCGGTGGCCTGCGTAAGGTCCAGGTCGCGCTGGACTGGACCCCGAACACCAACCACACCGGTCTCTACGTGGCCCAGCAGAAGGGCTTCTTCGCCGCGCAGGGCCTGGAGGTGGAGATCGTCCAGCCCGGTGACGCCGATGCCTCCTCGCTGGTCGCCGCGGACCGGATCCCGTTCGGCATCGGATACCAGGAGGCGCTGACCCAGGCGCGGGCCCAGGACGCCCCGCTGGTCTCCATCGCCGCGATCGTCCAGCACAACACCTCCGGCTTCGCCTCGCCCACGGACCGGAACCTGACCCGGCCGGCGCAGTACGTCGGCAAGACGTACGGCGGGTTCGGCGGCCCGATCGAGGAGCCACTGCTGCGGACCATCGTGGCGGCCGACGGTGGCGACCCCAGCAAGGTCAAGACGGTGAATGTCGGCGACGCCGACTTCTTCGCGGCCACCAAGAAGGGGGTCGACTTCGAGTGGATCTTCTACGGCTGGACCGGGGTGGAGGCCGAACTGCGCGGCGAGCCGGTGAACATCCAGTACGTCCGGGACTACCACCCGGCGCTGGACTTCTACACCCCGATCCTGATCACCAACGAGACCCGGATCGCCAACGATCCCGACCTGGTGCGGGCGTTCACCGCCGGAGCTGCCGAGGGTTACACGTACGCGGCGAAGAACCCGGCGGAGTCCGCGGACATCCTCCTCGCCGCGGCGCCCGACCTCGACGCGGAACTGGTCAAGCGCAGCCAGGAGTGGCTCAGCCCGCGCTACCAGGACGACGCCCCGCGCTGGGGCGAGCAGAAGGCCGAGGTCTGGACCAACTTCGCCACCTGGCTCTACGAGCAGAAGGTGCTGACCGTCGAGGTGGACGCGACGAAGGCGTACACCAACGACTTCCTGCCCGCAGGCTCATGACCGACGCACTCCGACGATGGGCGCCACCAGCCGTGACGGTGGTGGCGCTCATCGCCGCCTGGCAGCTCTACACCACGATCTCCGGCATCGAATCATGGTTGTTGCCGAGCCCACGGGATGTGTTCGCCGCCGCCAGCGAGCAACGCACCGTGCTCGGTGAGCAGGTGGCGGCCACCGCCCGGCTCACCCTGCTCGGGTTCACCGCGGGCGCGGCCATCGGTCTGCTGGTCGCCGTGGCCCTGCACCTGGTGCCGGTGCTGCGGGCCGCGGTCTATCCGCTGCTGGTGGTCAGTCAGAACATCCCGATCATCGCCATCGCGCCGCTGCTGGTGGTCTGGCTGGGTTTCGGCATCGCGCCGAAGCTCGTGGTGATCGTGCTGGTCTGCTTCTTCCCGGTCGCGGTGGCCACCCTCGACGGGCTGCGCCGCGGCGATCCGGTGATCGCCGACTATCTGCTGATGAGCGGCGCCAACCGCCGGCAGCTCTTCACCACGTTCCAGTGGCCCAGCGCGCTGCCAGCCATGTTCTCCGGATTGAAGATCGCGGCCACGTACAGCGTGTTCGGCGCCGTCATCTCCGAGTGGATCGGCGGTGACCAGGGCATCGGCCGTTACATGATCGTGCAGAAGTCGGCGTTCCGGGCCGACCGGCTCTTCGTCGCCATCGCCATCGTGGTGGCGCTGGCGCTGCTCATCTTCGGGCTCGTGGTGCTGCTGGAACGGATCACCGTCGGCCGGCACGCGGTAGGGAGACGTGACAATGGCTGAGCAGGCCGCCGATCCGGTGCTCGACATCACCGACCTGACCCACCGCTACGGCGACCTCCAGGTGCTGGCCGGCGTCACGTTGCGCGTCCAGCGGGGCGAGTTCGTCTCCATCGTCGGTCCCTCCGGCAGTGGGAAGAGCACGCTCTTCCATCTGATCGGTGGCCTGGTCACCGCCGAGTCCGGCACCATCGCACTGGCCGGGGAACCGGTCGCCGGCCGTCGGGGGCTGGTCGGCTACATGCCACAGCAGCCGGCGCTGTTGCCGTGGCGCACCATTGAGGAGAACGTGGTGCTCGCCCGGGACATCGCCGGTGCGCCCCGGCGCGCCTCCCGGGAACTGGCCCGGCAGTGGCTCGACCGGGTCGGCCTGGGCCGGTTCGCCCGGTCGTACCCACACGAGTTGTCCGGTGGCATGCAGCAGCGGGCGGCCTTCCTGCGGGCCCTCATCTGCGACCACGACCTGATCTGCCTGGACGAGCCGTTCAGCGCGTTGGACGCGATGCTGCGCACCGAGATGCACCGCTGGCTGCTGGATTTGTGGGAGGCCGAGCGGCGATCGATCCTGTTCGTCACCCACAGCATCGAGGAGGCGCTGCTGCTCTCCGACACCGTCTACGTGCTGACCCGCCGCCCGGCCACCGTGGCCGAACGAGTCGAGGTGCCCTTCCCCCGACCCCGCCGCGACGAGGTCGTCGACGACCCCGAGTTCGTACGCATCCGGCGACGGCTGACCGACCTGCTCCGAAACGAGACATCATGACCCTCACCCATCTGCGTGTGATGCTGGAGTACTTCCACCCGTGGACCAACGCCGCCGGGCTCTACCTGGCCAGCCACGCCGGCTGGTATCAGGAGGCGGGACTCGACGTGGAACTGACCGTCTACGACTCGCTGCGCGGCGACACCCTGGAGTACCTGCATCGGGGCGAGGTGCACCTGGGCATCTTCCCGACCAACCGGTTGCTGGTGCGCCGCGCCGCCGGCCAGCCGCTACAGGCCGTCGCCGCGATCAACCATCGGGGGATGGAGACCATCCAGACCGTGGCCGGTCGCGGCATCACCCGCCCCCGGGACCTCGCCGGGCGGCGGCTCGCGCTGAACCCGACCCCACGCGGAGTCGCCATGGTGCGGCACCTGGTCGCCGCCGACGGCGGCGACCCGGACCAGGTCGAACTGGTCGACACCGGCTACCGCGAACTCAGCGTGGACGACATCGCCGCCGGCCAGGTGGACGCGACCTTCGGCGGCTACTGGGCCTGGGACGCGCTGATGGCGGACCTACCCGGCGAGCACCGGATCGTCTGGCCGGTCGACGAGATCGGCGCGCCGCCGTACCACAGCTATCTGCTCGGCATCGGCCCGGCGCTCTCCGGCTCGGACCGGGTGCTGGCCACCTTCCTCGACGTCACCGCGCGCGGCTACCGGGCGGCGACCGACGATCCGGAACGCGCCCTGGCGGTGCTGGACCGGGTCATCCCGTACTTCCCCCGGCCGCTGCTGGCGCGCTCGCTGGAGCTGATCGCCCCGACCTGGTGGCATCAGGGCCAGTGGGGCACGATCCGGACCGAGCTGATGCAGCCCTACACCGACTGGCTCGCGGCCAACGGCATCCTGCCCGGCGGCTTCGACTGGCGTAGCGCCTGCCGGTCGGTGGACGCGACGCCCGCCGGCCCCACGGCGGTGCCGCGATGACCGGTCCGCTGACCACCCCGACCGACCTTGCGGTACGCCTGCACTCCCCCGGCCTGGTCGTGCTGGACGCCACCGTCGAGCTGGCCACGCCAACCTTCGACGGCGACCACCGGGCCGGTTCCGGCTATCCGGGTTGGGCGGCGGAACACATTCCCGGCGCCCGGCACGCCGACCTGCTCACCACACTCAGCGACCCGGCGTCGCCGTACCACTTCACCCGGCCGAGCCCGGCGGTGCTGGCGTCTTCCCTCGCCGACCTGGGTGTGGTCGACGGAGTCGAGGTGGTCGTCTACGACCGGGCCGACGGAATCTGGGCGGCCCGGCTGTGGTGGCTGCTGGACTGGATAGGTGTGCCCACCACCGTCCTGGACGGCGGCCTGACCGCCTGGCGCGCCGCCGGCCTGCCCGTGGCCACCATTGCCCCTGATCGGTCCGAAAGCCCAACGGATCAGCCCGACCCGACTGATCAGCCCGACTCGGCGGACCGGGGCGCGGGCCGCACGGTTCGGGCCGGGTCCGGTGCGGCGACGCTGACGCCGCAGGTACGTCCCGGTCGCTGGATCGACCGGGACGAGGTGGCCCGCTGGCTTGCCGGCGAGCAGGACGCCACAGTGGTCTGCGCGCTGAATCCCCCGGCGTACCGGGGTGACGTGCCGACCCGCTACGCCCGCCGGGGCCACATCCCGGGCAGCGCCAACCTGCCCGCCCGTACGCTGCTCGACACCGACGGCCGGCTGCTGCCTCCACCTGCGCTGCGCGCCGCGCTCGGCGACCTGCCGGAGTCGACCCGGCCGATCTGGCTCTACTGCGGTGGCGGGATCTCCGCCACCCTGCTCGCGCTCGCCCTGGCCACGGTGGGTCGAACCGACGTCGCCGTCTACGACGGTTCGCTCGAACAGTGGTCGGCCGCGCCGGACCTGCCGCTGACCCGGGGCGACGAGCCGACCGCCCGGCTCGACCCCGACACCCGGGAGCTGCTGGACCGGCCGGAGTTCGCGGTCCTGTCCACCACCGAGCCGGACGGCCAGGCGCAGCTGTCGGTGATGTGGGTCGGCCGGGACGGCGACCACCTGCTGATGGCGACCAAGGCGGGCCGCCGCAAGGTCCGCAACATCCGGCGCGACCCCCGGGTCACCGTGCTCGTCTACGACCGGCAGCGCCCCACCCGCTACACCGAGATCCGGGGCCGGGCGGCAGTCACCGACGAGGACGCCCACGCCCTGATCAACGAGCTGGCCCGGCGCTACACCGGTGCCGAGCATCTCGTCGGCTCGCCGGCCGAGGAGGCCGACCGGGTGGTCCTGCGAATCACCCCGGACCGGGTACGGGCACACCGGTGACCGCCGCCGACCGGGTCGCCGACTGGGCCCGCGACCGGCCGCCCCGGGCCGGACGTACCCGGGTGTTGGCGATCGAGGGCCGGTCCGGGGCGGGCAAGAGCAGCCTCGCCGACGCGGTCGCCGACCAGCTCGACGCGACGCTGCTGCGGATGGACGACCTCTACCCCGGTTGGGACGGGCTGCGCGCCGGCGCCGAGGCGCTGCGCGCCTGGGTGCTGGAACCACTGGCCCGGTCGCCGCGCACCCAGCCGCCGGCCCGGCCAGAGCAGGCCCAGCTGGCGGCGGCTCGGTGGCGGAAGTGGGACTGGGCCGCCAGCCGCTACGGGCCGTGGCAGCCGCTGCCCGACCGGGGCTGGCTGGTCGTCGAGGGGGTGGGCAGCGGGGCCCGGGACGCGGCGCCGTACCTCAGCGGCATCGTCTGGGTCGAGGCGCCCACCGCGCTGCGCCGGGCCCGGGCGCTGGCCCGTGACGGCGACACCTACGCCCCGCACTGGGCCCGCTGGGCCGCCCAGGAGACCGAATTCCACACCGCCGAGGACCTACCGGGCCGGGCGGACCTGATCATCGACAACTCGACGGGGACACCGGACAGATGACCGAGCGACTCATCCGACTCAACGGGCTGCGTCAGTCCACTGTGGGGCACACCGCGATCGGACTGTGGCGGCACCCGGACAGCCAGGCGCACCGCTACCGGGACCTCGACTACTGGGTGCAGACCGCGCAACTGCTGGAACGGGGCCGTTTCGACGCGCTGTTCATCGCCGACGCGCTCGGCCCGCTCGACGTCTACCAGGGGCGGGTCGACGCGGCGTTGCGCGACGGCATCCAGACGCCCACCGACGATCCGCTGCTGGCGATCAGCGCGATGGCCGCCGCCACCCGGCACCTCGGTTTCGCCGCCACCGTCTCCAGCACCTACGAGCAGCCGTACACCTTCGCCCGGAAGATGGCCACCCTGGACCATCTGACCGGCGGGCGGATCGGCTGGAACATCGTCACCTCCGCCCTGGACAGCGCCGCCCGCAACCTGGGCCTGCGGACCCAGTTGCCGCACGACGAGCGGTACCGGGTGGCCGAGGAGTTCATGCAGGTCGTCTACCAGCTGTGGGAGTCGAGCTGGGCCGACGACGCGGTGCTCCGGGACCCGGCGACCGGCGTCTTCGTCGACCCGACGAAGGTCCGTCCGGTCCGGCACGAGGGCGCGCACTACCGGGTGCCGGACATCGCGCTCTTCGAGCCGGGCGTCCTGCGTACCCCGGTGTTGTATCAGGCGGGAACCTCGACGGCCGGGCGGGGCTTCGCCGGCCGGCACGCCGAAGGGGTGTTCCTCTCCGCCTACCTGCCGTCGATGGCGCGAACCCTGGTGAACGGGGTACGCGAGCAGGCCGTCGCCGCCGGCCGGGACCCCGCCTCGGTGAAGTTCTTCGCCATCGCCACGGTGATCGTCGCCGAGACCGACGCGCAGGCGCAGGCGAAACTCGCCGACTACCAGTCGTACGCCAGCGTCGAGGGCGCGTTGGCCCGCTGGAGTGCCCTGATGCACATCGACCTGTCCGCCCTCGACCTGGACAAACCACTGGAATATGTGGAGACCGACGGCATCCGGGGCATGGTCGAGTTGTTCACCACGTTGGACCCGAGCCGCACCTGGACGCCCCGCGCGATCGCCGAGTTCGTCGGCGTCGGCGGCGGTGGCCCGCTCTTCGTGGGCAGCCCCACCACCGTCGCCGACGAACTGGAACGCTGGATGGACGAGGCCGACCTGGACGGGTTCAACCTCGCCGACCCGGTCCCGCCGGTCACCTTCCGGGACTTCGTCGACCTGGTCGTCCCCGAACTGCAACGCCGTGGCCGGATGCGCCGCGAGTACGAGGGCAACACGCTGCGGGAACACTTCTACGGCCCCGGCGTGACCCGGGTCCGTGACGACCACCCGGCAGCCGCGTACCGCTTCACCCCTTGACGCCCGCCAGGGCACCGATGATCCGCTCGACCAGCTCCGGCACCCACTCGACGTACTCGACCTCTGCCCCACCAGCATGCCTGGCGTACAGGTAGCGGCCGGTCGGGCTGGTCGCCTCCGGTGTGGTGATCTCGCCGCCCGCAGCGGTCAGCCCGGCCACGACGGCGTCCAGATCGTCGACGATCACGGTGGCGGAGGCGTGCCCGTACCGGGCCCGTTCCTCCGCCGGGCCAGCGATCACCAGGAAGTCGCCGATCGCGGCCAACTCGATGGCGTCGAACGCGAACCGCAGATCCGGCTCCGCGCCGACCAGGGTCCGCAGCGACGGCAGCGAGGCGTCGAGGTCATCCACCCAGAGCCGGGCGTACGTCTTCAAGATCGTCATAATCACTCCGATACGTTGCGATTGCCGACCCGACCGTACGGCGCTGGCCGCGGATAAGGTAAGTACGCACCTTTTGGGAAGTACCCGTTGAGGAGGAACGGCACGTGGACGAGCCGTTTCCCGGCACGCCGACGGCAGCGGAGGTGGCGCGGGTGCACCAGGTGGCCCGCGAGGTGTTCGACGTGGTCGGCACCAAGTGGGCGCTGCCAGTCATCGAAGCCATCGGCACCGACACCCGCCGCTTCGGGGAACTACACCGGCAGGTCGCCGGCATCAGCCACCGGCTGCTCACCGCGACCCTGCGCCAGTTGGAGCGCAACGGCGTGGTCGAGCGCACGCTGCATCCCACCGTGCCGCCACGCACCGAGTACCGGCTCACCCCCGCCGGCCGAGAACTGCACCACACGATCAATGGCTTCTGCCGGTGGAGCCGCCAACACCTGGACGAGGTCCTGACCTCACGCCGCCGGTTCGAGCAGGCATGAACCCTCCCTCTCTTTCTGCCGTTCGGCAGGTGGCGGCAGGGGTGGCCATCCGCGGCATTCACCAGTCGCTGGCCATGGCGGTGGACGACAGCGACACCCATCGCGTACAACTGCTGGAACTCGAACTACCGCTGCTCGGCGGCCGGCTCTGGCAGGCCGCTGAGACGGGCCGGCTCGGCGAACGTGAGTGGATCGATCTGGTCGTCACCCGCGTCGCCGAGTACCGCAACAAGGCCGCCGATCTCCGGGCCGCCGTGGCCCGATGTGTTACCGACGAGGACTACCTCCGCCTCGCCCGGGACATCAACGGGGCAAAACGTCAACTGCTGGAACGGCTCGGCCTACGCAGGGTCGCGCTCTCCCCGATCGAACACGAATTGGTCAACGGGGTGGCTTCGGTGACCGAGTCGGTGCCGGGTGTCCCGATGGTCGCCGGCATGTGGATCGGCGCACGGACGATCGGCAAACAGATCTCGCCCACGGGCACAGGTGCAACGCTCCCCTACAGGGAGTTCTACCGCGCCTGGAAACGCACGGGCCGCTGACGGCGTCGCTTCTGTGCGGTCACGGCCGATCCGGGGTTCATGATCACGCTCGTTCGCCGCCGTCACCGACAGGCCAGACCGCGCGATCATGCAGTTGTGGTGCCCCATAGAACGGGTGAAAGCTGACAACTCAGGCACCATAACTGCATGATCAACGGGAGAGCCGGGGTCGATCACGGCGGCTTCTGGGGCTCACCTACCGTCACCTGCTGGGTGTGACGAGTTGGGAGGACGTCACCTCGTACGGCGTTTGCGGGTCGTCGCGGCGGTGAGGGGCATGCCCGGTGCGGTTGACGGCTGACGCGGCGTAAAACTCCCGAACCTCACGGACAGCGCATGAGCCGCCTTCGCGAACGGGTTCCACGAACGAGCCAATGCCTCGTCCCGAGCCCTCTGCTCCTCCGCAGCCTGAGCTTTCCCGACGACGTCGCGCACGAAACTGCTCTGTGCCAGCGCGCGATCGAGCTGCGGGTTGTCGGCGAGCATCTGCATCAGCAGATTCGCCTTCTCGACGTCGCGGGGCGGCGGCTGGTAGCCCTTTCTCCTCCCGTACCCACGCCAGGCCCCGCCTGCGTCGGCGGCCGGCTTCCAGTCCTTGATCATGTCGCTCTGGGACTTGATGAGATCTCTCTGGCGGTAGTCCCGGTTGGCGTGCCCAGCCTGGTTCGCGCGGTACCACTCGCGGTTGAGCGCCTCGTCGAGCTGCCACTTGAGCTCCCGCAGGGCATGGTCGTTCACGACGAGAGGATGGACCAGGGCTGGACCTACGGGGTTCGTTGACATGGCAGCACTCCGAAGTAGGCGGTGACACGTGTCCCACGGTGCCGGATCGCGTCCGGTTCAACTCACCATGCAGTTCGTGATCGACCGACGGCGACCGGACCTGCCGATGAGCGGAAGCATCGCGTACGCAGGTGCTGGTCCGGGCCGGAGCGGGTGCGCTGAGGCCCGCTGGGCACCACGGCTTACTTGTGCTCGACGTGGTAGGCGCCGTCACTGGCCGAGGCGTTTTCGGTGAAAGCTTTCCAGGCCGTGCCGTCGAGGTCGAAGGTGTCGAGGAGGTAGGCGGAGACCGCGTCGGCGACCAGGGCCACCCGGGCGGGATCCTCGTCGGTGGTCTCGGCGACCTTTTCGCCGGCGACCCCACCGAGGGTGTGTTCACCGTCGGTGATGGTGAGCAGGCTCTTGGGCGTGGGGCTGAGGTGGTAGGCGTCGGTGAACCAGTCCGGCCCACGGGTGGACATCGCCGACTGGTCCTTGCCGCCCGTGACGACGAGGGCCGGCGTGGTCATCGTGGCGAAGTCCGGCCGCATGAACGGCAGATGCTCCACGGCGAACGGGGTGAGCGAGTCGCCGGTGCCGGCCGCGGCGAGCAGCGCCCCGGCCTTGACCAAGGGATGGGAGAAGTCCTCGCCTGGCGTGCCGTCGGCGTCGAGCACGCGGGCACCGAGGAGGGTGCCGACGCTCTGACCGCCCCAGGAGTGCCCGACGGCGGCGACGCGCTCCCGGTCGACGCGGCCGGCAAGGCCCGCCTGGGTGAGGATGTCGTCGAGGTGGTCCAGGACGGCGTGCAGGTCAGCGATTCGCACTCGCCAGATGGTGCCGAACCGCGGGTCGTTGAACCCGAGGCCGTGACGGCGGGAGTCGAGGTGGGTCGGCTGGACGACGACGAAGCCGGCGGCGGCCCACCGGTCGACGAGCGGCTCGTACCCGTCCATGGACCAGGCGTTGCCGTGCGAGAACACGAGCACTGGGAGGTCGTGGCCGGACACCGGGGCGGTGACCTTGACCGCCAGGTCGACGTCACGCCCGGTGGTGGGCACGGGGACGGGCTTGATCGCCATGATCTGCTGGGCTAGCTGGTGCAGGTGCATGATGCTGCTTCCTCTGCGCTGGGGAGGGCGTCTGCCACAATTAGGCGGAACACTGTTCCGTCAAAGTTAGCGGAACAGTGTTCCGCCGACAAGGGGAGGGACTGTGACCGAGTCGCCTGGGGCACGTGAGGCAGGCGTACGCCGCAACCGGGAGGCACTTCTCGCCGCTGCCGCGGCGGTGTTCGTGGAGCAGGGGGTGCAGGCGCCCATCCGCGACATCGCCGGCCGGGCCGGGGTGGGCCTCGGCACGGTCTACCGCCACTTCCCGAACCGCGCCGAGCTGGTCACCGCGGTGTACCGCCACCAGATCGAGGAGTGCGTGGCGCTGGCATCGGCGCTGCAACGGGAGAGCATCCCGCCCAGCGCGGCGCTGACCCGCTGGATCGCGGCCTTCGTGGAGTTCCTGGTCACCAAGCACGGACTCGGCGTCGCCCTACAGTCGGAGGACCCGAGCCTGCTCACACTGCATACGCTGATGCTCGACAAACTCGTCCCGGCATGCGCGTCATTGATCGCCGCAGGCGTCGCCGCCGGCGAGATCGACCCCAGCGTGACCGCGCACACCCTCATGCGCGCCGTGGGGAATCTCTGCATCCTCGGCCCGGGTTACCAGCGGGCCCACGCGCAGGACATGGTGGCCCGCCTACTCATCGGCTGCCGCAGCACCCGGTAAGCCTCATGATCGTTGACGTCGGAGCGACTCGACACGCCGAGGCAAAGGCCGCCGAACCGTCAACGATCAGAAGCCAGGTCAGCGGGTGAGGCCGACGAGGGTGGTCAGGCGGGCCACGCCCGGCGGTTCGGGCCGTCCTCGGGCAAGCTCAGCCAGCAGGGTACGAGTCGACGGCCGCGCCCGGACCTCGGCCGGCGCGACACCATCGGCCGCGACCAACATCCGTCCCGCCCCGGCCAGGTCACCGGCGAGCAGGTACGCCCGCGCGGCGTCCACCAGATAGGCGCCCCGATACTCGGCGGGCAGCCGACGCCACCCGTCCCGCCGGATCACCAACTCGTGCCGACCGACCGCTTCTCCCAGGTCACCCCGCTCGACGGCCACCACCACCCGGGTCAACTCCACGGCGGTCGCCCCAAAACTCGTACGCTGCGGGTCTGCTGCGGCCGCGACCTGGTCCACGAGGCTGGCGGCCCGGTGGAGCAGCGCCTCGGCCTGCTCGGGCTCGCCGCCGCTCGCGGCGGCCCGGGCGGCCTGGAGCAGCAGCGTCCCACCCACCGCCAACTCCTGCGCCCGCCGCCCCGGCGTCGCACGGTGCGGTGGCGTGACCAGCCGCTGCGCGGCGGCGACGGTGGCCGCCAACGCCAGCCGCTGCCGACCGGCGAGCCGCAACAACTGCCCGAGCACGATCGCCGCCGTACCCGCCAACACCGCATCCTGACCCGCCGCCGCCACCGCCCGGTCGGCGGTCAGCCAGCCGAGGTCGGCATCCCCCAGCTTCACCAACACCGACGAGGCGACCCGGTACGCCTGCACCGACGACTCCCCGTGCTCCGACCCGGACGACACCTGCACGGCCGCCAGCAACCCGGGCAGCACCCGCACCACCTGCGCATACTGCCCATGCTGGAAACTCAGCCAGGCGTGCCCCACCTGTCGGCGCAGATCCGCCTCCGGCACCGGACGCATCGGCGCCTGGAACACCCCGTACCGCGCCAGCGCCGCCCGCACCCCGTCAAGCCCATCGGGTACGCCACCACCAGCCGCCGGCGACTGCTGGCCGAGCAGCATGGCCGGGTCGACCCGCAGCACCTCGGCAATATCCTGGATCGTGGAAAACTTGTCGAGTCGGCGGACACCCCGCTCCACCTTGTCGACCCAACTTTTCGACTTCCCCAACCGGTCGGCCAGGCCCTGCTGCGTCAACCGCCGCCGTACCCGCCACTGCGCCACCCGCCGCCCGATCGGCACCTCACTCCGGCCGGTCACGCCGCCACCGCCGATCCGGCACCGCCCGCGTCGTCTCCTCCACCGGCACCCGCTCCGCCGCGGCCTGCGCCAGCAACCGCCGTTTGGCCGCCTCCCGCTCCGCCGCCTGAATCCGCTCACCTCTGCTGACTGGCTCGTCGCCCTGACCTGGCATCCCCACCTCCGTCGAGTTCGCTCATGCTTCTCGAAGCAAAGGCGTGGATGCCCGATCACGGGAGTGCACCGAACATCCACGCCAGCGAGGACGGCCCAACAGCGCCAACCGAGGGGATCGACCTCTCCGGCAACTCCCATAGGTAGCGTTGGGTAGTCAAGGGCTGACGTAGGTGGTCTACTCGTGTTGCCAACCGAGGGGAAGACCGTGCCACCGCGTTACCGCTACGAACAGATTGCCGACGACCTGGCCGAACGCATCTCGTCCGGCGAGTTTCCGCCCGGCTCGAAGCTGCCCAGCCGCCGCGAGTTGATCGAGCACTACGGCGTCACCGAGCCGGTCATCGACCGGGCCATGCAGGTGCTACGGATCAAGGGCATGACCGAAACGCTGCCCGGCGTCGGCGTCTTCGTCGCGGACTAGTGCCTCGTCATGCAGCTTGAACGGGTAATCCGGATGGTGGATCTTGGAGCCGGTGGCGATTGAGGTCTTCGGCTTCGCGCGTTGGTTGCGCCATCGGATGTAGGCGCCGATCGCGGCGTCCTGCTCGGCGTTCGTGCGGTGGTCGGTGCCGTGAGGGCGAAGTACCGCACGGCGGCGAACTCGGCCTCGATCCAGCTCAACCACGACGCGTACGTGGGCAGGAAGACCAGGTCGACCTGGTTGGCCCTGCGGACGCCAGGCTCGGCCGAAGCGGGGTTGCAGGTTCAGCGGCCCGAACTCGTCCAGGCACAGCACCCTGCCGTCGGCGGGCAGGGTGCCGTAGAGGTCCAGGAGCCGGCGCATCTTCGCGGTGAAGTCGGGGTCGGTGCTGGCCTTCCAGGTCTGGTGGCCTGCCACGACACCCCGCTTTCGTGCAGGATCCGCCGGATCGTCTCGACGCTGATCGCCGCCACGTACCCGGCATCGATCAGGTAATTGCGCAGCTTGGCCGGGGACCAGCAGGAGATCGGCTGGCCGAGGAAGCGGGGGTCGCACCCCCGAACCTTTGCAGCGTTCGCTCATCAAGGCAGATGCCGTCGGGCAACCAAAGCGTCGTGGTCGCCTTACTGGTGCCGAGGTAGCTGCTTGAATGCTTGGTAGCAATCACCACAGCACAAGGCCCAGTTTTCCTACAGGTCTATTGGTTGACCCACTGGGGCGGATCCGCCTGCCACACCGCCTCCTCCAGGCGAGCTCTTCCGTGCGCGTCAGCCGGCCTTGCCGCCAGTGAGGGCGATGTCCAGGTGCGCGAGGAGCGTGTCAAGGGTGGCCAGCTGTTGTGGTTCGAGCCGGCCGAAGCGCTGGCGAAGTGCGTGTATGCCCGCTTCTTCCGCGGCCCTTAGTACCGTGCGGCCGGCGTGAGTGATGGAGACGGTCTTGCGGCGGCGGTCCTCGGGGTCGCCGGTTCGGGCGACCATGCCGAGGCGCTCCAGGCCCTCCACAATCTGGGTGACGGAGCGCGGTGCTTGGCCAAGGGAGGCGGCCAGTTGCGCTTGGTGGAGCGCGCCGCAGCTTGCCAGCGCCTGAAGGACCTTGGTGCGGGACAGGGACAGGCCGGCGGTCGCCAGCATGTACTGGTCGACCTGTTCGCGCAGGGTGTACGCGAGGGTAAGGAAGGACAGTCCCACCTGCTCCGGGACGCTGCCCGCCGCTGTTGCTTCGTGCTGCTCCATGGTTCGGGTATCCTCGCACAATATAATCGTGAGGTACCTCATGAAAGGGGTTGTGGGATGGATTCGCCCGTCGCCGTGATCACCGGAGCCACCTCCGGACTGGGCCGCATCGCCGCCTTCGAGCTGGCCCGCCAGGGCTACCGCATCGGCACCGTGGCCCGCTCCCACAGCAAGGCGCAAGCCCTCATCACCGACCTGAAGGCGGTGACCGACAAGCCCGTCGATGTCTTCTACGCCGACCTGGGCTTGCTCTCCGACGCCCGCCGCGCGGGCGAGGAGATCGCCGCGCGCTACCCGCGCCTGGACGTCCTGGTCAACAACGCCGGCCTCCATGCCTTCGCGCAGCGCATCAACACCGAGGGCCTCGCGGACATGACGGCGGTGAACTACCTCGGCCCGTTCGTCCTGACCGAGGCGCTGACGTCGAAGCTCGGCGCCTCGGCACCGGCCCGGATCGTCAACGTCGCCTCCGAAGCGGCCCGGCAGGCCAAAACGATCGACCCGGCCAAGGACCTGCGGCGCACCGAGCCCTATACCCGCCGGGAATCGATGTCCCTGTACGGGCGCACCAAGCTGATGACGATCATGTGGACGCAGGAGCTGGCCCGTCGCCTGGATGCGGACAAAATCACTGTGAACTGCTGCGACCCCGGCTTCAATGCCACCGGCCTGGGCCGGGACCTGCCCGGCTCCGCCGTCCTGCAGCGGGCGCTGAACATGCTGAAGATCGGGGATCCCCGCAAGGGCGCCGGCATCATCGTGCGGCTCGCCACCGACCCGGCGCTCGCGGGCACCACCGGCGGCTACTTCTCCGCCCGCGACGCCCGTCCCCTGCAGTGCCCCGAGCCCGGCCGGGACCCGCGCGTGCAGCGGGAGCTGTGGGACGCGACCGCGGCGCTTCTCGCCGCCCACCCGGCCGACTGAGACCCGGAAGCCCGTCTCAAGGAGGACACCGCCCGGTACCGGGGTACTGCCCCGGGCGCGGATTCGTCCTCCAGTAGCTCTTTTCGGCCGCACCCGGCTCCTACGTTCATGGGCGGAGCCTGTCGGGCTCGCCCTCACACATAATTTCCTCCCGATAGGAGTATTTTCGTGGCCACCTTTCTCTACCGGATCGGCCGGCTCGCCTTCCGGCGGCGTCGGCTGGTGCTGCTGGCGTGGATCGCGGTGCTCGTCGCCGCGGTCATCGGCGTCAGCAACGTGTCGGGCAGTACGACGGACGACTTCACGCTTCCCGGTACCCAGTCGCAGCAGGCCATCGACCTGCTGGAGAAGGAGTTCCCGCAGGTCTCGGCCGCCGGTGCCACGGCCCGTGTGGTCATCGAGGCTCCGGACGGGCAGAAGCTGACGTCCGCAGCGTACAAGCAGGAGGTGGAGTCCCTGGTCGCCGACCTGCGCAAGGCGCCGCAGGTGGCGAACGTCACCGACCCCTTCACCGCCGGCCTGGTCAGCTCCTCGGGCAGCATCGCCTACGCCCAGGTGACCTACGCCGTCCCGCAGGCCGACATCACTCCCGCCGCGTCGGACGCCCTGCACCAGGTGGCGGACAAGGGCGAGAAGGCAAACCTGAAGATCAGCCTCGGCGGCAACGCAGTACTGGAGGAGGAGCAGAGCAACGCGACCGAACTGATCGGCCTGCTGGTCGCCGCTTTCGTCCTAGTCATCACCTTCGGTTCGCTGGTCGCGGCCGGACTGCCCCTGGTATCCGCGATCGTCGGCGTCGGCATCGCCCTGTGTGCCATCACCGTCGCCTCGTCGTTCGTCGATATGGCCTCCAACGCGCAGACGCTGGCACTCATGCTGGGTCTGGCGGTGGCCATCGACTACGCCCTGTTCATCGTCTCCCGCTACCGGACAGAGCTGCATGAGGGGCATGCTCCCGAGGAAGCAGCCGGGCGTGCCCTGGGGACCGCGGGTTCCGCGGTGGTCTTCGCCGGCCTGACCGTCGTCATCGCGCTGGCCGGTCTGAGCGTCATCGGCATCGCGATGCTCACCACCATGGGTTTGGCCGCAGCCTTCGCCATCACCGTCGCCGTGCTGGTCGCGCTCACCCTCCTGCCGGCCACGTTGGGCTTCACCAATACCCGTGTGGCCAACGGCCGCCTCACCACGCGCCGTGTGCGGGCCGAGCAGCACGGCCGGCGCGTCACGATGGGCGTTCGCTGGGGTCGCTTCGTCACCCGCCATCCCTGGAAGATGCTGCTGGCGTCGGTTGTCGGCCTGGGTGTGCTGGCCATCCCGGCGCTGTCGCTGCAGCTGGCCCTGCCCGACGACAGCATGGCCGCTCCCGGCAGCACTCAGCGCGTGGCCTACGACACGCTCAGCAAGGGTTTCGGACCGGGCTTCAGCGGCCCG
The DNA here is from genome assembly GCF_003236305.1 of Micromonospora endophytica. Classification (GTDB taxonomy): domain Bacteria; phylum Actinomycetota; class Actinomycetes; order Mycobacteriales; family Micromonosporaceae; genus Micromonospora; species Micromonospora endophytica. Next base: position 985 of record NZ_POTX01000110.1, on the reverse strand, counting down.
CTGACCATCGTCGTCGACGCGCGGGACAGCAACGACGCAAAGGCCGCGGCGACGGACACCTCCGCCCTGCTGGAGGGCCTCGACAACGTCGCCACCGTACGGCCCCCGGTCTTCAACGAGGCCGGTGACGTCGCCCTGATCACCGTGGTGCCGAGCAGCCCGCCCACCAGCCAGGAGACCGTCGACCTGGTCGCCGACATCCGCGACCGCAGCGGCGCGGTGGAGAAGGACAGCGGCACGCGGGTGATGGTGACCGGCACGACCGCGCTCAACATCGACGTCTCCGCCAAACTCGGCGAGGCGATGGTGCCCTACCTGGCCATCGTCGTCGGCCTCGCGCTAGTCCTGCTGCTGCTCGTGTTCCGCTCGGTCCTGATCCCGATCAAGGCCGCGACCGGTTTCCTGCTCAGCGTCGTAGCCACCCTCGGCGTGCTGGTCGCCGTGTTCCAGTGGGGTTGGCTCAAGGACATCTTCGGCGTCGACGAGACCGCACCCATCGTCAGCCTGCTGCCCATCCTGCTGATCGGCGTAGTCTTCGGCCTGGCCATGGACTACGAGGTGTTCCTCGTCTCCGGGATGCGCGAGGCGTACGTCCACGGTGCCGGCCCCACCGAAGCGATCGTCACCGGGTTCCGCCACGGCGCCCGCGTGGTCACCGCCGCAGCCATCATCATGATCTCGGTGTTCGCCGGGTTCCTCCTCGACGACATCGCGCTGGTGAAATCCATCGGCATGGGCCTTGCCACCGCGGTCCTCTTCGACGCCTTCGTCATCCGCATGACCCTCGTCCCCGCGGTGATGGCCCTGCTCGGCGCACGGGCCTGGGCACTTCCCCGCTGGCTCGACCGCCGCCTGCCCAACGTCGACGTGGAGGGTGAGAAGCTTCGCCGGATACTGGCCGAACGCGAACGCCAGACCCGCATCCCCGCGCAGAACGACCAGGAGCCGACGGCGCCCGCGCCCGTCGGGTAGGCCCAGCCCCGGC
>NZ_POTX01000010.1 GCF_003236305.1 Micromonospora endophytica | reverse complement strand
CGCCCAGCCCGCCCAGGTACGACCACCAGGGCAGGCCGGATCGGCGCAGGGCGACCAGTCCGGTCCGCATCGACGGCAGCACCAGCAGCCCGACCAGGACCACCAGGCTTCCGCCGAGGTTGTTGACCACCCCGCCCAGGGTGGCGTTGCCGGCCCGCTGCCCGAGCTCGGCGTTGATCGCGGCCTGCCCGGCCGAGGCGGCGCCAGCGAGGCCGACCACTGCGAGCGCGACCGCCGCCCGGGACGCTCTCACAGCCGGCAGGCGTGGATGTTGGTGACCAGGATCGCTCGGGCGCCCAGCTCGTAGAGTTCGTCCATGATCCGGTGCACGTCGTCGCGGAGCACCATGGCCTGCACCGCCACCCAGCCCTCACGGTGCAGCGGTGAGACCGTCGGCGACTCGATGCCGGGAGTCAGCGAGCTGGCCCGGTCCAGCAGACCGGCCGGCACGTCGTAGGCGAGCATCACGTACCGGCGGGCCACCAGCACCCCGTGCAGCCGGCGCAGCAACTGCTCCGCCTGCGGGTGCGGCGTCGCGCCGGTGCGGCGGACCAGCACCGCCGAGGAGCGCAGCAGCGGCTCGCCGAAGACCACCAGGCCGGCCTGGCGCAGGGTGGCTCCGGTCTCCACCACGTCGGCGACCACGTCGGCCACGCCGAGGCGGATGGCGTTCTCCACCGCACCGTCGAGCCGGATCACCTCCGCCTTGACGCCCAGCTCGGCCAGGTGTCGCTCGACCAGCCCCGGGTACGCGGTGGCGATCCGGTGCCCACCCAACTCCCGTACGTCGTCGACGTCGCCCGCGCGGGCGGCGAACCGGAAGGTGGCCCGGCCGAAGTTCAGGTCGACCACCTCCTCGGCCGGCGCGCCCGAGTCGATCAGCAGGTCGCGGCCGGTGATGCCGACGTCCAGGTCACCGGAGCCGACGTAGGTGGCGATGTCCTTCGGGCGCAGGTAGAAGAACTCGAGGTCGTTGGGCTCGTCCCGGCAGACCAGGTCCTTCGGGTCGGTGCGCTGGCGGTAACCCGCCTCGCGCAGCATCTGGGCGGCCGATTCGGCCAGGGTGCCCTTGTTGGGTACGGCGACACGCAGCATGACGGAGTGCTCCTTCGATCGGTGGTCAGGTCGACGGCGGGGGCACTCAGAGATGTCGGTAGACGTCCTTCAGCTCCAGACCGCTGGCGAGCATCAGCACCTGGACCTGGTAGAGCAGCTGGGAGATCTCCTCGGCGGTGCGCTCCGGCCCCTCGTGCTCGGCGGCCATCCACGACTCGGCCGCCTCCTCGACGACCTTCTTGCCGATGAAGTGCACCCCCTTCTCCAGCGCGGCGACAGTGCCCGAGCCGGGGGTGCCGGCAGCGGCCTTGGCCTGCAGCTCGGCGAACAACTCCTCGAACGTCTTCACGGGATCGGATTCTCTCAGTCGCCCTCGGTCGCCGCAGGCACCGGGTCGGCTGTGACCGGTGGGCGGGACCAGCATTCCCTACCAACATGGTGGGACACCCTTCGGCGCAGGCAGTGGCTGGTCGTACGCTGTCCGCCATGGTCAGCACCTCGCGCACCCTCACCCTCGCGGCCGCCGGCGCCGTCCTGCTCGCCGCCGGCGCCTGCACCCCGCAGGCCACCCCTGCCCCCCTGCCCTCCGGGTCGGCGACCTGCACCAAGGAGAGCCTGCCCACCCGCACCCCGGGCAAGCTCACCATCGCCACGGACGAGCCGGCGTACCAACCGTGGTTCGTCGACGACAAACCCGACAACGGCGAGGGCTTCGAGTCCGCCGTGGCCTACGCGGTGGCCGAGAAGCTCGGGTACGCCCGCGACGAGGTCGTCTGGACCCGGGTCAGGTTCGACTCCGCCATCGCGCCCGGGCCCAAGGAGTTCGACTTCGACATCAACCAGTTCTCCATCACCGACGAGCGCAAGCAGGCTGTCGACTTCTCCGCGCCGTACTACCTGGTCCGGCAGACGATCATCGCGCTGAAGTCCTCCAAGATCGCCGGGAAGACCGCCCTGGCCGACCTGAAGGACGCCAAGCTGGGCGCCCAGGTCGGCACGACCAGCTACCAGGCCATCACCGACGTGATCAAGCCGACGGTCGAGCCACAGGTCTACAACAGCAACGACGACGCCAAGAAGGCCCTCCAGAACGGCCAGCTCGACGGCCTGGTGGTGGACCTGCCCACCGCCTTCTACATCACCGCCGCCGAGATCGACGACGCGGTGATCGTCGGGCAGCTGCCCCAGGTGGGTACGCCGGAGGCGTTCGGCCTGCTGCTGGACAAGGACTCCCCGCTCACCGGCTGCGTCAGCGGCGCGGTCGGGCAGCTCTCCGCCGACGGGGTGCTCAAGCAGCTGGAGCAGCAGTGGCTGGCCCAGGTCGCGGGAGCACCCGAACTCACGTGAGCACCTCCCTGCACCACGTTCCCTCGCCCGCCCAGCGGGCGAGGGACGCGTACCGGCAGCGGCAGACCGTGCTGAGCGTCCTGGTCGCCGCCGCCTCCACGGCGGCGGTAGGCACGCTGCTGGCGGTCGCCGTGACCGGGGCACCCGGCTGGGAACGGGTACGCCAGACCTTCCTCGACCCGGAGATCGCCCGGGAGGCACTGCCCCGGGTGCTGACCGGGCTCTGGCTCAACGTCCGGCTGCTGGTCTTCTGCGCCGTCGCCGCCCTGCTGCTCGGGCTGCTGATCGCGATCCTGCGCACCCTGCGCGGGCCGATCTTCTTCCCGATCCGGGCACTCGCCGCCAGCTACACGTACGTCTTCCGTGGCCTGCCGCTGATCATCGTGCTCTACGTGCTCACCCTCGGCACCCCTGGCCTGCGGTTGCAGGGCATGCCGTCGGTGCTGGTGCTGGGCGGGGCGGCGCTGGTGCTCACCTACAGCGGGTACCTCGCCGAGGTGTTCCGCGCCGGCATCGAGTCGGTGCACCCCAGCCAGCTCGCGGCGGCCCGGTCGCTGGGGCTGACCTACCGGCAGACCGTACGCCACGTGGTGCTGCCGCAGGCCGTCCGCCGGGTGGCCCCGCCGCTGCTCAACGACATCGTGGCGTTGCAGAAGGACGTCGGTCTGGTCGCCCTGGCCGGGCCGATCGACGCGGTCCGGGCCGCGCAGATCGCCACCGCCCAGACGTTCAACTACACGCCGTACATCGTGGCCGGGGTGCTCTTCGTCCTGCTCGCGATCCCGCTGATCGCGGTCACCGACCGGGTGACCCTGCGCGCGGCCCGACGACAGTCCGGAGGCTGAGGCATGGACGCTCTGCTGCGCTGCCGGGGGCTGCGCAAGGAGTTCGGCGGCCAGGTCGTGCTGGACGGACTAGACCTGACCGTGGCCGAACATCAGGTGGTGGCGCTGATCGGGGCCTCCGGCTCCGGCAAGTCGACCCTGCTGCGCTGCGTCAACCTCCTCGAGGAGTTGCACGACGGGACCATCGAGCTGGACGGCGAGGAGATCTCCGCGCCGGGCGTCGACAGCGATTGGGTACGCCGCCGCATCGGGCTGGTCTTCCAGTCGTACAACCTCTTCCCGCACCTGAGCGTGCTGGACAACGTCACCCTGGCCCCGCGCCGGGTGCACCGACGTCCCCGGGCCGAGGCCGAGGCGCACGCCCGGGAGCTGCTGGACCGGGTCGGCCTGGCAGACAAGGCCGACGCCTACCCGGACCGGCTCTCCGGCGGCCAGCAGCAGCGGGTGGCGATCGTCCGGGCGCTGGCCAACTCGCCCCGCCTGCTGCTGCTCGACGAGGTCACCTCGGCGCTGGACCCGGAGCTGGTCGGCGAGGTTCTCACCATGATCCGCGACCTCAAGGCCGACGGCATGACCATGCTGCTGGCCACCCACGAGATGGCCTTCGCCCGCGACGTCGCCGACCAGGTCTGCTTCCTCGACGCCGGGCGGGTGGTCGAGGCGGGGCCGCCGGAGCAGGTGTTCGCCGCGCCGACCCAGCCGCGTACCCGCCAGTTCCTGGCCCGGATCATCGAGGCCGGCCGCCTCTGACCACCCGGGGTGGGTCAGGTTCCGAAGCCGACCCGCTGGTTGGCGGAGGCGGCGGCCTGGCGGATGGCCAGGGCCGCGTCCAGGGCGGCGATGGTGGCGGCCCAGCCCTTGTCCTCGGTGGAATCGGGCAGGCCGGCGCGGTCGCGGGCCTGGTCGATGGTGTCCACGGTGAGCACGCCGTGGGCGACCGGCTTGCCCTCGTCCAGCGCGATGCGGGTCAGGCCGTCGGTGACCGAGCGGCAGACGTAGTCGAAGTGCGCGGTCGCGCCGCGTACCACCACGCCGAGCGCGACCACCACGTCGCAGCGGCGGGCCAGGGCCTGCGCCACCACCGGCAGCTCCACCGAACCGGCCACCCGGGCCACCACGGTACGCGCGCCGCACGCCTGCGCGGCGGCCACCGCCCGATCCGCCATGTGGTCGGTCAACTCGCCGTGCCAGCGCGCGGCGACCACGCCGACAGTCAAGCCTGCCGCGTCGACCGGAGCCGCACCCGGCTCACCGAAACCCGCCATCGTTCCTACGCTCCGATCTCGTCGCCGGGGACCGGGCGGCCCATCGGGGCCTCGGTCACCTCGTCCAGCTGGTCGAACAGATGTCCCATCCGGTCCCGCTTGGTGCGCAGGTAGCGCACGTTCTCCGGGTGCGGGCGCACCGGCAGGCCCTCCCGCCCGGTGATGGTCAGCCCGTAGCCCTCCAACCCGGCCCGCTTCGCCGGGTTGTTGGTCAGCAGCCGCATCGAGCGCACCCCGAGGTCGTAGAGGATCTGCGCGCCGGTGCCATAGTCCCTGGCGTCGGCCGGCAACCCGAGGTCGAGGTTCGCGTCGACGGTGTCGCGGCCCTGGTCCTGCAACTGGTACGCGCGCAGCTTGTGCAGCAGCCCGATGCCCCGCCCCTCGTGGCCGCGTACGTAGAGGACCACGCCCCGCCCTTCCCGGGCGACCCGGTCCAGCGCGGCGTTGAGCTGGGGTCCGCAGTCACACCGCTGGGAAGCGAAGGCGTCCCCGGTGAGGCACTCGGAGTGCACCCGCACCAGCACGTCCCGGCCGTCACCGAGGTCGCCCATCACCAGGGCCACGTGCTCGGCCGAGTCGAACTCGCTGCGGTAGCCCAGCGCCCGGAACACCCCGTGCGCGGTCGGCATCCGGGCGTCGGCGACCAACTCGACCTGCTTCTCCGTACGCCGCCGGTAGGCGATCAGGTCGGCGATGGTGATCAGGGTCAACGAGTGTTCGGCGCGGAACTTCTCCAGGTCCGGCAGGCGCATCATGGTGCCGTCGTCGTTCACCAGCTCGCAGAGCACGCCGGCGGGCCGCAGCCCGGCCAGCCGGGTCAGGTCGACGGCCGCCTCGGTGTGCCCGGGACGGCGCAGCACCCCGCCCGGACGGGCCCGTAGCGGCACCACGTGCCCGGGTCGGGCCAGGTCGGCCGGGCCGGTCGCCGGGTCGGCGAGCAGCCGGATGGTGTGCGCCCGGTCGGCCGCGGAGATGCCGGTGCTCACCCCCTCCCGGGCGTCCACGGTCACCGTGTAGGCGGTCTGCCGGCGGTCCTGGTTGGTGTGGTGCATGGGCGGCAGGTCGAGCCGGTCGCACTCGGCCTCGGGCAGCGGCACGCAGATGAAACCCGAGGTGTGCCGCACCGTGAAGGCCAGCAGCTCCGGTGTGGCCAGCTCGGCGGCGAAGATCAGATCGCCCTCGTTCTCCCGGTCGGCGTCGTCGACCACGACGACGGGCCGGCCGGCGGCGATGTCGGCCACCGCCTGCTCGATGCTGTCGAAGGAACCCGTCATGCCGTGGCCTCCACGTAGGTCGGGGTCGGTGTGACCGGGCGGCTGGCCCGCGAGGTCCGCCACCAGCTGGCCAGCCCCCAGACGCAGAGCGCGCCGTAGGCGAGGTACATGGCAGCCGACGGGTAGAAGCCGCCGCGCAGCAGCAGCGGCACGCCGACCACGTCGACAGCGATCCAGATCAGCCAGAAGTCCACCCAGCCGCGGGCCATCCCGTAGGTGGCCAGCAGGCTGCCGGTGAGGATCCAGGCGTCGGGCAGCGGACCCCAGGAGCCGAGCGCGGCCAGCACCGGGTACGCCAGCGCGGTGCCGAGCACGGCGGCGGCGAGCAGCCCCAGCCGCTCGGTGCCGGTGGCCCAGCGGGGCGTCACCGCCGCGCCGTCGGCTGCGGTGCCGAGCCGGCGGGTACGACTCCAGCGCCACCAGCCGTAGACGCTGACGGCGAAGAAGAAGACCTGCCGGCCCGCCTGCCCGTACAAGTCGTGGGCCTGCGGGGTGGCGAAGGCGCCGCCGAGGAAGACGGTGAACAGCAGCGCGTTGCCGATCATGCCCAGCGGCCAGGCCCAGACCAGCCGGCGCAGGCCGAGCAGCGCCGAGCCGAGACCGAAGACGTTGCCGACGATCTCGCGTACCAGCACCGGCGAGCCGGCCAGGTGGACCTCGGCGGTGAGCAGCCAGCCGAGCGCGCCGGTCATGACGCCGCGCCGAGCAGTCGCTCGACGTACTTGGCCAGCACGTCGACCTCCAGGTTGACCGGGTCGCCCACGGCCCGGGCACCGAGCGTGGTCAGCGCGAGCGTGGTGGGGATCAGCCCGACGGTGAACCAGTCGTCGCCGACCTCAGCCACGGTCAACGAGATACCGTCCACGGTGATCGAGCCCTTCTCCACCACGTACCGGCTCAGGGCGGCGGGCAGCCGAAACCGGACGGTCTCCCAGCGCGGTGCGGGTTCGCGGGCGAGCACCTCCCCCACCCCGTCCACGTGGCCCTGCACCAGGTGGCCGCCGAGGCGGCTGCCGAGCGCGGCGGCGCGTTCCAGGTTGACCGGGTCGCCGGTACGCAGCGCGGCCAGCGCCGAACGGCGCAGCGTCTCGCCCATCACGTCGGCGGTGAAGACCCCGCCGTCGACGTCGACCACGGTCAGGCAGACGCCGTTCACGGCGATCGAGTCGCCGTGCCGGGCGTCGGAGGCGACCAGCGGGCCCCGGACCGCCACCACAGCCGAGTCCTCCGCCGTCGGGGTGACCCCGACGACCTCGCCCAGTTCCTCGACGATGCCGGTGAACATGCCTAGCCCTCCCTCTTTCGGGGCGACGCGGTGATCCGCAGGTCGGGACCGACCTGCGTAACGTCGGTGATCTCCAGATCGATGGCCTCGGCGATGGTGGTCACGCCCGCGTCGACCAGGGCGGCGGGTCCGGCGCCGAGCAGCCGGGGGGCGAGGTAACCGACGACCCGGTCGACCAGGCCGGCGGCGAGGAACGCCCCGGCCAGCCGCGGGCCGCCCTCCAGCAGCACCGCGCGCACTCCCCGGGCGTGCAGTGCCGCGAGCAACGCCGGCAGGTCCACCCCGCCGTCCGGACCGGCGCCCACCTCGTCGGCGGTGGCGATCCAGGTGGCGGCGGCGCCGTCGCGGACCTGGGCGTCGGCCGGGGTACGCCCGGCCGAGTCCACCACCACCCGCAGCGGCTGCCGGATGGCCAGGCTGCCGTCGCGCAGGTTGCGTACGGTCAGCCGGGGATCGTCGGCGAGCACCGTGCCCACGCCGACGAGCACCGCGTCGACAGTGGCGCGCAGCGCGTGCACGTCCATCCGGGCCGCCTCGGACGTGATCCACATGCTGGTGCCGTCGGCCGCCGCCGAGCGCCCGTCCAGCGTCGCGGCGTACTTCCAGATCACGTACGGCCAGCCCCGGCGCATCGCGGTCAGCCAGGCCACATTTCCGTGTTCCGCCTCGGTCCGGCGTACCCCCAGGTCGACCTGGACCCCGGCGGCGCGCAACGTCGCGGCGCCACCGGTGGCGACCGGATTGGGGTCGGGTACGGCGATGACGACCCGGGCCACTCCCGCCTGCACCAGCGCGAGGCTGCACGGGCCGGTGCGGCCGGTGTGGTCGCAGGGTTCCAGGGTGACCACAGCGGTGCCGCCCTTGGCGCGGTGACCGGCCTGGGCCAGCGCGACGATCTCGGCGTGCGGGCCGCCGGCGTACGCGTGGAATCCCTCGCCGACCACCTCGCCGTCGATGTCCAACAGCACGCAGCCGACCACCGGGTTGGGACTGGTCGTGCCGAGCCCGCGCGCCGCTAGCTCGATCGCGCGACGCATCGCCTCGTCGACGGAGACGCTTGCCATCGCCTGGCCCTGCCCTCTCGCTCAGCTTCGCGCGGGCGGGGCGGGAGTCGGACAGGCAGGCGGAAACCGGGTGCGGCGCAGCCGACCCGGCGAGCGGGGCATGCACGCCGGAACCCGGCGAGCCACCCGGCCCTTCCGTCCCGCGCGCTGTCTCCCATCCGGACTGTCTGGGCGCGGACGAGCCGCACCCAACCGTCGGCCCCGGATTCTCACCAGGTCCACCGGGCGGACGAACCGCTCCCGGGTCGCGGGCTTACCACGGTCGGACCGTGGATCACCGCCGGTTCGGAATTTCACCGAGTCCCGCCAGCGCGTGGTGGGTACTGAGGGAAGTTTTACACGCCGACCGGGGTCTTCGGCCACCCTGGCGAGCTACTTCACATGACGGTGACTCGGATCGGCCACCCCGCGCCGGCGGTCCACCGCCACGTACGAGCCGGGTTGGCTCTTGGCCACCGTCTTCATCTCGGAGGCGATAGTCATCGCGTCGAGCGGGTCGGTGAGGCGCTTCTCGGCGTCGGAGACGGCGACCCCGATGGAGAGGGTGACCAGCGCGGCGCGGCGGATGTTGCCCCGCCGGTCCTTCAACTCCACGTAGCCGCGTTCCCGGTCGGTGGCGTCGTAGAGCGCGTCCGCGGCCTTCTCGTATTCCCTGGACACCCGCGAGGTGAGCGGCAGGACCTGCTCGGGAGTGCAGACGAAGACGAAATCGTCGCCGCCCACGTGGCCCAGGAAGGCCGGCGGCAGCGCCACCGAGACCACCGCCCGGTGCAGGGTACGCGCCAGCGCGGAGATGAAGTCGTCCCCTCTGACGAAACCGTACCGGTCGTTGACGCTCTTGAACCGATCGATGTCGATGTAACCGACCGCGTAGTCGGCGCCGCTGCGGACCCGATCGGCGATCTCCCGCCGGATGCGGCTGTTGCCCGGCAGCCCGGTCAACGGCGAGACCTCGCGGAACTCCTTGTTGCGCCGCAACGTCGAGGTGACCCGGGCCAGCAGCTCCAGGGTGTCGAACGGCTTGACCAGGTAGTCGTCCGCGCCGGCGCTGAGCCCGTTGACCTTGTCCTGGGTCATCCCCTTGGCGGTCAACATGATCACCGGCAGGGCGGTGGTCATCGGGTTGGCGCGCAGCCGCCGGGTCAGTTCCAGGCCGTCCACCCGCGGCATCATCAGGTCGACCACGGCCAGGTCGGGACGCTCGCGCTCGATCTTCTCGAGCGCCTCCTGTCCGTCCCCGGCGGTGATCACGTCGAAGCCGTGCAGCCGGAGGTTGAACTCGACGAACCGGGCGATGTCCTCGTCGTCGTCGACGACGAGGATCACGTCCTTACGGTCGTCGTCGGGCTCCACCTCAGGCTCCGGTCGCCGCGCGCTCCGCCAGCCCGCGCAACCGGCGTACCGCCTCCGCCGGGTCGTCGGCACCGTAGACGGCGGTGCCGGCGACGAAGGCGTCAGCCCCGGCCGCGGCGGCCTGCTCGATGGTGTCGGCGGCGATGCCCCCGTCGACCTCGATGCGGAGTTCGAGGTGGCCGGCGTTGACGTGTCGGCGCGCGGTGCGGACCTTCTCCAGCAGCTCCGGGATGAAGCGCTGCCCGCCGAACCCGGCCTTGATCGTCATGATCAGCAACGTGTCGAAGCTCGGCAGCAGGTCGAGGTAGGGCTCGATCGGGGTGTCCCGGTCGATCGCCAACCCCGCCTTGGCGCCCGCCGCGCGCAACTCCTTGGCCAGCGCCACCGGGTCGTCACACGCCTCCGCGTGGAAGGTGACGTTGTAGGCCCCGGCGTCGGCGTAGCCGGGCGCCCACCGGCCCGGATCGTTGATCATCAGGTGCACGTCGAAGGGCAGCTCGGTGGCGGCCCGCAGGCTCTGCACCACCGGCAACCCGATGGTCAGGTTCGGCACGAAGTGGTTGTCCATCACGTCCACGTGCAACCAGTCCGCGGCGCCCTCGACGGCACGGACCTCTTCGGCGAGACGGGAGAAATCGGCGGCCAGGATGCTCGGCGCGACGATCGGCGGCGGTACGGTCACAAGGCCAGTGTACGAACGCGGCCACCAGCCGTTGGCGGCACGGCACCTGCCGGAACGCCCCGTGACCCGGGGATGACCGATGGTGTAGATATGACCCCCTTCGGGCCAATGCGGCCCAAAGAAGAAGAATCTCGACTGGCCAGACGGCCAAAACACGGCGACACTCCATCCGGGACGGTGACCGGTATGGTGCAGCCGGTGGGCACGGGAGCCGACAACCGGGCGGCGGCTCTCGGAAAGGGCGAACGATGCGACGGTGGCTCGCGGCGCTGGCGCTGGCCGGCGTGACGGTGCTCCTGCTGACCGGCTGTGTCCGGCCGGGCGGCACGGATGGGGATCTCACGAACGACTGGCCCGCGTTGGGCACGCCGGCGATGTTCGTGCCGGCGACCGACGCGTGCCTGCCCCGGGTCACCCCGGTCGTGCAGGCCAGCACGTACGAAGTCGTGGACTGCGCCCGGAACCATCTGGCCGAGACGGTGCACGTCGGCATCTTCACCGGCGCGGCGGCGGAGGGTTCGCGACCCACGCCGGGTTCCACGGCGCTGCGTACCGCCCGCGCCGAGTGCGACCAGCGGACCCGGCTGGTTCTCGGCGGGGACTGGCACACCGCCCGGCTGACGCTCAGCATCGCCCTGCCCTCGGTGGCGGCGTGGAACGGCGGCGCCCGCTGGTTCCGGTGCGACCTGAGCGAGACCGACAGCATCGACAACACCCGGCCGATCAACCGCACCGGCAGCCTGCGCGGGGCACTCATCGGTGACTCGCCGCTGGTGCACAGGTGTTTCGACCCCAAGCTCATCGGCAACAGCCTGAACTACATGGCCCCGGTGCTGTGCACCGAGCCGCACGGCGCCGAGTTCGTCGGGGTGTACATCGAGGAGGACATGAGCTGGGAGCAGTTCAGCAACTCGTCAGGCCGGGCACACGAACGCTGCATGGAACTGATCGCCGCCTTCGCCGACGTGCCGAACAACGGCGACCTGCCCTACCGCGCCGGCTCCATCTTCTACCCCCCGTCGCAGCGGGAATGGGACGAGGGTGACCGTGGGGTGCGCTGCATCCTGTGGACCGACGACCGCAAGATCACCGGCTCGATGCGCGGTGTCGGTCCACAGGGCCTACCGGTGACCTGACCCGACGTCCGCTCAGAAGAGTCGCTGCAACACGCCGGTCCGGGGATCGGCGAGGGCCTGGAAGTGCGCGACGAGCTTTCGCACCACCTCTGGGTCGTGGAGGAAAACGCCGACCTCGATGTTGTGGGACAGCGCTCGGTCGGTGAGGTTGGCGCTGCTGATCAGCGCGACATTGCTGTCGGCGGCGATGAGCTTCGCGTGCAGGGCCGCCTGCGGATTTCCACTGGCGGCTCGTCGTGCAGCCGGCCAGTGCCAGAACGTGGCCCGGTTGCGGAGCGCGGCGAAGGTGCCGGCAGCGCTGGCCGATCCCCGTAGGGCACCGCCGTCTTCGGCCGAGCTTTCCAGAATCAGATCGATGTGTACGCCCCGGCTGGCTGCAGACCGCAGCTCAGCGATCACCTCGGCGACCCCGTACGCGGCGAAGCTCGCCACGAGCAGTCTGCTCCGGGCCGCCCGGATGACCTCCACGACCACGGAGCTGGTGAGCCGTACCGGCACGGCCGTGCTGGTCGGCCCGCTGACTGCCAGCTCGGTGCGCCTCGCCGCCATGCGCTGGTGCAGGAGGGCGGCGCTGCGCAGCGCAAGAGCGACCGCTGCACCGGGGAGGTCGGGAGCGTCGGTTCGCCAACTCTTGATCAGTCGTCCGGCATAGGTGCCAACCGAGAACCCGGGCCGGGCGTCGATCAGCGCGGCGGCCACCGCACTGTCGGCCGGCGTATCGACGGTCAGCAGCACGGCGGCCCAGGCAGTGACGTGATCGGCGGGGAGCGTGGTGGCGATATCGGTGATCACCTCCGTGAACCGATCGTGGTTCATCGGGCGAAGAATCCGGAGCCAGGGTCGGTGAGGGTGTCGACCAACAGAGCCCGATCCAGGTAGTGGTTGCCGCGTTCGCAGGAGGTCTCGGCGGCGAAGAGGCAGGCGTGGCAGGCGGCGGCCGACAGGCGGGCGTGCACGGTCGGGTCGTGCTCGGCGCAGAGCGGATCAGAGCTGCACAGCCGAGCCGCGTCCAAGGCCCGTTCGACGAGCTGACCGAGCCGGTCCGTACGCCCCAGGGAAACAAGGCCGCCGAGGGTGCCCTCGCTGTCCGGTGCCGCGGTGTAGAGGAGCACTCCGGCGGTCGGCGTGTCGCCGGCCCAGGCGTAGACCCGCTCACCGATGCCGGCGGCGCTGTATCCACACTCCAGGGCAAGCTCACGGATGAGCACGTGGGCAAAGGTGTGCAGCAGCACGTAGCGAAGACCGGGCCACTGTTCCGGGGCCAGTTTGCGCTGCGCCCGCCAGAGGTCGTGGGCGCGGATCAGCAGCTGTTCGCGTTGTTTGACCTCTGGCCGGTGTTCCCACTCGACGACGGACTCCTCGTCGACCCGCAGGAAGATCCCTTCGCCACGCATCTCAGCGCAGGGCAGCCAGGTCGGCTTGCCGTGAGTCAGCGGTGCCCGCCGCCGGTCGGGGGTGTCGAGCACGTCCCACTCGGGGGCGTCGATCCGGGTGAAGCCGTACAGCGCGGAGACCTCCCGTAGCCGGGGGACGAGGACCACCGACCGGAGCCACCTGCGGTGCTGGTGTGGCACCGGCTCCGGTCGGGTGGTGAAGTCGGGCAGCTCGGTGCTGGTGCCGGCGGTGAAGGCCAGCCACTCGGGCTTGCGCAGATCGTCGTCGTCCTCGGATTCGTCGTCCGGCTCGGCCGTGCTGCGACGTTGGATCGCCGCCCAGACCCGGTCGGCGCCGTAGGGACGCAACTCGCCCCAGCAAGCCTGAGTCTGCATGATCTTCTTCGCCGTGTCCGCGTCCAGCCCGGCGAGCAGGTGCAGCTCTGATGACCAGAACTTGGCGACCACCTGATCGACCGGATGCTCGGAACGGGGCAGGCTGAACACCCGCAGCTGCATGGCGAACCAGCTGTTGGTGGCGCCCAGGGCGAGCGTGCGGGTGGGGGCATCGCAGGGCTCGTACGTGCCGAGGTGGGGGTGGCGTCCGCGGCAGGCGGGGAGAGTCTTCTCAGCGTGCAGACCGATCGCCACCGACATCGGGCGGGAAGCTTTGCACTCACAGGAGATGAAGATGTTGGCCGCCTCGCCGGTGCTGCCACGTTCGGCGAGTGTGAGCGAGTGACCGGCGCCGGGGTCCATGCCACCGTGCGCGACGTACGACCAGGGGAAGTCGTCGAGGTGACCGTTGTCGCAGGCCAGCACGAAGCGGGCCGGCACTGCGGTAGGGCGGGAGTTGCCGTTGCCTCGGCAGCTGTGCACGTAGCGGGCCCGGTCCGGCTGGTAGGGCGACGACAACAACTCGAACAGCCCGGAATCCGCCGGCGCGAGCCGGTTGCATCGGGTGTCCGAGCAGCGCAGCCAGGTGGGAAAGAGCGCGACCGGCACGCCCACGCGGGTCCAGTCGGCGAACAGGTCGGACGTCTCCGGCAGGTGCGGGGGAAGCCGAAGGCTTTCCACCTGACCACCGAGCCTGCGCCGGACCGCAGTCAACAACCGGTCCTCGGTGACCGGCATCGAGTGGGTGAGGTCCCAGTGCGCCAACCCGAGGGTCAGCACCGACAGGCTGGGTAGATCGGCGACCGAGCCGACGCCGTAGGTGTGCAGCAGTTGGTTGGGGCGCAACGCGCCGACCCGCAGGCTGCGGGGCTGCGGCCCGCTCACGCGGGCCCTCCTGCCATGCCGCCCCCGAGTGGCGGAGCGAACGGTGGTGGATCATCCACTACGGCACCGAGCTGCAACTGGAGCTGTATACCGGGCTCCACGTCGCGCAGTGAGGTGGGACAGGTGGTCTGTGCCCACCGGCCCTCCTCCGGGCGGTGCAGCAGCCCAGCGACGTCATCGCTGTGGTACGGCTTGTCGTAGGCCAGCCGTCGGGCGGGCCGAGCCCGTTCCCGTGCCCAGAGGTCGAGGCGGGACTCCAACTCGTCCTCCACCCGTTGGCGCACGGTGTTGTCGGCGGCGACCTCGCTGCGGCGCTTGAGGAACCGCACGACATGATCGGCGAGCTGACCGTGCCTGTCGAAGTCGCGCGCCCGCAGGTTGCCGTTGTAGGTGCTCTCCAGATCGCGTACCAGTGCCACCAGCACCCCGGTCAGCCCTCGGTCGATGGCCCGCTCGGCGAACGGGGTGACCGACAGGGCCTCGACCTGCCGGTAGACCGTGGCGTGGAAGTGGTCGAACCGTTCGTAGTGCGACAGGTCGCGCGGACGAGCCCAGTTGTAGACGGTGAACACCAGACCCGGAGCCTGCCGCCCGACCCGGCTCGTCGCCTGGATGTACTCGGCGGTGGACTTCGGCTGGTTCGCCACCACCATCACGCCGAGCCGGGCGATGTCGACCCCAACGGCGATCATGCTGGTGGCGAGGAGCACGTCGACCGGCCGGGGAGCACCCTTGGCCCGGGTGCTGTCGAAGCGCACCGCGAGCCGGTCCAGCAGCGGCCGGATGGCGTCCGAGGGCATCCGGGAGGTCAACTCCTCCAGGTACGGGTCGTACCGTCGGGCGAGCCCGCGTTCGTCGGCACGGATCAGTCGACTGGAGACGTCGTCCTCGACCAGTCGCCGCATGCCGCCCAGGTCTCGCAAACTGTTGAAGTAGCCGACCAGGGTCATGTAGGGGTCGGTGACCCGGTTGCGGCCGTAGGTCTCGTGGAGCTTCTGCGCCGCGCCAAGCACGGAGACGTAGACCCGGATCAGGGTCGACCGGAGCCGGTTACCGTGCGCGCAGATGCCGATGTACCGCCGACCCGGATGTTCCTCAGTCTGGCGCTGGCGGGCGAAGAAGCTGTCCGAGGCGTCCAGCCCCGACGGCGGGAAAACCCGGGTATGCCGGTTGAACAGCGCGCCGATCTGCTGCTGGGCGCGGCGTACGGTGGCGGTGGAGGCGATCACCTTCGGCCGGGACCAGTGCCCGGGGACCGGCTCCCAGCTGGCCAGCCGGTCCACTGCGGTCTCGTAGAGCCCGACCAGCGAGCCGAGCGGCCCGGAGATCAAATGCAGCTCGTCCTGAATGATGAGGTCTGGCGGACGTAGCCGCGCGCAGGGGACGATGCGGTTGCCCGGCCGGTGCCGCTTGCGTTCCCAGTCGGTCGATTCGAGATCTTCAGTGAGAAAGCCGTGCTGGTCACAGTGCTTGCCGACCCGGCCGAAGAGCGCGGCGGTCTCGCCTTTCCACGGCAACTGGGCAAACTTGTCGACAGTGGCGATCACCAACGCCGGTGGTTGGCGGTAGAGCTCCTCGTCGACCAGGATCACCGGCAGGCCGATCTCGTCGCCGGCCAATGGGAAGCTGCCCACCTCGCTGAACGGGCACTCCACATCGAAGCAGCGCACCAGCGTCCGCCAGTGGTCCCGATCGACTTTGATGTCCCGGCCCGGCTCGATCCTCGTGCCACACCAGGGGCAACTGGTGAGCTGATGCGGTGAGCCGATGCCCCGGGTGGACCGGCCCCGCCGCCGCTCGTCCAGCCAGTCCTTCGCGTCCTGGGTGCGGTTCGGGGTGACCCGGCCACCGACCCACAGCCCGATCCGGATCGGTGTGCTCCCCCAGGTCTGCGGATCTGCCCGGCGTAGGGACTCCGCCGCGCAGATCAGGGTCGCGGCCCGCTCGAACTGCTGGATGGTGAGCAGCCGCAGGGTGTAGCGCATCAGCACGGCGAGCCCAGCACCGCCGGTCATCCCGGCCTGGTCGGGCTGACGACGGCGGATCGCGATGGTGAAGGCGGTGAGGCCGAGGTACGCCTCGGTCTTACCGCCACCGGTGGGGAACCAGAGCAGATCGGCGAAGGCACGTTCGACGTCGTCACCTCGCTCCGGGTGACGTAGGTCGGCCAGAGCTGGCAGGTTGATCAGAACGAAGGCCAACTGGAACGGCCGCCACCTGTGGTTCTCCGGCCGATCGGCGTCGGCGATCGCCTGCGCCAGTGGGAGGTTCGGGTGCTCCCGCCGCCGGGCGGCGACAACACTGTGGACACGTTGCAGGTACATCGCCCGGTTGGCGAACCCGAACGCCTGACGGGCCGTCGGGTCGGCAGCGGCGAGCAGCTTGATGCCGGCGGCGATCCGGTCGGCCGCCTCCCGGGCGTCGCGCAGCGCCTCGCGTACCTGTCGTTGGTACCCGTCGAGCCGCCGGTCCGGGTCACCGGCGCTCGCCTCGTTGCGGTCGATCCACGCCCGATAGCCGACGACGAGGGGTTGCAATGCCGCCGTGAGGGCGGTGGCCGGGCCGTCGGCCAGCTCGGCGAGGCGCCGCATGTCCAACTCGACGTCGGCCAACTCGGGCAGGTCGTCGTCCTGGTCGCTGCTGGGCACGTCGGTGAAGGGCAGCTCGTGGGTGGGGACGGTCGTGGTACGTACCCGAAGGGCTCGCTGGGGATCGCTGGACGACGGCTCGGCATGGACGGCGGTGCCGTGTCCCACCGCGAACTCCGGGTGGAACCGGTAGGCCATCGCCAGCCGGCGCCGTTCGGCCTGGTCGGCGTCGTCTCCGCCGGTGACCTGCTCCGGCCGGGGCACGAAGACCGGCGCGCCCTGCTCCGGGCCGGTGGCGGCCAGCTCGACCTGGAAGATCCACCGCTTCGGCTGGCGCGACGAATCGCTGTGCTCCCGGTTTTCCAGGAAGAGCGAGACCAGTCGTACCTTCCCCAGGCGACGCACCCGGCCCCGCACTACGACATTTGGCTGTGCTGCGTCGACCGACTGCGGCGCGATCAGCCCTTCGCGCAGCGGCACGACGACCACGCCGCCGCGTTGGTGCCGCCGCCAGACCGGTCGGCCAGCATGTTCCTCACGCTCGGAGGCAGCGGTGTCGTAGCTGCCCCAGGCCGCGGTGACCAGCAGCTCGGCGACCGACAGCGGCACGCTGGCGGTAAAGCCGAGCGCGGATGGCGCCAGGCTCGGCACGCTCGGCGCGGTTGGCTCAGGGCCGCCGTCGGCTGCATCCGAGGCGGTAGCTTCGGCGAAACTGTCCTCAGTGGCCGGATCGACCGACACCCCGTTGGGCGCCAGCCGCCCGAGAATGTAGCGGTCCAGCGGATTTTCCCTGGTGGGAAACTCCTCCCCCAGCCCGCCGAGGGGCCCGCGCAGGTCGGCAACGACCAACCGTTGCAGCTCGTCACGGATCGTCCGCTCATCCGGTACGGCGAGCACGCCCTGCCCAGTCATGTGAGTGACCGTAGCGTTTCCCTACGACATCGGCGGGGCGCTCGACGCGGCCCCTTCGGCGGTGTGATCCGTTAGGCTGCTACCGGTCGGTCATGCGGCGCTGCCATACGGCAACGGCCGGGACGAATCGAGGTGGCGAGATTTCCGAGGTGGAGCCAGACGTCCTCGAGGAGTTGGATTCGCTCGGTCGGGCGACCGGAATCGAGGTCGACGACGCCCAGGACGCCAGAGCCGACCAGGCAATCGACATCATCCACACCCCGTTCGACCCCGAGAAGATCGACGTGGTCACCCGCAACACCACTGTCGATCTGCTGCTGTCCCGTATTCGCACCGGGCGCGTCGACCTGCAACCCGACTTTCAGCGTCAGGCCGGGATCTGGCGACCGACGGCCAAGAGTCGGCTGATCGAGTCGCTGCTGCTGCGCATCCCGCTGCCCACCTTCTATGCGGCCGAGGGCGACGACGAGGAGTGGGCCATGGTCGACGGCATCCAGCGGCTGACCACGATCGCGCAGTTCATCGAGCCCGAGGCAATCGACCGGGAGCCGCTGCGGCTGGTCAACCTCGAATATCTGGGCGCGGAATACGACGGCAAGACCTTCGACGATCTTCCCGGTCGGTTACAGACCCGGCTGCGGGAGACCGAGCTCATCGTGCATCTCATTCGGCGGGGCACGCCGGAGGAAGTCAAATTCAACATCTTCGCCCGGATCAACACCGGCGGGCTGCCTCTTTCCCGGCAGGAGTTGCGACATGCCCTGATTCCTGGCAACGGTCGAGCGATCCTGCGCGAGTGGGCTGAATCCGACGTCTTCCGCTCGGCGACCGGCGACAGTGTGCGCAGCGAGCGGATGGTCGACCGGGAGATGATCCTCCGGTTCATCGCGTTCCGATTGACCAGCCCATCCGACTACGATCACGACGACTTCGACCGCTTCCTACGGGAAGCGATGCGCAATCTGAACACGTTGCCAGCTCATGAGGTCGAGCGACTGTGGACCGAGTTCGAAGTAGCGATGATCGCGGCCAGGCAGACCTTCGAGCAGCATGCGTTCCGCAAGCGTGACCGCAAGGGAAGCAGCCGACGCATGCCGATCAACAAGGCGTTGTTCGAGGCGATCTCGGTCAACCTCGCCGAAGTCGGCGGCCCGGGGATGGCACTACTCACGGAGCGGCGACGCAGGGTGGAGAAGGAGTTCATCGGCCTCATGAACGACGTCGACTTCCAAGGGGCGATCTCTCAGGGGACGGGTGACCCGGGCAAGGTGCGCCTGCGCTTCGCGCGCATCCGGAAAATCTTCGAGTCGGTGATGAGTCGATGATCGAGCGGCTGCAACTGGAGAACTTCAAGGCGTTCCGGCAGATGGGTCTCCCCCTTGCGCCGCTTACGCTGCTCAGCGGCGTGAACGCGGCCGGCAAGAGCACCACGATCCAGGCGCTGGCGTTGCTGCGCCAGTCATACGACGCGGGCGTGCTCGACCACAGAGGTGGGCTGCTGCTCAACGGAGAGCTCGTCGAGTTGGGCGTCGGGCAGGACGTCCTGCACGAGAACTACGCCGACGGGGGCCACGAGGGCCGGATCTTCATCGCGATCGCCGCCACGATCGACGGCTCCGAAAGGACCTGGCGGGTCGAATACCGGCCCGCCGAGGACCGTGAGGCCGACCTGCTCCAGGTACCGCGACCAGTGAGCCCTTCCGAGGTGCAGCAACCGCCGCCGAAACAGTCGGGGCTCTTCGGGACTGGCTTCCAATACCTGCGGGCCGACCGGATCGTTCCGGCTGTGAGCTACCCGAAGTCGTACGAGATGGCGGTGCGTCGGGGGTTCCTCGGAGTCCGGGGTGAGCACACGGTGAACTATCTGCGGGCCCGCCACGAGGACCGGGTCTCCTCGCCCGAGTTGCGTCACCCGGCCGCAAAGTCGAACGGCCTGCTCGACCAGACCGAGGCGTGGCTGCGGGAGATCTGCCCCGGCGTGAACCTGATGGCAGAGGACCTGCGCGGCACCGACATGGTGCGGCTGAGCTACGGATTCGGCGGCACGGCCGGCATCAAGTCGTCCAACATCCGCTACCGCCCCACCAACGTCGGCTTCGGTCTCACCTATGCGCTGCCGATCATCGTTGCCTGCCTTTCGGCAGGTCCGGGCCGGTTGGTGATGCTGGAAAATCCGGAAGCGCATCTGCACCCTCGGGGGCAGACAATGCTTGCCCGGTTGGCCTGTCGTGCGGTGGCTGCGGGCGGGCAGCTCGTAATCGAAAGCCACAGTGATCATGTGCTCAACGGGGTGCGGCTCGCCGTCAAGGATCGGGTATTGACGCCAAATCATGTGGTGTTGCATTATTTTGACCGGAACGACGACGGTGAGATCGAGGTCAGCTCTCCCAAGATTGACTCCGACGGCATGTTGTCGCAATGGCCAAGGGGCTTCTTCGATGAGTGGGACAGGGCGCTTGATCGTCTGCTCGACTGACGAGGAGTGAATCTTGTCCTTGCTGCTGGTGCTGAACGAGCTTTCCTATCGGGAGACCAAGGCACGGCGCGAGGAAGTGTCGGATTCCCTACACGGCTTCGTGAGATTGCTGCGGAAGGTTCGTCAACACCGCACCGACGTCGCCCTGGTCACCGAGCGTCGGTTCTTCGATCTCGACCTGGGCGACGACTATTCCGTCCGGGAGTGGGCCGGCGACGGACGCAATCGTGATGCGATGCGTTACCTGCGCGGCATGAACCAGCGCGCGCCGTTCCGGGAGGTCGCCCCGGCTGATCTACGCGACGGGACGGAATACTTCCACGAGGAGCAGGCGGCCGAGGGCCTGGGCACCGCGCACCAGGTTGGCGGCCTGGCGGTTTCGCTGCCGCTGGCGCAACCGTGGGAAGAGACGTCACTGCGGCTGAGTCAGCGTGGCCTCGCCGAGAACGACGCGGGCACCGTCACACTCACCGAGACCGAGGTTGACGTACGGCACGCGTCCCGGGCGGCGCACGTGGACCGGCATCGACAGTGGCTCTGCGACTCGGAGCTGACCCGCATCCACACCGGAGCCGAGCTGTGGGAGGCACGGGAGGACATCTTCCCGCACCTGCGCTTTCTGCCCCGCGTCGCCGGCGATCTGCATCGACTCGCACCGGCATGGCTTCAGCCCGTGAAAGAGCGGCTCGCCGAACTCGAACTGACGGTGGCCGACTGGGTGCCGAGCGCGGAGGCCGCTCCTCAGTGGCGGAGCAAGGTGACGCCGGAAAGCGAAAGCCGCAAGGCGCTCTGTCGTTTTGTCGACACCGACGGCCAGGCGCACCTCTTCGACTGGCATGCGCGGTTCACGCCGCGCGCGGGGCGACTGCACTTCCGGATGGACGGTGCCCGGCAGCAGTTCGTCATCGCCTACATCGGAGCCAAGCTCACCTGACGGCCGCCACGCGCAGTCAGCACCGGCGGATGGTCCCATGCGCTCACGAGCAGCGACACGTACCAAGGGCAGAGGGGACCACTCCGCAGGCGGCACAGCTATCCGGGCGGTGTTGCGGGGTAGGGAGTGGGCGTGGTGGAGCCGGAGGCCGATGAGTACTACGTCCCGGCTGAGGCTGCCGAAGGGCTGCTCGTACCTCTACCTCCGTCATTGCATCCCAGCCGTTTCGACGGAGCCGTGCTGCCAATTTGCGCCCGGAGAGGCCCATACGATCCCGCTTCGCGGCGCGTATTGCATCAGCACGGACCATCGGATCTCGACGACCGGCGTCGAGTGCTTGCCGAACCTCGCGCTTCGTGGCGAGCGGCCATTGCGGACGCAGCCGTGAGAGCACTTCCTTCTCACCGATCTCAGGCTTCTTCCTCAGCATGTCCCGTACGGCCGAGATGAACATCTGCCGGAGTGGCCGATCCGATGACACAGCGGTCCCGTTGATCACTGACGGGGTTCGCTGCGGACGTGGCTGCCGGTTGCCCTTGGTTCCCGGTCGTTTACCTGATGTGGTGGCACCGGTTTCGGCCGCCCGAGCCTGCGTCTTCAACGGGAGGCGATCGAGCCAAGAATCAGGAGTCCGATCAACCGGATCATCGTTCTCCCAGTCGCGCTGAAGTCCGTCCGACCAGCGTCCTTCGGAGTTTGCGTACCAGTCGCCGATGCCACGCCCGGAGTTCATGCTCTCCTCCGCTACGGTCAGGCCCGGAACAGCGTGGCCCCGGGCAGCCGGTGAGGAACCACAGCCCGGTTACCGTCCCGGTCCTTTGACCGTACGGCGGCAATCGTGACCGTGGGACCAGAAAACCGGCGGCATCGATCACCGGCATGACCGAATGCGCCATCCGATTTGATCGTGTATCGATGCGCTTACGGCCCTGGATGATCCGCCGCTGCTGCAAGGCCAGCGCTATGCCTGCCGAGCAGCATCGATGTCCGCAGTAGATGCCGTAGGGAAACGACGTTCGACGGTCGGGCGCAGATCACCGGCCGACGGGTGGCTCGGCGGGGATCAGGACGGCCGTGCCGGACCAGTCGATGTCCTCGTCTGCGATGGCCTTGTCCGGTTCGTCGTCCTCGTCGAGCGTGGAGTAGCAGGCGTAGTAACGGCCGAAGCCGTAACCTCCGGCCGCCAGGGTGGCCAACGCCCACGGGCGCAGCTGGTCGCACAGCTTGTCCGGCGCCAGCCGGTCGACCGGTACCCGGAGGACCCCGAGCAGGTCGTGCCACTCGTCGCAGGTGCCGGCGTCGACGACCCGCGAGAGCGAGAACGCGTGCCGCACCTGCGGTTCCTGCTCGATCAACCTGAGCCTGCCAGCCATCCTGCCTCCTCGCATCGGCGTGAATCTCGTAGAGGCAGCATTGCCTATCTATTCGGTTATATCAAGGGGATGGTGCCGAGTGTTTTCGTCGACTATGGTCGGTCAGGTATCGGTGACACTCAGGATGGAGTAGAGATGACATCCAGCGCCGCAAGGACACGCCGCAAGTCGTCGCCACCACTTGAGTCGCCCACGGTGCAGGCGTGGGAGCTGGGCCTGCGGCTGCGGGAGCGCCGTGAGGAGGTGGGCATGACCGCTGTGGCGGCGGGCCGCTCCAGCGGCATCACGCAGGCGTACATCTCGGGGGTGGAGGCCGGGCGGGTCAAGCTGCCGGGTGATCGACTGGCTCAGCTCGTCAAGGTGTACGAGATCGACCCGGCCGACGCCGCCGAGCTGGAGGCGCTGCGCGTCGCGGCGATGCGGCGGGCCTGGTGGCACCAGTATTCGCAGCTCTTCCCGGCGGAGTTCCTCCGCTTCCTCGGCTACGAGGCCGGCGCCGAGCACATCCGCACCTATGACAACGAGCTGTTGCACGGGCTGCTGCAGACCGAGGAGTACGCCCGCGCGGTGATCCGGGGCGGCAACACCTACGTCCGGCTGACCGAGATGGACCGGCGGGTCGCCGCGCGGATGGCCCGGCAGCAGCGGCTCGGCGGTGACTACCCGCTGCGGCTGACCACCGTGATCAGCGAGGGCGCGCTGCGGCAGCAGGTCGGTGGCCCGGAGGTGATGAGCGCCCAGCTCGACCACCTGGACCGGCTGCTGACCGAGCGCCCGGAGCAGTTCGAGATCCGGGTGGTGCCCTTCACCGCCGGAGCGCATCCCGCGCTCGGTGGCCCGTTCCAGATCCTGTCGTTCCCGTCGCCCCGGCTGCCCGACCTGGTCTGGCAGGAGGTGCTCACCTCAAGCGACATCATCGATCAGTCCAGCCGGGTCGCGGACTACGCGGTGACCTTCGCCGAGGCGCGGGAGCGGGCGTTAAGCTCGGC
The DNA here is from genome assembly GCF_003236305.1 of Micromonospora endophytica. Lineage (GTDB taxonomy): Bacteria > Actinomycetota > Actinomycetes > Mycobacteriales > Micromonosporaceae > Micromonospora > Micromonospora endophytica. Next base: position 29,984 of record NZ_POTX01000010.1, on the reverse strand, counting down.
GGAGTCGCTGGAGCTGATCCGGCAGATCGGCAAGGAGATGACGTGATGGCCCCTCGCTCCGACCGTGACTGGTTCAAGTCCTCCCGTAGCTCCAACAACGCAGCCTGCGTCGAGGTGCGGTTCGTCGACGGCGCGGTGGACGTCCGCGACACCAAGGACCGCACCGGCCCGATACTCGCCTTCGACGGCCGCTCCTGGACCAGCTTCCTGACCAGCCTCAAGGACGAGTCAGCGAGCTGACGGCCGCCACCTTACTTCCTACGGCGGGAGAGGGCTGACTCAGAGGATGCCTCGCCTGACGGCCCACTCCTCCACCTTGCGCCTCAGATAGAGGTCGAAGTCAGGGTGTTTCACGACCTCATCGAACTCCGGCTTGCTGTCGAACTTGTGACGGAGTAGCGCAAGCGCCTGCTCAGGCCGCTGTGCCCGTTCTGCGGAGAGACTACCGCCGACCACTCCGTTTATGCGGAGGAGTAGCTTTTGCTGGAGCCCCGGGTCGCTTTCGTGTGAGGCTATCGCCGAACGAAGCAGCTCGGTCGCCGATTGCGAACCCGGCGCAGGCTTGAATGCTGCAAAATCCGTGAACCGGAACCACTCGACGCGCCGACCACCGACATAAGCCGCACCCGAATCCACCGATGATTCACCCAGGGCCCCAGTGCGAAGCTGGTTGAAGGCTGCCGGCACCACGGTGCCTGACGAGGTGTAGAGACGTCGTTCCGCCTGCACCTGGAAGGTGAACAGGAAGCCAGGCTGCAGGAGGCTTCGCAGCCGCATGAATGCGGCGTCCGCAGAGACGCCTGTGCGGTCCAGACCATCGAGGATGAGCGCCATGTCGGTGCTGTTGATCAGGGGCAGTATGTGGCGGTCGGGGATGAGCAGATAGCTGGCAAAGCGTGTCGCCTCGCGCTCTTGGCCATCAGCGTCGTACGAGAGGCTGGAAATCTCCTCGGCCGGCCCGACAGTCACCTCGCTCGTGATGGCCTGGCAGCCCACTGTCCCGTAGTGCCAACCCATCTTGATGTGACCGTACTCGTGGGCGAGGGTAAGCATTTCCCGGCGTGGAGGTAGCCCGCTACGCACAAACACCTGCGGCCGGGGCAGGTGCAGATCGTGGACCAGTGCGTCGCAACCGGCAAACGGCCAGCCCTCAAAGTAGAGATCCGCACATTCCTGCACGAGCGCCTTTATATCAACCGGCGGATCCAGGTCGTATCGCTCAACGATGGCCGAGGCGAGCGACCTTGCAGGCTCGTCAGGGCTTCGGATAGACCAAAGTCCGAGTTCAGTTTCTTTCATTATCGGTCTGCGATTTTCCCGATTCGCCCTCGTGACTTCAGCCAGGCGAGCACCCGCTCCGCATCAGTCTTGTTGCTCGACCGTGCAGCCGCGCCTAGCGCGCGGTCCGCATAAAGGATTTCCCTCACGGGTTTTCTCGCCCGATGCGCCGCCACGATGAACCGAAGAGATTCAGGACGCTCACCCCAGAGGCGATATTCTTCCCAGGTCATGCCCAAGAACTCGTGAAGCTCCATAGAGGAATCTGGGGATCCCATCGGCGCATCATGCCATCGATCGATGTAGTCGTCGATCCGGTCGAGAGTCGTCTCGCCCCGCAGCACGTCACCGACGAAGGTAGGTCGATCGTCTGATCGCTTTCTCTGGTGAAGCTTAAACATCGATCTTCCTTCCTCTAACCGCAGGCTTGATGAACTCTCCAGTGTATACGTCTGCGACGCCAATGTGGCGGCCACGGGAATTGAAAACCTCTAACTCACAGTGTTGGCCATCGTAGGTGTATATGCGTCCGGCCCCATCTCGCCACCGACGAACTCCGTTGCGCGCTCCCAAATGCTCTAGATCATCTACGATGCAGGGTCTGGGCAGGGGTGTGTACGTCAAGTCAGTATGGCTCCGATGCAACCGCAGTGGTAGGGACACGCGCTGGCGAACCCCAAACTTTAGCGATATGAAACCTTCGTTACATACTGACACGGTCATCCTGATTGGCGAAGCTTGTCGGACATCCGACACCATTGCTCAGAATAGGGCATCAGGGAGGGGGAATAGGCCGCCGTCAAGGGCCGGCCCGATCGATGGCGGCTCGCCTGCTGGGGCGTCTGCTGATCGGCGCGGTGGAACGACCTTCGCTGGCTTTCGTGACTTGCGTCGGGTGGCAGCCTGTTGAGGCTGCTCTTCCTCGTGACGCTTGTGGTTGAGTTCGAGCAGCAGGTCCAGCACGTCGACCTGGGCGCTCGGGTCGATGGTGAACCGGGTGCCCTGCCGGGTCCGGTGGAACCCGTGCCCAAGCGTGAGGTCGAAGCCGTACGCCTCGGCCACCGCCTCGTCGATCTCGACGTGGATGTCCCGCAGCCGTTGGACCTCGGCGCTTGTCTCCTGCTCGTCGTGGACCAGGTTGTAGAGCTTCGTCAGCCCCAAATCCCGCCCCAACATCACCGACCGCCGATACGAGTCCAACTCCGCCCCGACCCGCCCCATCCGCTCCGTCGCCTCCGGCTGCGGAAACGTCTCGAATCCATCCGACGGCGTGTAGCGGGGGTCAGACCGCAGGCTCGACTCGCCCTTCGTCGTCCACCACGAGAAGTGAAAGTTGCTGGAAAGCAAGGCGAGGTCTTCTGCCCGGTCGGTAGCGAACACGACCGTTGCCTCGCTAATCACCTGCCCGGTTGACACGAACACCGGTAGGCCGGTTTTGCTGACCCGTGCGATGACAAGCACGCGGTCGAGTCCGTCGATTGCCGAGTACAATGCTGGGGCCCGCTCCGCGAATTTCCACCACCTTTCTCGTCGCGCTACCCGATTATTGGTAGCCCGAAAGGGTTGGACTTCTCGTTCGACGATGGCGAAGCAGTCGGGGTATTGCTGGGCTCGTTCGAGCGGCCAGTTTTGGAAGTTGATGACCCAGCGGCGGGCGGAGCAGTCGGGGCGACCGTTGAGGTCCTCCCCGTTAAGGTAGGGAAAGAGCACCTCCTCGTTGCGCGGGTCCTTGGCGATCAGCGCCTGCGCCGGCTCCGGATCCAGCAAAAAGCCGGTGCCCAAAATGTAGGAGCCGATGAACGACAGGCCGGCGTTGGCGGCGAGGCGGTGCGGGTTGCCGGTGACCCGGGAGCGGGCGTCCAGCGACGGGGTGATTCCCGCAACCTGCTGTCCGTCGAGGACCGGTTTCTCGTTGGCGGCGGCGTGGCCGACCCAGAGCAGGGAGACCTCCAGCGAGGCGGTGCCCGGCCAGGGCTGAGACTTGTTCGCCCGGTAGACCGTCCAGCCCAGGTCCACGACCTGGTCGAGGCCGACCTCCCGGGTGTCGCCCTGGGCGATCGTGTTGGTGGCGATGATGCCCACCCGCCCCTTGCCGGTGACGCTGAGGTTGCGCAGCAGGAAGTAGGAGCACAGGTCGGCGCTCCCCCGCTTGCCCCGGCCGATCCGCTCGACCAGATATTCGCGTACGTCCGGTCCGATCGCCCCGGTCAGGCGCTGGCCGCCGACGAAGGGTGGGTTGCCGATGACGGCGTCGAAGCCGGTGCGGTTGACCACCTCGGGGAACTCCAGCGGCCAGTGCAGGGGTCGGATCGGGTCCGGACGGGAGCCGCGCAGCCAGCCGGCGACGGTGATCGTGATCCCCTCCTCCAGCTCGGCGTCGTGCGGTCCGTCGAGCAGGCGGAACACGTCGTCGCTGACGCTGAGCAGGCGGCCGTCGTACTTCATCTCCGGCTCGTCGGTGCCGTCTTCCGGGTCCCACGGGCGGCGCTGGGGGCGGACGGCGGTGGAGAGCGCCGCGCCGACCACCGCGTCGGCGGCCAGCCGTACGCCCCGGCCCAGGTGCTCGACCTCGGCGAGCTTGCTGGCCTTGTCGGCGGCGTCCCGGGTGTCCTCGACCACCGTCGCGCTGATCGACTCACGCAGCGTGGTCATCTCGTCGACCGTCCGGTGTAGCCGGCCGACCAGGTCGCCGAAGAAGCGGCTGTGTTGGTATCGCCCCGCCTCCGGGTCCAGGTGGAAGGCGGTGAGCTGGTCGAGATTGGTGATGCCGACCAGCGAGTCGCCGCAGCGCAGCGCGTGGTCGAGGAAGCCGAACGGCTTGCCCTTGGCGAGGGTGACCAGCCAGAGCGACAGCTTGGCCAGCTCCACCGCCATGTCGTCGCGGTCCACTCCGTACAGGCAGCGGGCGGCGACCAGGCGGCGGGCCGCGAGCAGCAGATCCTCCTGGTCCGGGTTGCCGTTCGCCAACTCCGACAGCTCGGCGGGGAGCCCGTCGCGGTGCCAGGCCCGCACCAGCACCTCGGCGAGGTAGCGGCAGGCCGCCACCAGGAACGCCCCGGAGCCCATCGCCGGGTCGAGCACCTTCAACGTCAACAGCTCGTCGGCGGTCTTGGCCCGCCACACTCCCTCGTCGGTGACGCCCTGCGCGGGGCCGTGGGCGAAGCAGAGCGGGGCGAGGGTGTGCCGGACGACTTCCTCGGCAAGCTCCCGAGGCGTGTAGTGGGTGCCGGTGTTCCGCCGGTCGCCGAACTGGGTGAACAGCACCGAGCCGGCGGGGAAGACCGTGGGCAGGTCACGTAGGTCGGTGCGGAGCAACCCCCAGTACGGGCGTACCCGATCGGTCAGGTCGGCGTCGTTGTCGCAGGCCGCGTGCAGCGCGGCGAGCTGGTGCGGCGCGGGCATCCTGGCTCGCGCCTTCTCCACCTGCCGGACGGTGAGGTCGCAGCGGGCGACCAGCCAGACCCGCAGCTCCGCCTCACCCCGGCCAGCTGCCGCCTCCAGCTCGGCCAGCGGCAGCTCGGGCTCGCGCCTGCCAAGCAGCCCGACGTACGGCTCCTGCACTCGGGCGCAGGAGAACTCCAGCAGGCCCTCGTAGACGTGGCCGAGCTGCTCCACGCCGAGGCTGGAGTAGCTGAGCTGCTCGGAGGCCCGGCCCCGGTGCCGCAGCACCAGCAGGGCATCGAGCATCTCGTGCACCACCCGGTCGGTGACCGCCGCGTCGACCAGCCAACCGAACCTCTGCGGGTCGAACAGCGACCCGCCGTGGGCGGGGATCCGCAGGTCGGGGTGCTCGCAGCCGCCGTGCACCGCGGCGAAGAGGGCGAGCAGTCGGGGCCAGGCGGCCGTACGCCGATCGCCGACCTCCTCGCCGTGCAGGTCCCGGGCCGCACGGAGCTGATCGTGCAGGGTGGAGGCCGCGTACGCCTGCGCGTAGAGCGGGTCGGCCACCGGCAGCAGCCGCTGTTCTTCGGCGTACAGCAGGAAGACCAGACGCATCATCACGGTCAGCGAGCCCCGGTAGACCTCGCGGTCGCTGACCTTACCGAGCAGCAGGCCCTCGGACTCCCGGTCCAGCCGGGCCAGCTCGCCGACGAAGAGCTCCACCGCCCGACGCACCTGGTCGCCGAGAGTGGTGGTGATCTGGGTGAGCGCCTCCGCGCTGCGGACGAAGAGCCCGGCGAGACTTGTCGACGGACGGCCATCGACACCGGCCGGCGGCACGAGAACCCGGGACGCGGCGAGCAGGGTGGCGAAGGCGCGCAGCAACGCCGGCTCCTCCCACCAGAGGTCAGCGTCGAAGACGCCCACCCCGGTCGGCTCGCCTCGGCGGGCGTGCACCAGCGCCCAGTGCTGCCCGTTGGTCACCAGGGCCAGCGGTACGTCGTTGTCCCGGCACACCTGGGCGGCTTGTTCGATCGGAGCGGGCCGGTCGCCCCGGGCGGCGGTGAGCTTCGCGTCGAAGGGCAGGCGGTGCACGTGCAGCCGGGCCGCACTACCGCCGCCGGGTTGCGGACCGGAAAGCACCACGTCCGGCCGGAAGCCGCCGATGTCCGCAGCGGGGTCGGTTCGCGCGCTCGCCGGATGCCCCAGCAATTCGCCGAGGATCAGCTCGACCCAGGCCGGGCCGAGCAGGTCCGGGGCGTCCTGCACCTCGGCCCAGCCCCGACGGATCCGGTCCCGCACGTCGGTCGGCACGGTGTCCAGCCCGTGCGGCAGCGCCTCGACGAGCACCGGCACCGTCAGGAACGGCCCCTCCGGGCGCAGCAGACCGAGCCACTCGGCGTGCTGCTCGTCGACTTTCTGCGCCGGGGGTCCTGGCGCGCGGCGACTCGTGCCGACACGGCCGGAAGCGCCTCGGGTCTGGCGGGGGATGGTGGGCATCAGCGGGCACCTCGGGCCAGGGACGCGGGGACCAGGAAGGTGACGGCCGCCGGGAACCAGCGGGCCGTCGGGTCGGCGTAGCGGCGGCGCAGCGCGTCGCTCTCCCGTTCGCGTTGGGCCGGGATGTCGCGCAGCCGGGCGTGCAGCGCGTCCCGGTCGGCGTGCAACTGCTCGCGTTCGATGGTGAACAGGGTCGGCTGCTCCCAGTGCGGCTCGTCAGCGAGCTTGCTGCGGATCGAGGTCTCCAGCTCGGTCAGGACCGCGCCGATCGCGGTCACCTCCTCCTCGCAGCGGCGGGCGAGCAGCCCGTGCAAGCTGCGGGCGCGCTGGTCGGCGCGGGTGCCGAGGGCGCGCCCCAGCGGCCCGGTCAGCGTCGGCCACAGCTCGGTCAGGCTCTGCCGGACCTGCTCGGCGGGGACCTGGTCGGTCGCGGCGGCGAGCAGCGCCTCCAGGTCCTCCTGGCGGGCCCGGACGAGTTTGCCGCCCTCGATCAGGCCGCCGGCGGTGACGATCTCCTCGTGCAGCCGGGTGCCCTCCGCGCCGGTGAGCACCACCCGGCCGTGGGCGACCAGGGCCGGGGTGCGCAGCAGGTCACCGGGGACCACCCGGGCAGTGACCCGGCTGAGCTTCGCTCCGGCAGACCCGGCGTCGCCCCGGGCCTGTGCCCACAGCTCGGCCCGCAGCAGACGCAGGCACATCTGCACCAGCTGGTGCCCGAGGTGCAGCAGCACCACATCCGTTCGCCCCGCCGCCGCATCCGGATCGAAGGTGATCGGCCGCTCCCGACCGGTGACCGGATGCAGCAGCCCGTCGTTACGGGCGGTGGCCCACGCGCCGGGCAGCTCGGGCAACCGGAACCAGTCTCCGGACGCGCCCGCCGGAGTCGGCGCGTCGATCAGATCGCGGCGGTGGGCCAGCCGCAACCCGGTGCGGACCACCCGTTCCACTGTGGCCGGATTGAGGTTCAGCTCCGCCCGGCTGCCCTTCAGCGTCTCGGTGAGCCGGTGCAGGTCCCGGGCCAGGTCACGTTCCACCCGAAGCCGGGCGCGGCTCGCCCGGCGATCGATCTCGACGTCGGTGACCCGCCAGTCCGTCTGCTTGCCGGTCATCTTCTGCTCGACCTGCGCGGCGATCACCTCACCGGCGCTGCCCAGGTCGGTGCGGATCGCCTCGACCTTCTCCACCGCCAACCGGAGGAACGCCAGCTCGTCCTCCAGCGAACCGGTGGTGTAGTCGACCTGCTGCCAACCGGCCGGCACGAAGTGCAGCACCTCCACCCGGTCGGCGCGCTGACCGTGCCGGTCGATGCGGCCGTTGCGCTGCTCAAGTCGGTTGGGATTCCACGGAATCTCCCAGTGCAGCAGCCGGTGGCTGTGCCGTTGCAGGTTGATGCCCTCGCTGGCGGCGTCGGTGGCGAGCAGAATCCTGACGTCGTCGAGGTCGGGATGCTCGGTGAAGACGTTCTTGACGTGTTCGCGCTCGTCCGGATCCTGCCCGCCGTAGAGCAGAGCGATCCGCTCCGGTGGGTACCCGGCGCTCAGTAGGCGGTCGTGCAGCCAGCGTTGGGTGTCGCGGTACTCGGTGAAGATGATCACCCGTTCGGACTGCCACTCGCCGTCGGGCCGCACGATCGGGTCCAGCCAGCGGTGCAGCGCCGCCAGCTTCGCGTCCGGTCGGTCCTGCGCAGAGCGGGCCCAGGTGCGCAGCTCGCCGAGGAGCGCCCGCTCCTCGGCGGAGAGCGGGGCCGCGTAATGCCGGACAGCGGTCAAGGCGTCGGCCTCGGCGCTGCCGTAGGCGGCATCGTCCTCGGCCGTCTCGGCCAGCCGGTCGATCACGGGTTGCAGAACCTTCTCGCCGGCCAGCCGTTCCGCCCCGCCGGACGCCGCGTGATCCCGGGTGGTCATCGTCGCCAGATGCGTCTCCACCGTTTCGGCGAACGCCTTCGGCGACGAGAAGAGGCGACGCTTGAGCAGCGTGGTGACGAAGTCGGCGGCGATCTCCCCCGCCCGGCCGTCGGCGTTGGTCCGGCGACTCGCCGCGTACCGGCTGAGCAGGTCGTGGGCGTGCCGTTCGGCGGCCGAGTAGTCGACCTCCAGGTAGCTCAGATGTCGGGTCGGGAACCGAGGGCTGCCGTCCCATCTCGGCGGCAATTCGCTCTTGAGCCGCCGCACCATCACCCGGGCCAACTGCTCGTCGGTCGGTTTGACGCCCCGGGCAAACCGCTGGTCGTCCAGCAACTCCAGCAACGCGGTGAACGACTCGGTGAAACCGTTGTGCGGGGTGGCGGAGAGGAAGAGCCGGTGCTCGCAGTGCGGGGCGAGGGCGCGGATCGCCTTCGTACGCTGCGAATCCACCGCATACCGGCCCCGGCCGGACGGCGCGCAGGTGTGCACCTCGTCCACCACCAGCAGGTCGACGGCGCGCGGATAGCGCGGCGTTGCCGGCAGCACCTCGCGGAGCAGCCGCATCGGCCGGTCCCGCTTCAGCCAGTCCACGCTGACGATCAATCGTGGGTAGTGCGTCCACGGGTTGGTGTAGAGACCTCGGGTCCGGCGCAGCTCCCGGAGCAGAGCCGCGTCGACGATGCGGAAGTCGAGGCCGAACTTGTCGCGCATCTCGTCGCGCCACTGCCGGGTCAACCCGGCCGGACACACGATCATCATGGTGCGGGCCCGGTGCCGCAGCATCAGCTCCTGCATCACCAACCCGGCTTCGATGGTCTTGCCGAGGCCGACGTCGTCAGCGATCAGCAGATTCGTCCGCGGCATCGACAGCGCCCGGACCACCGGATCGAGTTGATAGTCCTCGATCTCGATGCCGGAGCGGAAGGGCGCCTGGAGGGCGGTGCGGTCGGCCGAGGCGATGGCACCCCAGCGCACGGCATCAAGGAATGCGTCCAACTGCCCGGGGTCATCGAACCCGTGCCGGGGGTCCGGCAGCGTGGCGCTGTCGTGCACCCGCCGGCCCGGCTCCAGTTCCCAGACCACCCGCAACTCCTCGTCGCGGGCATCGTCCTCAATGCTGACCAGGGTGGCCAGGTGCGGGGTCCGGCCGGTGAAGACATGCGGATCGCCGCTGGCCACCTCACTGCGGACCACATCGGCGACAACCCAGCGTCGGTTGCGTACCGTGACGAGCTGGCCCGGCACCGGAGGATTGTCGGTCGTCATGGTCATCCGACTCGAACCATCGGTGGACTCCTTCAGGCGCAGGGGCGTCGCCTCATTCATCGAACGTCACAGGTGGAGCAGGCGTCCGGACGGCAGGCGTGAAGGTTAGTACACGATTCCACATCGGAATAACCCATGCTCCATGTAGGACCAGAGATGCCTGATCAGTAGCGGACTTTCGATCAACAAGCTGACAGAAGCAGGTGCCGACGGCGCCCTTTCCGTAGATTGGTTCGCGCCGCACAGTCAGGAGGTTGGATGTCCCGCGTCCGCATCCGGATCGCCTTCACGCCGCTCGCCGATGATGACGAGTTCGTCCTCGGCGAGCTGACCGACGAGCTGGCGGATGACCTCCGCGAGGTCGGCGAGGTTTCTCGCGTCGAGCGAGCCAGCGTTGACAGGGATGCCAAGGGCGTCGCAGAGCTGGCGCTCGGCGTGGTCACCGTGTTGGCGGGCACCGAGCCCGGCTACGTGCAGGCGTTGGTTGACGTTGTCCTGGCCTTCCTGCAACGCCACACCGGCCGCCGGGTGCATCTGCGCGTCGGTGACATCGAGCTGACCATCGACCGGCCCACCCATGCACAGACCGACGAACTGATCAGAACGGTGCAGGCCGCGATCGAACGGGCCCGTCCCTGATGGGCCGGCACGCCCTGTTGCTCGGCACGGCCACCTGCCACGTCGACCAAACGCTCGCGCCCCTACCCTCGGTGCAGCAGGACGTTACGCAGCTCAAGGCACTGCTGGACAGCGCTGGCGAGTTCGACAGCGTACGTGCCGAACTCGACCTGCCGGCGGCGCACCTCCGTCAGGTCGTCGAGGAGTTCTACGGGGTACGACGCACCGGCGACCTGGCCCTGCTCTACTACTCGGGTCACGGGGTGCTGCACGGTGACGGTCAGTCGCTGTTCCTCGCGGCGACCGACACGGTCAGCGGGCAGTTGCACGCGACCGCCTTCGACACCGACGGCATGCTGCGTCATCTGCTCAACGACTCCAAGGCCAGCCAGAAGGTCGTCCTTCTCGATTGCTGTTTCTCCGGTGCGTTCACGGCCCGGCACCGGTTCCGGGGCGGTGTACGGGAAGAGCCACGCCGCCTCAAACGGCAGCGGGGCACCTTCATTTTGACCTCCAGCACACACCAGAAGGCGTCGAAGGCGCAGGGACCCGACCGCCCCTCGGTCTTCACCGAGGTGCTGCTTGACGGTCTGCGCGGTGCGGCCGAGGGGTCTTCCGACGATGGGTGGATCACCACCAATGACCTTTCCCGGTACGCCTCGACCGAGATGGCCCGGCGTCGCCAGCACACGCCGGTGGAGTCGAGCGAGGGCGTCACCGAGCCGATCCGGCTGGTGACTGCCCCGGGCTCCGTCGCTGCGGCACGGCAGGTCACGGTCGTCACGGCGAGCCCGGCGGACGAGGCGCCGTTCGATGCGGACCAGTGGCGTCGGCTGGTGACCTACTACATCAACTGCATGCAGCGGTCGACAGTGCTGCAGTCGTTCATCGACCCGCAGGCAAGCGGGACGTATGTCGCGGCACCACCGGGGGCCGAGGCCGTCTTCACCTCGGAAACGCCCGTCCAGCTCGGCGGTGGGGCGGCGAAACTCGCCGCGCGGGCGCGCGCCGACGGCCGGGAGATCCAGTACGGCTATCCCGTCGTCGCGGTTCGGCCGGCTCGGCAGAAGCCACTCCGGCTCGCGCCGCTGCTGGTCTGTGATGTCACCGTCGGCGCGGACGACGTCCTGCACGCCTCCTTTCCGCCCCGGCCCAGTGCCGCGCTCGTCGACCTGTTACAGCTCTCCGAAGTGGAGGCCGACGAACTGCGGCTCCGCGTCGAACAGGCATTCGCGCCCGGCGACCCTGCGTCCCTCACCGCCACCGTCGACGTGCTCGTGAAGACGTTCGGGTTGAGCCCGGTGACGGAGTTGGATCCGGCCAGGCTCGGCGGCACCATCCGGACGGGGCCGGTGAACGGGGTGCAGAACGCCGCGATCCTGTACGCCGTCGACGCCGCCGAGTCGCCGCAGCGGCAGCTCGTCGACGACCTACGAGGCATGATCAAAAACCCTCGGCTCATCGAGCGGACGGCGCTGGCTGCGCTGGCGGTCCGCCCGGACGAGGCAGTTGCGGCGAAGGTCACGACGGTGGCGATGAGCCCGACGAACGAGGCGCAGGAAGAGATCATCCAAGCGGCGATGTCACAGCCGTTGACTGTCGCCCAGGGGCCGCCGGGCACCGGTAAGAGTCAACTCGTCACGGCTCTGCTGGCCACCGCCACCGCCGCCGGCCAGAGCGTGCTGATCGGCTCCACCAGCAACCAGGCCGTGGACTCCGTGCTCGACCGGGTGACCGACCTGATCGGCCCGGGCCTGCTGCTGCGTACGGGCAACAAGGACCACCGTATGCAGGAACCGAAGCACCTCGCCGACCTCCTGGCGGCGTATCCACCGGCGGAACGGCCCACCACGCCGGAGGACCGGACACCCCTGCACGAGCTGCGACTCCTGGGTGAAGAGGCCGCTGGCCTCCGTACGGCCTTGGACAAGCGGCGGCAGCTCGAACGTGACCTCGCAGACCTGGCCGTTGAGCGTGAGGTCGACTCCGGCATCGGCGCGGCACCGCTGCCCACCGATGACACGGCGCTGGCGCGCCTCGTCCAGCTGACCGATCGAGCCCTCGCCAGCCGGTGGTTCGGCTGGTGGTACCGGTGGCGGCTGCGGTCGTATCAGGTCGTGGATCGGGATGCCGTCAAGGAGCTCGCCGAGCGGGCAGTGTTCGAACTGCGGTGGCGGCAGTGCCAGCGGAGCATCGCTGAACTGCCCGACGCCGAAGTCACCTGGCGGCGACTGGTCGACTTGACCGGCACCGAACGGCCCGCCCTCAGCATCGACGTACTGCGGTCCCAGATCGCCCGGCGGGTGGCTGCGGGAGCGCGCCTGCTCCAGGACCGAGCCGATGAGATGGCCAAGCCGCAGTCGGACAGTTGGGCCTATTTCCCGGAGTTGCTCCGAGTGCTGCCGGGCTGGGCAGTGACCGCGCTGTCCGCCCGGCGATTGAAGAGAAGCCCCGCGATGTACGACCTCGTGGTGATCGACGAAGCGGCACAGTGCACCATTCCCGCGATCCTGCCCATGCTCTACCGCGCCAAGCGTGCCCTGCTCATCGGCGACCCTCGTCAGCTCGCCCCCGTCGTGGACCTGCCGGAGAGCGACGACGTCGCCGAACGCGCCCGAGCGGAACTGGGTACGGGCTGGCTCACCAGCCGCCGGCTGACCTACACGGCCCACTCCGCGTACGACGCGTTCGCCACCGCCGCGGGCGCGGCACATCTCCTCGACGAGCACTACCGGTGCCACCCGGACATCGTGGACGTGCCGAACCGGGAGGTCTACCAGGGGCGGCTCGCCGTGCTGACAGATCCGAACCGGTTGGCCGCTGCGGCCGATCCAGCGGTGCGTTGGCGCGACGTGCCCGGACAGTTCAGCCGTGGCGCAACCGGATCCGGGCTCAACCAGATCGAGATCGACGCGGTCGTCGCCGAGGTGACGGGCCTGCGGGCCGCGTACCCCGATGTCTCGATCGGGGTGGTCACGCCGCTTGCCGCGCACCAGCGTCGCCTGGCCGCGGCCCTGCGCGATGCCGGCCTCACCGAGAATCTGCTCTGCGCGACGATCCACAAGTTTCAGGGCAGCGAACGAGACATCATGGTCGTCTCGCCGGTCGGGGCGCACGGCACTCCGGACCGAACCCGGGGCTGGCTGGTACACCAGACCAACCTGTGGAACGTCGCCATCACCCGGGCAAAATCTCAGCTCGTCGTGGTCGGTGATCGGTCGTGGTGGTCGGGCCAACGCGGCCTGCTGACCGCCTTGGCGTTGGTTCATGATGTCGCCGGCGCCCCACCGGATGCCGCGACAGCGCCAGCGGATCGATTGCACCTTGCCCTTCGGAGCACCGCCTTCACTGTGCGGCGCGACGTCGTGGTGGCCGGGCGGCCCGTCGATTTCGTGGTGGGGCACGGGGATGCCGAACTGGCCGTCGTCGTCGACGATCCAATGGGCGACCCCAACGGTCGGGGGCTCCGCCGGGTGCTCGCTCGACTCGATGTCACACGTGGTTCCACACCTGTCCGCCGGGTGCCCGCCTGGCGCTGCCTGTCCGAGCCGGCGCAGGTGGCGGCAGAGTTGGTTGACGACCTACGCCGGGCCGGGCCGGAGCAGAACGCATCAGTTTCCGATCAATGAGGACGGCCGTCGTGCAGTGCTCGCGCGAGATCGGCCGGGTTGCTCAGGCGCGGCAGCGGGATCAGGTCATCGCCGTCGGTCTCGGTGGGCGGTGCAGCGGCACGGCGGCCCGACGGTTCCTCGATCGCCGGGCGGCCGTCGATGCGCAGACCGGCCGGGGCGTGGCCGGCGGCGCGCAGGGCGGCCAGGGTCTCAGCCTGCGGTTGGGCGCTGGCAAGCACGGTCGGGGCGAGCCTGACCAGATGCAGGGCCTGCAACGAACGGGTGTGCAGCAGCTCGCTGAGCAAAGCTTCGTCGTCGCTGCACAGGCAGCAGCCGACCGGGCGCACCTGCACGCGGCCGTACCGGCGGGCCAGATCGCTGATCAGGTAGGTGAGCGTCTGCGGCACCCGGTTGCCGTCGGCCACCGCGGTGATCCGCGCCAGCAGATCCGCCGGGGTGTGTCCGGCGTCGAGCGCGCCACGGACGCTGGCCGGGGAGAACCGCCAGGTCCAGGCGCCGCTACGGGACTCCGGCGTGGCCACCCTGTCCAGCAACGCCAGCAGGTCGGCCGACGGGGTGCCGGTGACCACTGCGGTGAGGTCGTTCTGCAACAGGACCGTGTCGCGGGTGCGGGGCAGCATGGCCTGAGCCTGCCGGTGCGCCGCATCGCTGTCGCCTGTGAACATCGCACGGCAGAACCCGGTCGGTGCACCGTGTGCGAGCAGGCCGAGCTGGTGGGCCTCCCGCCAGATGCCGGTGACGTACCGGTACAGATCCTCCTCGGCCTGGCCGGTGAGGATCGGGCTCTGCCAGGCCAGCCGCTCGGTGAGCAGTTCGGGGTCGGTGGCGTGACCTTCGGGGACGATGCCGACGAGAGCACGCAACATCATGATGCGCAGACCCGTCAGAATCATCTCCTCCCCTTCGTCCCAGTAGAGAACGCGGGAGGAGACGGCAGTCGAGTCGGACGGCGCGAGCGGACACGCCGGCATCGTCAGCCAGTCATTCACGATCTCCAGTAACTGGTCGGCGGGTTCGGTGGCGGCGAACTCGTCGTAGCCCCTCGTGAGGATCAGGCCGGCCTCCGACGCCTCGGTGAGGCCACCGGCGGCGAGCAGTTCGACGGTGAGGCGGGTTCGATCCTCGTCCTGGCCGGACGACTTGACGATCCGCCGCAGCTCGCGTACGCCGAGACCGCCCGTCTTCAACAGCGGGACCGGACCGTCGCTCATGGTGCCGGCGATGGCGGTCAGCGCGGCGAGCGCCTCGGCGGCGGCGGCAGCGGCCTCCCGTTCGGTGTCCGCCGTGTCGACCGGGGTGGTCGGCACGGCTGGCGGCTGCGGATCGAAGGCGCCGACGGCACCCTCTCGCAGCGCGAGTGCGACCTCTCGGGGCATCTGCTCGACACCCCAGTCGGAGCGGACGACGAGACCCCGCTCGACAGCCCACGGCACCCCCACCCCGGGCGCACCGAACATCATCCCCGGCATGCCGTACGGCTGTGCGGGCTCGATGGCGAGCATGGTGAGCCGGCGGCGAACGTCGGCGGAAGCCGGTGCCACCAGCCGGCGTACGTTCTCCGGCACCGCCAGCCAGCCGGCCAGCGCAGCGATCAACTCGTCCTTGCTCCGGCCCGCCGCGGCGATCCCGTACGACTTTGCCAACCTGCGCAACTCGGTCATGTTCCTCGTGGCGAACAGTTCGGCGGCCCCGGGCCCGAGGTCCAGCGGGTGCGGCCACAACGGCTCCAGATGCGACGCCGCGAACCCGTCGTCGAGCGGCCAGATCAGCGCAAGCTCGGTGAGCCGGCGCAGCGCCGCCGCCAGATCCGCGTCGTCTTCCGGTGCGCCCACAAGCGTCGCCAGCCGCGCGCTGCTCCACCCGTCTCCCAACGCGCTGGCGGCCTCCCCCACCTGGAGCTGCGGCAGAGTGAGCAACGCACAGGCAGCCGCCATCGACGCGGGATGCAGCAGCCGGGCGGCGAGTTGCTCCGTGGTCTGCGGCGCAGGTTCCAGCGTCACGTCGCGACGGGTCGCGACCAGACTGGTGAGCTGTGCCTCGGTCAGGGTACGCAGGAAGACGGCGAGCGATTGCATCCTGCCAACCTACGACCCGGTCGACCCGTCGGGGCGCTGCCCGGCGGGTACGACTTCGACTTGGTGCAACTGCTGTCCGGATCGTGCGCGAGCTACGGCAACTCCAGAAACTCGCGAAGGGCCGCCTCGATGGCGCTCATGGTGGAGTGTGAGACAAAGCCATGATTGTCACGCAGCGCATCCCGATCCAGGATCTGCACCACACTGTGGATTCTGACGTACGCGCCTGGGAGGGGGTCGTCGCCGTCGAGGCGTACCGCAAGATGGTTCGGATGGGGTACCTCGCGAACGACGGTCAACGCCCAGATGGCAAGCTCGTCGACGCTGTTGTACTCGTCATTGCTGATCACCAGAACCCGATGCTGGCTACCTCCACGCAACAGGGTCCAGATCTGCCCACGTCTCACCAGTGCGAGTCACGCAGGGCGATGTCGTTGCTCTCCTCGATCAGCGCCCGGTCGGCCTCGACCCGCTCGACGGACCGCTGACGCAGGTATTCCCCGTACGCCTGAGCCGCTTCCCGCTGCCGTGCTCGCCGGGCGTCGGGCAGGACCCGTCGTACGGCCTCCACAACAGCGGCGGACGCGTTGCCCTGGCTCTGTAGGTAACTGGCAACGTCGTCGGGCACGCTGATACTCAGCTTCACGGTCATACTTTTATCCTACCGCCGCTTTTGACAACTATGCCGCTCCGCCGCGCAGCTCAGGTGCGGCGGAGCAGGGCGAGGAACATGGCGTCGGTGCCGTGCCGGTGCGGCCACAGTTGCACGGTCGGCCCGTCACCGAGCCCCGGCATGCCCGCCGGCAGCAACGGCCGGGCGTCGACGAAGTCGACAGCGGTGCCGCTGCGACGGGCCGCCTCGGTCACCGACACGTGAGTTTCCACGGTGTGCGGCGAACAGGTGACATAGGCAAGCACTCCACCGGGCCGCAGCGCCCGCAGACCGGCGGCGAGCAGCTCGCGCTGGAGCCGGGTCAACGCCGGCAGGTCGGACGGCTGACGTCGCCACCGGGACTCGGGTCGGCGGCGCAGCGAGCCCAGACCGGTGCACGGCGCGTCGACGAGCACCCGGTCGAAGTGTTCCTCCGGCAGCTTCGCCTCGCTGCCGACCAGCCGGCCGTCGGTGTGCAGCACGGTGACCGGCAGGCCCTGGGTCGCCTTCTCGACCAGCCGGGCCCGATGTTCGGCCACCTCCACCGCGGTCAGCCGCGCGCCGCGCTGCGCGGCGATGGCGCCGAGCAGCGCCGACTTGCCACCCGGCCCGGCACACAGGTCGAGCCAGCGGCCGTCCGGGCCGTCCACCGGCGCCACGGCCAGGGCGGTGGCGACCAGTTGGGAACCCTCGTCCTGGACATGGGCCCGCCCGTCGGCCACCGCCGCCAGGTCGCCCGGCGATCCACCACCGAGATAGACGGCGTACGGCGAGAAGGCACCCGGCGCGCCACCTGCCTCGTCGGCCAACTCCACCGGGTCGGCCAGGCCCGGCCGGGCACACAGGTGCACCGGCGGGCGTACGTTGTCCTCGATCAGCAGCCGGGTGGTCTCGCCGAGGTCACCGCCGAGTGCCTCGGAGAACGCCCTGACGATCCACTGTGGATGACTGTGGGCCAGCGCCAGGTGACCGATCGGGTCGGTCTCCGGCGACGGCGCCAGGCGCGACACCCAGCCGTCGAGGTCCTGCCCGGCCACCTCGCGCAGCACCGCGTTGGCGAAGCCGGTGGCACCCGGGCCCACCGTCCGGACCAGGTCGACGGTGGAGGAGACCGCCGCGTGCGCGGGCACCCGGGTGTGCAGCAACTGGTACGCACCGAGCCGCAACGCGTCGCGTACCGGTGGGTCGATGCGCTGCACGTCCCGGCCGGCGGCGGAGGTGAGGATCGCGTCGAGGGTGCCGAGATGACGCAGGGTGCCGTAGGTCAACTCGGTGGCGAAGGCGGCGTCCCGACCGATGAGCCCCTGCTCGCGCAGGATCACCGGAAGCACCAGGTTGGCGTACGCGTCGTCGCGGTTGACCGCCGCGACGGCCTCGTACGCGGCGTGTCGCGGCAGGTCCACCGCCGGCCGCACGGCGCGCGGCCCCCGACGTTCCGTACCCCGCCGGGGTGCGGTCTCCCTCACGCGAACTCCTCCCCGGCCGCGACCCGGACGCCGCGCGCCCAGTCGGTGGCCGCCATGGCCCGTTTACCCGCCGCCCGCACCTCGCCCAGCCGGACCGGCACGGTGGCCGTGCCGGCCAGCACCCGGGCCTTCTCCACCCGCAGCTCGCCGGGCTTCAGGTCGGCGGCGTCGGGGGCCGGGGTCACCGGGCCCAGTTTCACCCGCTCGTCCCGGAAGGTGGTCCACGGGCCGGGTGCCGGGGTGCAGGCGCGGATCCGCCGGTCCACCGCGAAGGCCGGGTCGGCCCAGCGCACCCGGGCGTCCTCGACGGTCAGCTTGGGTGCCAGCGACACCCCGTCGGCGGGCTGCGGCTCGGCCCGGGCGGTGCCGTCGGCAAGCGCGTCGAGGACCGCCACCAGCAGCCCGGCACCGGTGTGGGCCAACCGCTCCAGCAGGTCACCCGAGGTGTCGGTGGGCCGGATCTCGTCGGTGAGCGTGCCGTAGACCGGCCCGGTGTCCAGCCCCTCCTCCAATTGGAAGACGCTGGCACCGGTCAGCTCGTCGCCGTGCAGCACGGCGTGCTGCACCGGCGCCGCGCCCCGCCAGGCGGGCAGCAGCGAGAAGTGCAGGTTCACCCAGCCGTGCCGGGGAATCGCCAGCGCCACCGGCGGCACCAGGGCACCGTAGGCCACCACCGGGACACAGTCCGGTGCCAGCTCACGCAGCCGGTCCAGGAACTCGGGTTCACGCGGGCGGGCCGGGGTCAGCACCTCGATGCCGCGCTCGTCGGCCCAGGCGCCGACCGGGGAGCGGAGCAGTCCGCGGCCCCGCCCGGCGGGAGCGTCGGGCCGGGTGACCACGGCGACCAGCTCGTGCCGGGACTCGGCCACGGCGGCGAGGGCGGGAACGGCGACGGCCGGCGTACCGGCGAAGATCACACGCACCGGGTCACCGCCCCAGGCCAAAGGGGTTGCCGGCGCCGTGCGGGCTCAGCTTGACAGTGGGCGGCGCGGCGGCGTCGTACCACTCGGCCTGGCGGATGGCCTTCATCGCCTCCTTGCGACCGGCCGGATCCAGCCGGTCGATGAAGAGCACCCCGTCGAGGTGGTCGGTCTCGTGCTGCACACAGCGCGCCATCAGGCCGGTGCCGACGATCTGCACCGGGTCTCCGTGGCCGGTGAAGCCCTTGGCGACAACGTTCTGCCGCCGCTTGGTGTCGAAGTAGAGCCCGGGGATGGAGAGGCAGCCCTCCGGGCCGTCCTGCTCCTCGGCGTCGGGGAACTCCAGCACCGGGTTGACCAGGTGGCCCAGCACGTCGTCGACGTGGAAGGTGAACACCCGCAGGCTCACGCCGAGCTGCGGGGCGGCGAGGCCGGCACCGTTGCGCTCACGCATGGTGTCGGTCAGGTCGGCGATGAGCGTGCGCAGCTCGGCGTCGAAGTCGACCACCGGATCCGCCGGCGTGCGCAGCACCGGATCCCCGAACAGACGGATGGGCTGGACGGTCACGCGGGTTGACTCCTTAGGCGGGACGGCGAGTGCCGTACCAGTCTACGGAGTGCCCGGTCCACGCCCGTCCGGCGCATCATGATCAGCGGCCGGCGCCGGTTCACCCACGGTGACCGGCAGGTTGTCGTACCCGCGCAGGGTCAACCGGATCCGGCGCCGGGGTGCGCCGGCCGGGGCCAGCTCGGGCAGCCGGCGCAGCAGCATCGGGAGGGCGACCTGGGCCTCCAGCCGGGCCAGCCCGGCACCGAGACAGTAGTGCGGTCCGGCGCCGAAGGAGAGCGGGCTGGGCAGGGCCCGCCACGGATCGAAGCGGTCCGGCTCCGGATAGCGGCGGGGATCCCGGTTGGCCGCACCGAGCAGCAGCAGGAGCCAGCTGCCGGTGGGCAGCTCGACACCGCCGATCCGGACCGCCTCGCCGCTGGTACGGGTGGTCAACTGCACCGGCGAGTCGTAGCGCAGCAGCTCGTCGACGTAGGCCGGGGCCTGCTCCGGGTGGCGGCGCAGCCCGTCGGCGGCCCGGGGATGTGCCAGCAGCACCGCCAGGCCGTTGCCGAGCAGGTTGGTGGTGGTCTCGAAGCCGGCCACCAGCAGGATCACCAGGTTGGCCAGCAGTTCCTCGGCGGAAAGCCGCTCCTCGGCGTCGTGCGCCTGCACCAGCGCGGAGGTCAGGTCGTCACCCGGGATCCGGCGGCGGGCCGCGACCAGCTCGGTGAAGTAGTCGCGCAGCTCGGTGGCGCCCGCGTCGGCCACCGCCAGCTCGGCCGGGGTGATCTCCGGCTCCAGGGCGCCGGTGAGGTCGGCCGCCCAGCGCCGGAACAGCGGACGGTCGGCGGCCGGCACGCCGAGCAGCGCGCAGATCACCCCGACCGGCAGCGGATAGGCGAACTCGGCCATGAAATCGACCGGCGACCCGCCCCGGCCGTCCGCCGCCATCGTCGCGATCAGCTCGCCGGCCTGCGTCGCCACCACCTCGCGCATGGCCGTGATCCGGCGCGGGGTGAAGGCGCCGGCGACCAGCCGTCGCATCCGGCTGTGGTCGGGTGGGTTGGTCCGCAGCATCGACCGGGCGATCGACGACAGGGCCGGGCTGTCCCGCCACTGCGGCAGGATCTGGTCGCGCAGCTCGCCGTCCAGCATCCGGAGCCGGCTGTCGCGCAGGAGTTCGTCGGCCTCGGCGTAGCCGGTGACCGCGTACAGGCCCGGACCGGTCTGCACCACCGGCCCGAAGGCGCGCAACCGCTCGTACGCCGGGTACGGGTCGACGCGCCCCTGAGGCGACATGAGCGATGCGAGCGCCTCGGCGGCGTCCATGATGGCCTCCCCGGTGTGCCGAAGGCTCCATCATGCCCGCGCACCGCCAGCGGGCCCGCCCCAGGCGGCGTGCCCAGGCGGCGTGCCCAGGCGGCCCGCCCAGGCGGCGTGCTCCAGGCGGCGGCGCGCGGCGCGCTCAGCCGGCGTTGCCGGACTCCCCGGCCAGCACCGCGTCCCCGGCGAGCAGGGCGTGCTCCGGCAACGGCAGGTGGATCTCGTGAGCCGCCGCCCAGTCGTGGATCAGGCTGGGCCGGGCGTGCGCGGCGAAGTAGTCGACGGCGCCCGTGTCGCCCACCACCGGCTCCTCGACCTCGGCCACCAACCGGCCCGGCACCAGGCGGAACCCGCTGCGCAGGGCGGCACTGAGGCGGCGGTGCCCGTTGACCACGAAGAAGTACTCACCGGTGTAGCCGATCTCCAGCGGCTCCAGCTCCGTCTCGCCGGCGGCGGCGATCTCCTCGGCGGCGTTCGAGTCCCAGAGCCCACGCAGGCCCGCGACGTCCTCGGTCGGGTAGACCCGGGCCGGGTCCAGCAGCAGCAGCGGCGGCGCGCCCCGCAGCACCTCGGGGGCGAGGCGCCCCTCGTACGCGTCGACGATGCGTTCGATCACCTCGCCGGCCGGCGCGCGGGTGGTGTCGCAGATCAGGTCGTAGTTGCGCAGCCGGGCCTTGTCCACGCCGTAGCGGATCAGGAAGCGGCCGCGTTCACTCTCGCTGCGCTCCCTGAGCTTGGCCTTGGCCTCCTCCAGCGAGGTGTAGCTCTCGGCCGGACCGGAGGGGCGCAGCAGCACCCGGCGGGCCGCCTCACCCGGCTCGGTGATCATGTGCACCTTGAGCGCGTCGGTGAAGAAGTGCCAGGCCAGCCGCGAGTCCATGACCAGGCTCTCACCGGAGGCGGCGATGTCCCGCTGGAGCTGGTCGACGTAGCCGTCGACCGCCTGGTCCAACTCGGCGTGCAGGTTGAGCTGAAGAGCGGTCATCTGCCGCTCCTGGGCCATCTGCCGGTAGAGATCGCCGACACTGACCCGGCGTAGCCCGAGCCGTTCGGCGATCTTTACCGAGACGGTGCTCTTGCCGCTGCCCAGGTCACCGTTGAAGACGATCGACTGACGAACGGTCACGACTGGTCCACCCCTGATCACCGGCTGATTGAGATCATTGATATCGCCGGACCGACGCGGTCCCGCCGTGGTCGGCATGACGGGCGATGCTACCACCCACACCGGGGCCACCGGCGAACGCCACCCACCGTGACCGGCCCGACAACGTCAGAACAGCGCGAGCGGGTCGATCTGCACACGTACCGGATCGGCCGCCTTGCGGGCGCTGCGTACCCCGGCTGCCACGTGCAGCGCCTCGGCCAGCGCGGCGGCCCGGGCCCGCGGCACCCGGACCAGCATCCGCTCCCGCTCACCGTCGGCCGGCACCGGACCGAGCAGTTCCGCCCCGTCGGGCAGCCGCGCCTGCGCCAGCAGGTCGGCCACGGCGTCGGGCACTCCGGTGACGCTCGCCATCCGGACCGCTGGCGGAAAACCCAACTCCCGCCGCTCGGCCAGTTCCCGCGCGGCGAACCAGGGCGCGTCCCAGCGCAGCAGCGCCTGCACCGGCGCGAGCGCGCCGTCGGCGACCACCACCACCCGGCCACCGGCGGCAGCGGGTCGGGCCAGCGCCGCCGCGGCCGTCCACCGCCGCAGCGCCTCCTCACCGGCCCGCAGGTCGGCCCGGGTGAGCAGCGCCCAGGTGTCCAGCAGCAGCACCGCGCCGTAGCCACCGTTGGCCACCGGTTCGGCACCCGGGGTCGCGATCACCAGGCCGGCGCCACCGGGCACCTCCGCCAGCACCTCCTCCCGCCCCGAGGTACGCACCGGCACACCAGGAAAGGCCCGGCCCAGTTCCTCGGCGGTGCGCCGGGCCCCGACGACCGAGGCCCGTAGCCGCCGCCCGCCACAGTGCGGGCAGGCGTACGCGGCGGCGACCCGGGCACACCAACGGCAGGCGGGCGCCCCGCCGGCCGACGGCAACGCCAGCGGTCCGGCGCAGTGCGGGCAGCGGGCCGGGGCCCGACACTCGGCGCAGGCCACCGAGGGCAGGTAGCCCCGGCGCGGCACCTGGACCAGGACCGGCAGTTCGGCCCGCAACGCCTCGCGCGCGGCGGTCCAGGCCAGGCTGGGTAGCCGGGCGGTGGCCGCGGCCGGGTCGCGGGCCAGCTGCGGGTCGTCGCCGGTCGGTGTGACGGCGGGGGTACGCGCCCGCAGCACCGCCCGGTCGGCGACCACCTCCCGGGCCCAACCGGTCTCCACGAGCAGTTGCGCCTCGGCGGTACGCGCGAAACCACCGACGAGCGCGGCGGCGTTTTCGAGCTGGGCCCGGGTGAGCAGCACGTCCCGGGCGTGCGGGTACGGTGCCCGAGGCTCGGCGTGCAGGTCGTCGCCGTCGTCCCAGATCGCCACCAGACCGAGCCTTGCCACCGGGGCGAACATGGCCGCCCGGGTGCCGATCACCACCGGCGCGTCGGCACGGCGGGCGGCGAGGAAGGCGCGGTACCGTCGCGCCGGCCCGAGCGCGGCGGAGAGGCACACGTGCCGGCCCGGTCCGAGGGTCGCGGTCAGCGCCGCGTCGAGCCGGTCCAGGTCCCGCCCGTCGGCGACCACCACCAGTGCACCCCGGCCGGCGGCCACGGTGGCGGCGACCAGTTCGGCGTAGCGGGCCGCCCAGTCCTCCCCCGGCAACGCCGACCACACCGCCTTGGGCGCGCGGTCCTCGGCGAGCGCACGCAGCAGCGCCGGACCGGCCGGATAGTCCTGCCACCCGCTCGGCTCCCCCGCCGCGCTCGGCTCCTGGACCACGCCCGGCTCCTGGACCACGTCCGGCTCCTGCGACGCGCTTGGCTCCTGCGGCGGGGTGGCCGGGGCGGTGGTTTCCTTCTCCACCCGGGCGTGCCGGGGTGGCACCGCCAGCCGCAGCACGTCGGCCAGGCTGCCGGCGTATCGGTCGGCGACGGCCCGGGCCAGCCGGGCCACCTCGGGCGCCAGCACCGGCACCGGTGAGACCAGCTTCTCCAGGTACGCCAGCCGGGGGTGGTCGGAGCGCTCGGCCCGTTCCAGCAGCCACCCGTCGACGAGCTGGCCGGCGAAGCGCACCTTCACCCGGACCCCCGGCACCGCGTCGGCGGCCAACGCCTGCGGGACCAGATAGTCGAACAGGCGGTCCAGGTGAGCCAGCGGCACGTCGACGCAGACACGCGCGACCGGCGACCCGTCAGCGGGCCGCCGGTCGTCGCGCCTGTCGCCGGTCAGGCTCCCGCGGCCGACTTGAGGTCGGCGGCCCGGTCGGTGTTCTCCCAGGTCAGGTCCGGCAGCTCACGGCCGAAGTGGCCGTACGCGGCGGTCTGCGCGTAGATCGGCCGCAGCAGCTGCAGATCCCTGATGATGGCGGCCGGACGCAGGTCGAAGATCTCGGTGACCGCCTTCTCGATCGAGGCGACCGGCACAGTCTCGGTGCCGAAGGTCTCGATGAACAGGCTCACCGGGTGCGCCTTGCCGATCGCGTACGCGACCTGCACCTCGCAGCGCTCGGCCAGGCCGGCGGCGACCACGTTCTTGGCCACCCACCGCATGGCGTACGCGGCGGACCGGTCGACCTTCGACGGGTCCTTGCCGGAGAAGGCGCCACCGCCGTGCCGGGCGTAGCCGCCGTAGGTGTCGACGATGATCTTCCGCCCGGTCAGGCCGGCGTCACCCATCGGGCCACCGATCTCGAAGCGGCCGGTCGGGTTGACCAGGAGGCGGTAACCCTCGGTGTCCAGGCCGAGGCTCTCCAGCTCCGGCTGGATGACGTGGTCGCGCACGTCCGGCGTGAGCAGCGACTCCAGCGAGATGTCCGCGGCGTGCTGGCTGGAGACGACCACCGTGTTGAGTCGTACCGGCCGCAGGCCGTCGTACTCGATGGTGACCTGGGTCTTGCCGTCGGGACGGAGGTAAGGAACCGTGCCGTCCTTGCGGACCGCCGAGAGGCGGCGGGCCAGCCGGTGCGCCAGGGCGATCGGCAGCGGCATCAGCTCCGGCGTCTCCGAGCAGGCGAAGCCGAACATCATGCCCTGGTCACCGGCGCCCTGGGCGTCCAACGCGCTCTCCGATGCCCCGGTCCGCAGCTCGAAGGCGTTGTCGACGCCCTGGGCGATGTCCGGGGACTGGGAGCCGATCGAGACACTGACGCCGCAGGACGCGCCGTCGAAGCCCTTCTTCGACGAGTCGTAGCCGATGCCGAGGATGGTCTCCCGGACGATCGTCGGGATGTCGGCGTACGCCTTGGTGGTCACCTCGCCGGCGACGTGGACCTGACCGGTGGTGATCAGTGTCTCCACGGCCACCCGGCTGTGGGGGTCCTCGCTGAGCAGTGCGTCGAGGATGCCATCGCTGATCTGGTCGGCGATCTTGTCCGGGTGGCCTTCCGTGACCGATTCGGACGTGAAGAGGCGGCGTGTCACGGCACTCCTAAAATTTTGGATGTCGTACTGCGGCAGTGTAGCCACCGGCAGCAGTGCTTCAGGTCAACGGTTGCCATCGTCCAACGGCCGGGAGGTGCCGTCCGGGAACCGGGCGACCACCAGATCCCACACGTCGTCAGCCAGGTCCTCTTTGGACCGTTCGGGCATCCGGTTGACCGAACCGTCCGCGCCGATGACGGTGGCGGCGTTCGTCTCGGCACCGAAGACCTTGTCCGGGCCCACCTCGTTGATCACGATGAGGTCGGCCCGCTTACGGGCGAGCTTGGCCCGCCCGTTGGCCTCCGCGTCGCCGGTCTCCGCGGCGAACACCACCAGCACCTGTTCCGGTCGACGACGCTGGCCCAGCTCGGCGGCGATGTCCGGGTTGGTCACCAGGTCGATGGTGGGCGCCACGCCGTCGTCCGACTTCTTGATTTTGCCAGTTGAGTAGGTCGCGGGCCGGAAATCGGCCGGAGCCGCCGCCATCACCACCGCGTCGGCCCCGACCGCCGCCGTCAGCGTCGCCTCGCGCAACTCCGCGGTGCTACCGACCCGGACCAGGTCCGCCCCGGCCGGATCGGGCAGCGTGACGTTCGCCGAGATCAACGTCACCCGGGCACCCCGGGCGACAGCGGACCGGGCGAAGGCGTACCCCTGCTTGCCGGAGGAACGGTTGCCGAGGAACCGCACCGGGTCCAGTGGCTCCCGGGTGCCGCCAGCGGTGATCACCACGTGCCGGCCGGTCAGGTCCGCAGGTGCGCCGAGGCCGCGGGCCAGGGCCCGCCGGGCGACGGCGAAGATCTCCGCCGGGTCGGGCAACCGGCCCTTGCCGGTGTCGGCACCGGTGAGCCGCCCCACCGCCGGTTCGATCACCCGTACGCCCCGGGCTCGCAACGTGGCGACGTTGGCGGAGGTGGCCGGGTGCTCCCACATCTCGGTGTGCATGGCCGGTGCCAGCAGCACCGGGCAGCGGGCGGTGAGCAGGGTGTTGGTGAGCAGGTCGTCGGCGAGCCCCTGGGCGGCCTTGGCCAGCAGGTCGGCGGTGGCCGGAGCGACCACCACCAGGTCGGCCTGTTGGCCGAGGCGAACATGCGGCACCTCGTGCACGTCGGTCCAGACGTCCTCGGCGACCGGATGGCCGGAGAGCGCCGCCCAGGTCGGCGCGCCGACGAACCGCAGCGCGGCGGCGGTCGGCACGACCCGCACCGCATGGCCCGACTCGGTGAGGAGGCGCAACAGCTCACACGCCTTGTAGGCGGCGATGCCGCCACCCACCCCGAGGATGATCCGGGCGCTCATCGTGACGGGCGGGTTTACGGCTGGTCGGTCGGCTCGGCGGTGAGCAGGCCGGCGTTGATCTCACGCATCGCGATGGAGAGCGGCTTCTCCTGCGGGGTGGTCTCGACCAGCGGGCCGACGTATTCGAGCAGGCCCTCGCCGAGCTGGCTGTAGTAGGCGTTGACCTGACGCGCGCGCTTGGCCGCGAAGATGACAAGCGCGTACTTCGACGTCGTCTTCTCCAGGAGCTCGTCGATCGGCGGGTTGGTGATGCCTTCGGGGTTGGCGATGGATCCCACGGATAAACCTCTGCGTCTTTCGCACGGACCGCGTTGCCGCGGTGCCGGCGCTCAACCGCGCGGACGCGGCCGGGCCGGAGCCAGGAAGGAAGAACCGATGAATCCTACCAGCTCGTTCACCACGCGCTCGGTTCGGTCGTGGGACAGGCAGCGGTCGAAGGCCACCGTCGCGGCCGGGTCGGGAAGTCGTCCGGGCGGATGGAGCAGGACGAGCAGCGCTCCGGGCCACGCGGCCCGGACCAGCAGCGCCCCGTCGAGGTCCAGGGGCAGCAGGACCGGCTGACCGGCGGCGACCCGGCACCGCAGCGGGGCCAGCTCGGTGCCCCGCCGGTGTGCGCCGAACCGGCTCCACTCCAGCAGTTCGCCGGCGGCGACCCGGCGGTCGAACTCCGCCGCTGCGACGAAGAGCCGATGGACGCCGTCCCGCTCGCCCTGCCGACGTGGCCGGGTGGTGAGCGTGACCGGCGTCCACACTGACGGAGAACGCGCCCGGACCAACTCGACGACACTCTCCCTGCCGGCACCGGATGGGCTGGCCAGGACAGTGAGCCGAGTCGCCGGGCGCGCCTCGTCATCCAAGCTCACTGCTTGTTTCTACACGCAGCCGTTGCTCAGTTGGCGGCGAACTCCCCAAGCAGGGCCTTGCGCTGCTGCTCGCCGAGGCCACGCAGGCGACGGCTGTCGGCGATCTTGAGCTTCTCCATGATCTGGGTGGCCCGGATCTTGCCGATGCCCGGCATCGCCTGGAGCACGGCCGACACCTTGAGCTTGCCGACGACATCGTCGGACTCGGCCCGCTCAAGGACGGCAGCAAGGGTGGTCTTGCCCTGCTTGAGCTGCTCCTTCAGCTCGGCACGGGCTTTGCGGATCTCCGCGGCCTTCTCCAGCGCGGCTGCGCGCTGCTCAGGGGTCAGTGACGGGAGCGGCACCAGTTCTCCTCAGGTCCCTATCGCGACGGGCGGGTCGCACCGCCGCATCTGTGAAACGTGGTGTCGCTGTGAACCAAGGGGTTCCCAGCGCGGGGAAAACTAGCGGTCAACGGAGCTTTCGGCAACGTGGGCGCGCGACCATCACCACAAAGTGACCGACCCGTCAGTCAGTCATGACATCGCCAGAACGCCCCGGCAGTCGCTCACCGCGCGGTCCGCCGCGGCCCGCAACGCCTCCGGGCGTGGGCCCGCTCCCAACACCTCACGGGAGTACGACGGCAGCACCGTGGGCAACGCCGGACCGAACACCGCGCGCAGATCCGCTGCGGTCGCGCCCTGCGCACCGAGGCCCGGCGCGAGCAGTGGGCCGTTCACCCGCGACAGGTCACAGCCGGTCTCGCCGACCGTCGCGCCGATCACCAGGCCGATGCTTCCGAGTGGTTGAGCACCCGCGTTGAGCTGGGCAATCTCATCGATAACCAGCTGCGCGACGGTACGCCCGTCAGCGGCGCGGGCGCGCTGGACCGAGGCGCCCTCAGGGTTGGAGGTGAGCGCCAGAACGAAGACTCCGCCCCCGTGCTCGGCGGCCAACTCGAACATCGGCGCGAGCGATCCGACGCCCAGAAAAGGACTCGCGGTGATCGCGTCGACATATACGGGACTGGATGGATCAAGATACGCCGAAGCGTACGCACGAACTGTAGATCCGATGTCGCCGCGCTTGACGTCAAGCAGAACGAGCGAGCCACGCTCGCGTAACTGTCGGATAGTTGACTCAAGGATCGCCAGCCCTTGAGACCCGAATCGCTCGAAGAACGCCGACTGGGGCTTGATCACCGCAACCCGGTCACCGAGGGCGTCCACGACGGTCCGGGCGAACCGCTCCAACCCGTCGACGTCGTCGGCGAGGCCCCAGCGGGCCAACAATTCCGGGTGCGGATCAATCCCGACACAGAGCGGTCCTCGCTCCCTAACGGCCCGATCCAGCCGTACGCCGAAGCTCTCCATTCCGTCAGCGCCTCTCTCTCATACTCAATCTGCCCTGTCCGACTACTCAAATGGGACCGGGCGTCACTGCCTGACTGCTCAGGCTGCCGTGACCGCCGCCCCGATCCCGGCTGCGATCAGCGCCAGGTCGGCGTCGTCGGTGACGTACGGCGGCATGGTGTAGATCAGGTCCCGGAACGGCCGCAGCCACACCCCCCGCGCCACCGCGGCAGCGGTGGCCGCCGGGATGTCCACCTGGTGGTCGAGCTGCACCACACCGATCCCGCCGAGCACCCGCACGTCCACCACACCCGGCAACGGTCGCAGCGGCTCCAGGCCGGCCCGCAGGCCCCGTTGAAGCCGCGACACCTGCGTGGCCCAGTTCTCCGTACGCAGCAGGGCCAGGGAGGCATTGGCGACCGCACAGGCCAGCGGATTGCCCATGAAGGTCGGCCCGTGCGCCAACACCCCTCCGGAGCGGATGCCTCGCGCGATCTCCGCCGTGCAGAGCGCCGCGGCAAGCGTCAGGTAGCCGCCGGTGAGCGCCTTGCCCACGCACATCACGTCCGGGGCGACTCCGGCCTGCTCGGCGGCGAACATCGTCCCGGTACGGCCGAACCCGGTGGCGATCTCGTCGAAGATCAGCAGCACGTCGTGGGCCCGGGTCACCTCGCGCAGCACCCGCAGATAGTGCGGATGGTGGAAACGCATCCCCCCGGTGCCCTGCACCACCGGCTCGACGATCACCGCCGCCAGTTCGTCGGCGTGCCGCTCGACCGCCTCGACCAGCACCGCCTCGTACCCAGGGTCCGGTGTGGACCCGTGGTCGGCGGGCGGCATCGGAGCGAAGACCTGCCGGGGCAGCACGTCCCGCCAGAGATGGTGCATGCCGCCCTCGGGATCGCACACACTCATCGGATGGAAGGTGTCGCCGTGGTAGCCGCCCCGCCAGGTGCCCAGCCGGCGACGCTGCGGCCGACCGACGGCCCGCTGGTACTGCAGGCACATCTTGACCGCGACCTCGACGCTCACCGAGCCGGAGTCGGCCAGGAACACGTGTTCCAGCCCCTCCGGCGCCAACTCGACGAGGGTGCGAGCCAACTCCACGGCGGGAGCATGGGTCAGGCCGCCGAACATCACATGGCTCATCCGGCCCACCTGGTCGGTGACCGCGGCATCCAGCACCGGATGCCGGTAGCCGTGGATCGCCGCCCACCAGGACGACATGCCGTCGACCAGCTCACGCCCGTCGGCCAGGCGCAGTCGTACACCTTCGGCGCTCTCCACCAGGTAGGGCGGCACCGCCGGCGGCAACGCGGCGTACGGATGCCAGACGTGCGCGGCGTCGGCGGCGAGAATCTCCTCCGGAGTCATCTACCCTCTGTCCCCTCTCCGCCTGCGGCCCGGCGGGGGCGGCACCGGGCGGGCCGGGGCG
>NZ_POTX01000109.1 GCF_003236305.1 Micromonospora endophytica | reverse complement strand
GGGGTGGCCGGTGCCATCGGGGCGGCCGGCGAGGCCGGCGGCCCGGAGTACGGCCGGGTCGGTGGCGGGTTCGGATAGGACAGCGTCGGCGGCAGGGCGGGAAAGTCGGCCGACGGCACCTCCCAGCCGCTGGTGTCCACCCCCGCCCACGGGTCCACCGGAGTCTGGTGTTCCGGCTCGTGCGGCGGCGCGGGCGGAGGCGGGGTCGGCTCCGCGGACTCGCCCCAGGCGCGGCGGCGTGGCGTCGCCGGCGGGACCGGGGCCGAGCCGCTCCAGCGGGGTGCCGGCGGCTCGGCCGCCGTCGGGTCCGGCGGAAGCACCCGGGTGCCCTGTGGGCCCGACCCGGCCGCCGGTGCCGGCGTGTCCGTCCCGGCCACCGGCTCCGCGGCACCCGGCTCGGTCGCCGCCGGGGTGTCCCTCTCGGTGACCTGCTCTGGGCTGTCCGTACCTGGCCCCTGGTTCGCGGGGCCGTCCGGCTGCTCCCTGAGGGTGTGGTCGGCGGGCGGTGTGGAGCCAGATCTCTGCTCCTGGGTGACCGCCGGCTCCCCTTCCGGATGTGGGTCTGGAAGGTTCCCGTCGACCGGCCGGTCTGCTCCCGGCTGCGGCTCCGGCATCGCGGCAATCTCCTCTCGCGCCGTCTGCGAGGTTAGTACCGGTCCGCCACCGGACCGAATCCGGCCGTCCCGACCAGGTGGGAGGAAGCGGCCCAGGTGGATGCCGCCGGGTGCGGAGGAGCCGGCGTCGGTGAATGGCCACCCCCGGCCAGGTACGGCGCGGTGGCCGGTGGGCGGGCGCGTACCCTTGGGCATCATGAGCGTCCCGTCCACCACACCGCGTCCGGTCGCGGAAAACTCCGTGTGGCCCCGGCTCGAGCCGTTGCTGCCCCAGGTCACCAAGCCCATCCAGTACGTCGGTGGCGAGTTGGGCGCGGTGGTCAAGGACTGGGAACCGGCGACTGTGCGCTGGGCGCTGATGTACCCGGACGCGTACGAGGTCGGCCTGCCCAACCAGGGCGTGCAGATCCTCTACGAGGTGCTCAACGAGCTGCCCGACACGCTCGCCGAGCGGACGTACGCGGTCTGGCCGGACCTGGAGAAGCTGATGCGCGCCCACGGCGTGCCGCAGTTCACCGTCGACGCGCACCGCCCGGTGCGGGACTTCGACCTGTTCGGCGTGTCGTTCGCCACCGAGCTGGGCTACACCAACCTGCTGAACGCGATCGACCTGGCCGGCATCCCGCTGCTCGCGGCCGATCGCACCGAGGCCGACCCGGTGATCGTGGCGGGCGGGCACGCCGCGTTCAATCCGGAGCCGATCGCCGACTTCGTCGACGCCGCGGTGCTCGGCGACGGCGAGGAGGCGGTGCTGGAGATCACCGCGATCGTCCGGGAGTGGAAGGCCGAGGGCTGCCCGGGGGGCCGCGACGAGCTGCTGCTGCGGCTGGCCCGCACCGAGAGCGTCTATGTGCCGCGCTTCTACGACGTGGACTACCTGCCCGACGGTCGGATCCAGCGGGTCGTGCCGAACCGGGCGGACGTGCCGTTCCGGGTGCACAAGCGCACGACGATGGACCTGGACGCCTGGCCGTACCCGAAGAAGCCGCTGGTGCCGCTCGCCGAGACGGTGCACGAACGGTACGCGGTGGAAATCTTCCGGGGCTGCACCCGGGGCTGCCGGTTCTGCCAGGCCGGCATGATCACCCGCCCGGTGCGGGAGCGGTCCATCACCACCGTCGGTCAGATGGTGAAGGAGGGGCTGGAGTTCTCCGGCTTCCACGAGGTGGGCCTGCTGTCGCTGTCGTCGGCCGACCACTCCGAGATCGGCGACATGTGCTCCGGCCTGGCCGAGCAGTACGCCGGCACCAACGTGTCGCTCTCGCTGCCGTCGACCCGGGTGGACGCGTTCAACATCGACCTGGCCCAGGAGCTGTCCCGCAACGGCCGCCGGACCGGCCTGACCTTCGCCCCGGAGGGCGGGTCGGAGCGGATCCGCAAGGTGATCAACAAGATGGTGTCGAAGGAAGACCTCATCCGTACCGTGGTCACCGCGTACACCAACGGCTGGCGGCAGGTGAAGTTGTACTTCATGTGCGGCCTGCCCACCGAGACGGACGAGGACGTCCTCGAGATCGCCGACATGGCGCACGAGGTGATCAAGGCTGGGCGGGCCGCCACCGGCTCCAAGGACATCCGCTGCACCGTCTCCATCGGCGGGTTCGTGCCCAAGCCGCACACCCCGTTCCAGTGGGCGTCGATGGAACGGCCGGAGGTCATCGACGGCCGACTCAAGCTGCTCAAACAGGCGATCAACGCGGACCGCTCGCTGGGCCGGGCGATCGGCTTCCGCTACCACGACGGCGAGCCGTCACTGATCGAGGGCCTGCTGTCCCGGGGTGACCGCCGGGTCGGTGCGGTCATCCGCCGGGTCTGGGAGAACGGCGGCCGGTTCGACGGCTGGAGCGAGCACTTCTCGTACCAGCGCTGGGTGGACGCCGCCGCCGAGGTGCTGCCCGGCTACGGGGTCGACCTCGACTGGTACACCACCCGGGAGCGCGACGGGTTGGAGGTCCTGCCCTGGGACCACCTCGACTCGGGCCTGGACAAGGACTGGCTCTGGCAGGACTGGCAGGACGCGCTCAGCGAGTACGAGCAGGACGACTGCCGGTGGACGCCCTGTTTCGACTGCGGCGTCTGCCCGGCCATGGACACCGAAATCCAGATCGGCCCGACCGGCCGGAAGCTGCTCCCGTTGACTCCGGTCAACGGTCTGAAGCTGCCCACCGGCGCCCAGCAGTGACAGTGGTCGGGTCCGCCAGCGAGGAGCACGAAGATCAGTAAGAAACCACAGCCCGAAGGGGGCCAGGCACCGGTCGTCCAGCGCGTCCGGATCCGGTACGCCAAGCGTGGTCCGCTGCGGTTCACCTCACACCGGGACTTCGCCCGGGCGTTCGAGCGGGCGCTGCGCCGTGCCGGCGTGCCGGTGGCCTTCTCGCAGGGCTTCACCCCACACCCCAAGATCTCGTACGCCAGCGCGGCGCCGACCGGAGTGGCGAGCGAGGCGGAGTATCTGGAGGTCGGCCTGCGTGAGGTGGTCGACCCGGCGCAGTTGCGGGCGGCGCTGGACGTCGCGCTCTCACCCGGCCTCGACGTGCTCGACGCGGTGGTGGCCAGCGGCGGCAGCCTGGCCGACCGGATCGAGGCGTCCCGTTGGCGGATCGAGCTGCCGGAGGTGGACCCGGCCATCGCGGTGAAGGCGGTCGCCGCCTTCACCGAAGCGGAGGAGGTGCTGGTCGAGCGCATGACCAAGCAGGGGCGACGGACCTTCGACTCGCGCGGCGCCGTCATCGCCATCGATGTGGACAGCTCATCGGCGACGCCTTCCGGAGCGGCTGCCGTACCGTGTGCGATACTCGAACTGGTCGTGCGGCAGGTCACCCCGTCCGTACGGCCCGATGACGTCCTTTCCGGCCTCCGCGTGGTGGCCGGCCTGGAGCCGCCGGTGGCCCCGAAGGTGATCCGGCTGGCTCAGGGCACGCTGACCGCGCAGGGCGCGATCGTGGATCCGCTGGACGCGGACCGCGACGGGGCAGCCATCGGCGGGCGCTGACCGACGGTCGGCACCCAGACAGGCAGACTTCGCCGGTCGCGCACGCCGTGCGCCCGGGGAAACACCTTTTGCGGCGACCCTGCGTGGCAGCGCTCACCCGCGCCCGGGGAAGCCAGAACTGGAGAACGTCCATGCTCGAGAACGAGCCCGAGGGCGGCGAACGGACCGGAGCGAACCCGGCCGACGACACCGCCGAGAACAGCACCGCCGGTGTGGCGAGTGGGGCGACCGGCGCCGCGCCGGACACCCCCGCGCTGGGGGAGGTCACCGACGCCGTGAGCGGTGCCGCCGACCTGGGTGCCGCAGCCGCCGGCGAGCCACCCACGAGACGCCGTGCCTCGCGACGGCGGGTCACTCCGGTCAGCAAGCCGGAGCCGACCGACGTCCCGGTGGAGGCACCCAGCACGTCGATCGTGGGCAGCGGGGAAGCCCCCCAGGCCGAGGTCTTCGCCCCGGTCGCGGCCGACCTCGATGCCGCACCACCGGCCCCACGGCGACGCCGCAAGGCCACCACTCAGAAGGCGGCCGTGGAGCCGCTGGACGCGGCCGAGGTGGCGGCGGCCGGTAGTGACGTCGTACCGCCGGTCAAGGTCACCCGTACCCGTCGCAAGAAGGCCGTCCCCGCGGTGGCCGAACCGGTCGCCGAGACCCCGACGGCGGCCGAGCCGTCCCCGAGCGAGCCCGCGGCCGGCACCGATTTCGGCGCCGCCGCGCCGCCGCCGGAAGCCGCCGCGCCGCCCACCGGAGCCGAGCCCGCCGCGGAGCCGGCACCGGGCACCGCGGCGGCCGCACCCGGCGGCGCGACCACCTCGTCCCGGGGCGCGGCTGCGCCCGAGGGCGCGCCAGCCACTCCGTCCGGCGGTGAGACGGCCACCTCGTCCGGCGACGAGACGGCCACCTCGTCCGATGGCGCGGCCGTCGAGCCGGGGCCGGACGCGGCGGTCGCTCCGCCCGCCCGGGAGACGGCCGCCGAGCCGGCACCGGAGCCCCGGTCCCGCCGCCGGCGCGCGGCGCTCACCGCACCGACCGTGTTGTTCATGGCCCCCGAGGAAGTCACCGCCCGCGCCGCCGCCGCTGCCGCTGCGGCTGCCGCCGAACTGCCGGCCGCAGCCGAGCCGGAGACCGCCGAGGAACCGGCCGAGCCAACGCGGCGGCGTCGTCGCGGACGGCGAGAGGCCGAACCCGCGCCGGTGGTCGAGGTCGAGGAAGAACCTGACGCCCTGGCCGAGGAGAACGCCGAGGAAGAAGAGGACGACGAGGAGGGCCTGTCCGGCCGGCGTCGCCGCCGGCGGGGT
The DNA here is from genome assembly GCF_003236305.1 of Micromonospora endophytica. GTDB lineage: Bacteria > Actinomycetota > Actinomycetes > Mycobacteriales > Micromonosporaceae > Micromonospora > Micromonospora endophytica. The sequence goes on along the minus strand of NZ_POTX01000109.1, from coordinate 13,996 downwards.
CGCCGGGGTCGGGGTCGCGGTAAGGGCGGTGCCGACGACCTCGAGGAGAACGAGACCGAGGAGCCGGTCGAGGCCGAGGCCGACGAGGCCGACGAGGAGGAGACCAGCGAGGAGAGCGGCGACGAGGCCGAAGGCGGCGACGGGGTGACCCGCCGGCGTCGGCGCCGGCGTCGCCGTGGCGCGGGCGACACGGAGGGGGCCGCCGACGACGGCGTGCCCACCGTGGTCAAGATCAGGGAACCGCGCCGGACCGTGGACGAGGTGCAGGGCGTCTCCGGTTCGACCCGGTTGGAGGCCAAGCGACAGCGCCGCCGGGACGGCCGCGAGCAGCGCCGGACCCGCCCGCCGATCCTCAGCGAATCCGAGTTCCTGGCCCGCCGGGAGGCCGTCGACCGGGTGATGGCGGTACGCCAACGCGGAGATCGTACGCAGATCGCGGTGCTCGAGGACGGTGTGCTTGTCGAGCACTACGTCACCCGTAACTCCGCCGCCACCATGGCCGGCAACGTCTACCTCGGCAAGGTGCAGAACGTGCTGCCGAGCATGGAAGCGGCGTTCGTGGACATCGGCCGGGGGCGCAACGCGGTCCTGTACGCCGGCGAGGTCAACTGGGACACCACCGGCCTGGAAGGCCGGGCTCGCTCGATCGAGCAGGCGCTCAAGTCCGGTGACTCGGTGCTGGTGCAGGTCACCAAGGACCCGATCGGTCACAAGGGTGCCCGGCTGACCAGCCACATCGCGCTCTCCGGCCGGCACCTGGTCTACGTGCCGGGCGGCAACGCCTCGGGCATCAGCCGTAAGCTGCCGGACACCGAACGTAAGCGACTGCGCGACGCGCTGAAGAAGCTGGTGCCGGAGGGTGCCGGGGTGATCGTCCGGACCGCGGCCGAGGGCGCCAGCGAGGACGAGCTGGCCCGGGACGTCAAGCGGCTCCAGGCGCAGTGGGAGGACATCCAGGCCAAGGCCACCGAGGGTGGCGCGCCGGTGCTGCTCTACGAGGAGCCGGATCTGGTCATCCGGGTCGTCCGGGACCTGTTCAACGAGGACTTCCGCGAGCTGGTCCTTGAGGGCGACGAGTCGTACGACATGGTCGAGTCGTACCTGTCGCACGTCTCGCCGGACCTGGTCACCCGGCTGCGCCGGCATGTGGGCACCACCGACGTCTTCGCCGAATACCGCATCGACGAGCAGATTCTCAAGGGGCTCGACCGGAAGGTCTTCCTGCCCTCCGGTGGTCACCTGGTGATCGACCGGACCGAGGCGATGACGGTCGTCGACGTCAACACCGGCAAGTACACCGGCGCGGGCGGCAACCTTGAGGAGACGGTCACCCGCAACAACCTGGAGGCGGCCGAGGAGATCGTCCGCCAGCTGCGGCTGCGGGACATCGGCGGCATCGTGGTGATCGACTTCATCGACATGGTGCTGGAGTCGAACCGGGAGCTGGTGCTGCGCCGGTTGACCGAGTGCCTGGGACGGGACCGGACCAAGCACCAGGTCACCGAGATCACGTCGCTGGGGCTGGTGCAGATGACCCGGAAGCGGATCGGCGCCGGGCTACTGGAAGCGTTCAGCGAGACCTGCGACTGCTGCAAGGGCCGCGGGCTGATCATCCACACCGAGCCGGTGCCGGAGAAGACTCGCTCGGGCTCGGGCTCGGGTTCCGGCGGCGGGGGCGACAAGGTCAAGGCAGTCGCCGCAGCCGGCGGCACGGTGGCCGCAGAGCCGGCGAGCGGGTCGTCGCGGCGACGGGCGCGCAAGAACGCCCCGGCCGAGCGGACCGTGGTCGAGGTCACCGAGACCGACACCACCACCAGCGTCGATGCCGACTACCACGACACCATGGGTTACGACCTGTCCCGGTACGAGACCCAGACGCCGGCCGCGTCGGACATCGCCGACAGCCAGCAGGGTGAGTCAGCCCGGCTCGCCGCACCGGACGACCCCGACGCACTCGGTGAGAGCGACGAAGAGGACGCCACCGACGGTGGTTCCGGCCGGCGACGGTCCCGTCGGGGCGGCGCGCGCCGCCGTACCCGCCCCTGACCGGCCCGGATGCGTAACGAGCCCCTCCTGGCGACAGCCGCCAGGAGGGGCTCACACGTATGCCCGACCGGCACCACACCCCTGACACCGAAGCCGCGCCGATGCCTGCCGGTCAGGCGGCGGTTCCTGTCGGTGCCGCGGCGGTTTGTGGTGCGGCGGTGCCTGTCGGTGGTGCGGCGGTGCCTGTCGGTGTTAATAGGGGACCCCTCCTATACACCAGGCGTTAAAAGGGGACCCTTCCTTGTGGGCCGGTTTGGGGTCGGGGGTTCCGATGGCGTACGCTAGCCTGCGGCGCACTTTGGTGTGCCGAGTTCCCGTGTGCCCGCGCCGCCGTGCCTCTGCTACCCGGCGAGCCGCCGTGGGGACTACCGCCAGCAGCCTCAACGACAGGGAGTCCGCCTCCGATGTACGCGATCGTCAAGACCGGCGGCAAGCAGTACAAGGTCGCCGAGGGCGACGTGATCGAGGTCGAGAAGCTCGTCGGTGCCCCCGGCGACGCGGTGAAGCTCGCCGCGGTGCTCCTCGTCGACGGTGACGACCTGGTGACCGACGCGGCAAAGCTCGCGCAGGTCGAGGTGTCCGGCGAGATCGCCGCGCACACCAAGGGCCCGAAGATCCGGATCCACAAGTTCAAGAACAAGACCGGCTACCACAAGCGCCAGGGTCACCGCCAGCCGCTGACCCAGGTCAAGGTGACCGGCATCTCCAGCGGGAAGTAGGTCGTCAGAAGATGGCTCACAAAAAGGGTGCGTCCAGCTCGCGTAACGGCCGTGACTCCGCGGCTCAGCGGCTCGGCGTGAAGCGCTTCGGCGGCCAGGTCGTCAGCGCGGGCGAGATCCTCATCCGGCAGCGGGGCACCAAGTTCCACCCGGGTGACCTGGTCGGGCGCGGTAACGACGACACGCTGTTCGCGTTGGCAGCCGGTTCGGTCCAGTTCGGCACCAAGCGCGGTCGCAAGACCGTGAGCATCGTGCCGCAGCAGTAGCTCGAAAGCGACAAGCGGGCCGTGGACCTGATGTCCCGGCCCGCTTCGCCTTTTCTCGCGCGGGGACGCTCCCCGCTGGAAGGATTGCGGCGTGACTACGTTCGTTGACCGGGTCGTCCTGCACCTGCAGGCCGGCGACGGCGGGCACGGCTGTGTCTCGATCCACCGGGAGAAGTTCAAGCCGTTCGGTGGCCCCGACGGTGGTAACGGCGGGCACGGCGGCAGCGTCTCCCTGGTGGTCGACCCGCAGGTGCACACGTTGCTGGACTTCCACTTCCGTCCGCACGTCAAGGCCGCGAACGGCCGGGGTGGCGCGGGGTCGAACCGGGACGGCGCCAACGGCCCCGACCTGGTGCTCACGGTGCCCGACGGGACGGTGGTGCAGACCGCGGACGGCACCGTGCTGGCCGACATGGTCGGTGCCGGCACCACCTTCGAGGTGGCCCGGGGCGGGCGCGGCGGCCGGGGCAACGCCTCACTGGCCAACGCCCGCCGGAAGGCACCTGGCTTCGCCGAACTGGGCGAGCCGGGTGAGCAACTGGACGTGGTGCTGGAGCTCAAGAGTGTCGCCGACGTCGGTCTGGTGGGTTTCCCCTCGGCCGGCAAGTCGTCACTGATCTCGGTGATCTCCGCAGCCAAGCCCAAGATCGCCGACTACCCGTTCACCACGCTGGTGCCGAACCTCGGCGTGGTCCGGGTCGACAACCACACCTTCACCGTCGCCGACGTGCCCGGCCTGATTCCCGGCGCGGCCACCGGCAAGGGGCTCGGCCTGGAGTTCCTGCGGCATGTCGAGCGCTGCGCCGTGCTGGTCCACGTGATCGACACTGCCACCCTGGAGCCCGGTCGGGATCCGTTGGCCGACATCGACACCATCGAGGCCGAGTTGGCCGCGTACGGCGGTCTGGCCGACCGGCCTCGTCTGGTCGCGCTGAACAAGATCGACGTGCCCGACGGCCGTGACCTCGCCGAGATCGTCCGGCCCGACCTGGCCGCGCGTGGCCTGCGGGTCTTCGAGGTGTCGGCGGCGACCCGGGAGGGGCTCAAGGAGTTCACCTTCGCGCTGGCCGAGCTGGTCGAGCAGGCGCGGGCGGCGACGCCGCCGGCCGAGCCGACCCGGATCGTGCTGCGGCCGAAGGCGGTCGACGATGCCGGGTTCACCATCGAGGCGCAGCCGGACGGCTCGTACACCGTGCGTGGTGTCCGCCCCGAGCGGTGGGTACGCCAGACGAACTTCGACAACGACGAGGCCGTCGGCTACCTCGCCGACCGGCTGGCGCGGCTGGGGGTCGAGGACCAGTTGGGCAAGGCCGGTGCCCAGCCCGGCGACCTGGTACGCATCGGTGACCGGGAGTTCGACTGGCAGCCGACCCTCTTCGCGGGGGTCGAGTTCGTGCCGGGTGCGCGGGGGCGCGACGTCCGGTTGGAGGAGCAGTCGACCCGGGCCAACGCGGCCGAGCGGCTGGCGGCCCGCAAGGCCCGCCGGCAGCGCCCCGCCGACGAGATCGAGCCGACCCCCGAGGCGGACGACGCCGAGTAGCGCCCCCAGCAGCGATCTCGGCACGACAGCGCCCTCCAGGGCGGTCTTGCCGAGATCTGCTGCGTCGATCAGGGGTTGTCCGGCGGCGTGCCGGTGCCGGCGTTGTTGGAGAGCAGCAGGCCCAGGGCCAGCATGCCGAAGCCGAGCCCCAGGTGCAGGAAGTCGTCGGCGCCGTTGACCGGGATGAAGTTGGCCGTGCTCTCGTCCTCGATCGCCCATCCGTACAGCCACAGGACGAGGTAGAGCGCGCCGCCGCCGGCCAGGAAGAACCGTGCGCCGGCCACCCGGCGGGCCAGCACCAGACCGGCCAGGCCGAAACCGAGATGCAGCAGGTTGTGCAGGACTGAGACCTGGAACAGGCCGAGGAGCTTCGCCCCCGAGTGATGCCCGGCGAAGGTCATGTCGCCGTAGCCGGTGGTGATCCCCGGCACGAAGCCGAGCACGCCGAGGACCAGGAAGAGCGCTGCCACCGCCAGGGCGGCGAGTTGGACCCGGGTGCGCCGCTCCCTTCCGTCCCCTGCCCGATGGGCCATGGATGTCACCTCCGATCCGCAATTTTCCCGCCGGACGGGGCGGTTGCGCAGAGAAACGGCGAATCAGCACCGCGATGCACAGCGGTGCCGCACCCGGCCTGCCCGCGCTCCGCCGAGGGGCCGCCCGCCCCTCGGCGGAGCCGGCCGGAACGTTTCCCGGCTGGCCCCTCCCTGGAGCCGGAGAACCTGGTTCACTGCGAATGGCGGTGCCGGAGACGGGGGAGGACGGATGCGGGACAACAGGCCGGTGTACTGGCGGCGGTGGACGGCCGGGGCGGGGCGCGGCGGCGGGGAGACGCCGCTGGTCGCGCCGCCGCGTCGACCGCCCCGGCCGGATCGCTTCTTCACCGCGCACCTGGGCTTCACCGCTCCTGATGAGGCCGTCGCCCGGGACCTGGCGGTCGGGTACGCCGAGGCGCTGAGTGCGCTGCGACCCGAGGTGGCGCTGGGCGCGTCCGCCTTCTCCGCGGCCGACAACTGGCAGCGGGCGCAGCCGTTGTTCTGCGGCGCGGTCGGCCCCGACGGTGAGCGCTGTGTCGACGTCGCCGACCACCCCGGCTTCCATCACGCACCCGGACCCGGCGGCCTGGGCTGGGGCGACGGTGACCGGGGTTGACGGCCACCGCCGGCGCAGGCGCGCCGGCGGCTCAGTCCAGGTCGAACTCACCGTCCTGGGCGCCCGCGACGAAGGCGTCCCACTCGGCTTTCGTGAACACCAGCACTGGTCCGTCCGGCTCGGCCGAGTTACGCATGCCGATGAGGTCGTCGACGAACGCGACCTCCACCGCCGCCTCGGAGGTGTCGCCCTCGGCCCGCTGCCAGACGGCGCGGGAGAGGTCGAAGTCGCCCTTGGGGTGCGTTGTCATGGTGAAGTCCTCCACGTCAGGGGGAATTGGGGAGGCCCGTTGTCCGGCCCATCGGGCAGGATAAGCGGATGCCGAGCCTGACCCGTGCAGAGTCGACCGCGCGTGGCGCGTCGATCGCCGTCATGTCCTATCAGGTGGACCTCGACCTGACCGGGGACGGTGAGCGGTTCCGCTCGCACGTCACGATTCGTTTCCGGGCCACCAGCAACGAGACCTTCGCCGAGGTCAAACCCGCGAAACTGCTGGCAGTACGACTCAACGGCACCGAGATCGATCCCGCCACGCTTGCCGACAACCGGCTGCCGTTGACCGGGCTGACCGAGGAGAACACGCTGACTGTGGACGCCGAGATGGCGTACACGAACAGCGGTGAGGGGATGCACCGGTTCGTCGATCCCGCCGACGGGGAGACCTATCTCTACGCGATGTCCTTCCTGGACGACGTGCAACGGATCTTCGCTGCCTTCGACCAGCCCGATCTGAAGGCCCCGGTCACCCTCTCGGTCACCGCACCGCCGCACTGGACGGTCGCGGCCAACGCCGAGCTGGCCGCCAACCCGGGTCCGGGGCGTTGGGAGTTCGCGCCCACCCTGCCGATCGCGACCTACTTCTTCACCCTGATCGCCGGCCCCTGGCACGTCCGCCGCGACCAGCACGACGGCATCCCGCTCGGTGTCTACTGCCGACGTTCGCTCGCCGCGCACCTCGACGCCGACGCCGAGGAGATCTTCACCGTCACGAAGCAGTGCCTGGACCGCTTCCACCAGCTGTTCGACGAGCGTTACCCGTTCGGCAAATACGATCAGGCGTTCGTGCCCGAGTTCAACGCCGGTGCCATGGAAAACCCGGGCCTGGTCACCTTCCGCGACGACTACATCTTCCGGTCGGCGGTCACCGACAGCCAGCGCGAGCTGCGGGCCACCACCATCGCTCACGAGATGGCGCACATGTGGTTCGGCGACCTGGTCACCATGCGCTGGTGGGACGACCTCTGGTTGAACGAGTCGTTCGCGGAATACCTCGGCACCCGGGTCACCGCCGAGGCGACCCGGTTCGGCGGGGCGTGGACGACCTTCGCTCTGCGCCGCAAGGCCTGGGGGTACGCCGCGGACCAGCGTCCCTCCACCCATCCGGTCGCCCCGGAAGAGGTGGCCGACGCCGCCGAGGCGCTGCTCAACTTCGACGGCATCTCGTACGCCAAGGGCGCCAGCGTGCTGCGGCAACTGGTGGCGTGGCTCGGCGACGACGCCTTCCTGGCCGGTCTGAACGACCACTTCGCCCGGCACCGCTTCGGCAACGCCACCCTGGCGGACCTGCTGGCGAGCCTCTGCGCGGCCAGCGGCCGGGACCTCAGCGGCTGGGCGGAGCGCTGGCTGTGTGCCGCGCAGGTGAACACCCTGCGAGCCGAGGTGACAGTGGACGACCGGGGCCGCTACACCGAGGTGGCCGTCGCGCAGACCGCGCCGGACACGCACCCGGTGCTGCGCCCGCACCGCATCGGCGTGGGCCGGTACGCCGTGGACGGCACCGCCGAACGGATCGAGGTCGACCTGGATCCGTCGGCCGACGACGGCCGTACCGTCCTCGCCGAGCTGGCCGGCGAGCCGGCGGCGGCCGTCCTGCTGCCCAACGACGGTGACCTGACCTTCGCCAAGGTCCGGCTCGATCCGGCCTCGGCCGACGCAGTGGCGTCGCTGCTGCCTCGCCTGACGGACCCGTTGGCCCGGGCGTTGTTGTGGGGTGAGGCGCTGGACGCGGCGACCGACGGCGAGCGGCCGGTCGGCGCGTTGGTGGAGCTGATCGCGGCGGCGCTGCCGACCGAGACCGAGGTGATCATCGCCGAGGACGTGCTGACCCTGAGCCGTTCGCTTGTCGACCGCTATCTGGACCCGGCGGCGCGGCAGGCCGCGCTGGCCGTGCTCGCCGAGTCCTGCCAGCGGTTGCTCGACGGTGCCGCGCCGGGGGAGTCGTTGCAGTTGGCCGCGACACGTGCCCTGATCGCCGCGACCACCGACACGGACCTGCTCGCCGGCTGGCTGGCCGGCCGGGACGTGCCGGCAGGCCTGGCGGTCGACGTCGAGCTGCGCTGGGCGATCCTGTCCCGGCTGGTGGTGCTGGGTGCGGCCGGCGAACCCGAGATCGCGGCGGAGGCGGCAGCCGACCCGAGCGCCACCGGTGCGGAGCGCGCCGCCAGGTGCCGGGCCGCGTTGCCCGACCCGGCGGCCAAGCGGGCCGCGTGGGAGATCGTCGTGTCGAACACCGAGCTGTCCAACCGGCTGGTCGAGGCCACCGCCGCAGGCTTCTGGCGGCCCGAGCAGACGGAGCTGACCGCCGACTACGTGGCGCGTTACTTCGCCGACATGCCGGCCGCCGCGCGGCTGCGTACGCCCTGGGTGGCCGACGAGGTGGCCGAGCTGGCCTTCCCCCGCTACGCCGTGGCGCAGCCCACCCGGGAGGCGGCCGCGGCGCTGCTGGCCCGCGACGACCTCACCCCCGGGTTGCGCCGGGTGGTCACCGACGCCGACGACGACCTGCGCCGCGCCCTGGTGGCCCGGACGGTGGTGATCGTCCTGGCATAGCGACGCGGCCCTCGTGGCGTGTAGATGGGTGACACGAGGGAGGGAACGCATGGACGGTCCGGCCGAGCGGGAGTTCCGGGAGTACGTCGCGTCGCGGCAGGGGGCACTCTTCCGCACCGCGATCTTGCTCACCGGGCACCGGCAGGACGCCGAAGACCTGCTTCAGACGGCGCTGGCGAAGCTCGCCACCCGGTGGACGTCGTTGCGGGACTCCGGTTCGCTCGACGCCTACGTGCGGAAGATGCTCTACCACCAGCAGGTCAGCTTCTGGCGTCGGCTGCGTCACCGTCGCGAGCGGGCGTACGCCGAGCCGCCGGAACCGACCGATCAGGTGGCCGATCCTGCCGGCGACACCGCGTTACGGGTGGCGCTGGCCGAGGCGCTGCGCCGGCTCACGCCCCGCCAGCGTGCGGTCATCGTGCTGCGGTACTACGAGGATCTGCCCGAGGCCGAGGTCGCCGCGATCCTGTCCTGCTCGGTGGGAACGGTGCGCAGTCAGACCCATCGCACCCTGGCTCGCCTTCGTGTCTCCTGTCCGGAGCTTTCGCTGAGCATGGAGATGAGATGACTAACGACATCGAGGAGCGCCTCGGCCGAGGGCTGCGCGATCTGGCCGACGTGCCCGCACCCACGAGTCTCGCGGAGGGGGCGCTGACGCGGGCGCGGCGGGCGCGGCGGGTACGGGCCGTGACGACCGGGCTGGCTGCGGTGGTCGCGACCGGCGCCATCGCCGCGCCGTTTCTGCTGCGGCCGGGCGGCGGGCCCGAGGCCGTCCAGTTCGGCGCACCACCGCCGATCCCGCAGTCGGCAACGCCGACGCCGGCACCGGCGACGACCGGGGCGGCGGCGTCCGACGACTGTCGGGAGGCCCCCGGCAGCACCGGCGGCGGGATCAAACAGGTCGCGCCCGGCGACTGGCCCGAGTACGTGCGTATCGCGATGGGCCGGCTGCCCACGGGCAAGAACTGGGTCATGCAGTCGGGTTACGGCCCGTGCCGGCCCGCCGAACCGGACGTGCCCAACGCCTACTCGGTCATCAACCTGGGGCCCCGCCGCGAGGACGGTGGGCATGTCACGCTCAATCTTGCCGACGAGTCGCACCACCAGTTGCCGCAGGACTGCGCGTCGGTGTCGGCGAAGATCGCGGCGCGGCAGGGCGCCGACGGGCTTCGGTACGGCGAGGTCGCCGCGTGCACGGAGGGAACCGCCAGCACCCCGCTGTTCTACGCGATCCACACCAGCTACGACGAGTTGCACGGGGTTGCGGTGTGGCCCGATGGGCGGGCGGCGTGGATGGAGTCGATCCCCAACCTGGGTGAGCCGCTGCCGCTCGACCTCAAGGGCCTGCGCGCGGTCTTGACGGACCGGGAACTGGTCGACCAGCTCGACTAGCTCGGGGCGGGCTCCGGCGACCGGTCCGCCAGCCGACGTTCTACGATCATCAGGTGGCGGACGACATCCGGCGGATCGGGATCATGGGTGGCACGTTCGACCCGATCCACCACGGACACCTGGTGGCGGCGAGCGAGGTGGCGGACCGGTTCGGGTTGGACGAAGTGATCTTCGTGCCGACGGGCCAGCCCTGGCAGAAGGCGGACGTGCCGGTCAGCCCGGCCGAGGACCGCTACCTGATGACGGTGATCGCCACCGCCTCCAACCCGCAGTTCCAGGTCAGCCGGGTGGACATCGATCGGGGCGGTCCGACGTACACCGTCGACACGCTGCGCGACCTGCACCAGATGCACGGCCCGAAAGTCCAGCTGTTCTTCATCACCGGCGCGGACGCCCTGGAGAAGATCCTCAGCTGGAAGAACCTCAACGAGATCTTCGAGCTGGCCCACTTCATCGGGGTGACCCGGCCCGGCTTCGCGCTCACCGACGCGCATCTGCCGGCCGACACGGTGAGCCTGGTGCAGGTGCCGGCGATGGCGATCTCGTCCACCGACTGCCGGGCGCGGGTCGCCCGGGGCGCGCCGGTGTGGTATTTGGTGCCTGACGGTGTGGTGCAGTACATCGCGAAAAGGCGGCTCTACCAGGGGTAATTGGCCCTTTTCATCCCGGTTTGCGGCGAAAACGGGCAGGTTGGAAAACCGGCGCGTGTGAGAGGCTGGAACCATCGCACGTTGATCGAAGGAGAACGGTGACAGTTTCCGAACGCGCTCACGAGCTGGCGATCACGGCCGCGCAGGCGGCAGCTGACAAGAAGGCTCAGGACATCGTCATCATCGACGTGGGCGACCAACTCGCCATCACCGACGCGTTCCTGCTCGCCGCGGCCCCGAACGAGCGCCAGGTGCTGGCCATCGTCGACGCCATCGAGGAGGCCCTGCTGGACCTGCCGGAGAAGGCGAAGCCGGTCCGGCGTGAGGGCGAGCGCGGTGGCCGTTGGGTGCTGCTCGACTACGTCGACATCGTGGTGCACGTCCAGCACACCGAGGAGCGCGAGTTCTACGCGCTCGACCGGCTCTGGAAGGACTGCCCGACCATTCCGTTCGTCGACCGGGACCTGGCGCGCGCCGAGGCCGCGGCCGGATCGGGCGAGTGACTCGCCTGATCATCTGGCGGCACGGCAACACCGACTGGAACGCCGCCAGCAGGGTGCAGGGGCAGTCCGACGCACCGCTCAACGACCTCGGCCGGGAGCAGGCGCGTACCGCGGCGCCGCTGCTCGCCGCGCTGCGGCCGGACGCCATCGTCGCCAGCGACCTGAGCCGCGCGGCGGACACCGCTGCCGCGCTGGCCGCGCTGACCGGCCTGCCGGTCCGTTCCGACGCCCGGCTGCGGGAACGGTACTTCGGCAGCTGGCAAGGGCTGCTGCTCACCGAGGTCGCCGAGCGGTTCCCCGCGGAGTACGCCCGCTGGCGGGCCGGTGACCCCGACCCGGGCGCGGGCATCGAGCCCCTCGACGAGCTGGGCAAGCGGATGGGCACTGCCCTGCTGGAGGCCGCCGACGAGGCGACCGGCGGCACGATCGTGGTCGCCACCCACGGCGGCGCCGCCCGGCAGGGCTGCGGCAACCTGCTCGGCTGGGACCACGGCGTGCTACGTACCGTCGGCTCGCTGCGCAACTGCCACTGGACGGAGCTGCGCCACGACGCCGTCCGCGGCTGGCACCTGCGCGCCCACAACGTGGGGCCGATCCCGACCGACGGCACCCCAGAGGCCGCTGCAGGATTGGCCGAAAAGGGCTGACCCGGAGGCCATCGGCTAACGTGCCGAACATGCCCGTCGCGGTCGTGACCGACTCCAGCGCCTACCTCCCACCCGAGTTGGTGCCGGCGTACCGGCTCACCGTGGTGCCGCTGACCGTGGTGCTCAACGGCGTCGAGGGGCTGGAAGGTGTGGAGATCCTCCCGTCTGATGCCATCCGTGCGTTGAGCGCCCGCCGGGTCGCGGTGAGCACCTCCCGCCCGTCGCCGGAGCAGTTCGTCCGACCGTACCGCGAACTGCTGGACGCCGGTGCCGACGGGGTGGTCTCGGTGCACCTGTCGGCCGGCCTGTCCGGCACCGTCGAGGCCGCCGAGTTGGCCGCCGCCCAGTTCGGGGACCGGGTGCGGGTGGTGGACAGCCGCTCCTGCGGCATGGGCCTGGGCTTCCCGGCCCTCGCGGCCGCCCGGGCCGCCGCCGAGGGCGCGGACCTGGCCGGCGTACGTGCCGCCGCCGTCGACACCGTCGGCCGCACCACGATCTTCTTCTACGTCGACACGCTGGAGTTCCTGCGCCGGGGTGGCCGGATCAACGCGGCCGAGGCGCTGCTCGGCACCGCGCTCTCGGTCAAGCCGATCCTGCACATGCCGAACGGCGGCATCGTGCTGCGGGACAAGGTGCGCACCGCCAGCCGGGGTGTGGCGCGCCTGGTCGAGCTGGCCGTCGAGGCGGCCGGCGACGCGCCGGTGGACCTTGCGGTGCACCACCTGGCCGCACCGCACCGGGCCGAGCAACTGCTCGCCGCGCTCACCACCCGGCTCGGTGACCGGCTGCACGAGACGTACGTCTCCGAGGCCGGCGCGGCCGTCGCCGCGCATGCCGGCCCCGGCCTGGCCTGCGTCGTCATCCACCGCCGTTCCTGACGGTTGGTCCCGGCCCTGCGCTCGACGTGGTTCGGGGTGACGATGGGTGGTGCGGTTCGGGTCGTGACTCGGGAGAGGTGCGGGCGGATGTCCTGTGTGGTGACCGGAGGTGGACGCGGCGTCGGCAGGGGAATCGTGGAACGGCTGCTGGCCGGCGGCCACAGCGTGGTGGTGATCGAGCGTGATCCGGAGGCGGTGTCCTGGGTGGGGCCGCACCCCGAATCCGGTCGGGTGGTAGCGGTGGTCGGTGACGCCTCCGACGAGAGCGTCGCCGCCCGCGCCGCCGACCTGGCGGAACGGAGTAGCCCGCTGACCGGCTGGGTCAACAACGCCGCGGTGTTCCGGGACGCCTCCGTGCACGACGCCCCGGTGGCTGAGGTGGTCGATCTGATCACGCGCAACCTGCGTCCGGCCGTGGTCGGCGCCGCCATCGCGGTCCGCCGCTTCCTCGCCGCCGGGGTCGCCGGCGCCGTGGTGAACGTCTCGTCCCACCAGGCCAGCCGCCCGGTGCCCGGTTGCCTGCCGTACGCCACGGCCAAAGCCGCCATCGAGGGACTCACCCGGGCGCTGGCCGTCGAGTACGGCAGACACGGCATCCGGGCCAACACGGTCGCGCTCGGTTCGGTGGCGACCGAGCGGCACGAGGCGTTCCTCGCCGCGCAGGAACCCGACGACGTACGGCGGATCGATGCGGAACTGGCCCGGCTGCATCCGGTGGGTCGGATCGGTCAGCCGCACGACGTGGCCGAGGCGGTGGCGTACCTGCTCTCCCCGGCGGCGAGCTTCATCAACGGCGTCACCCTGCCGGTGGACGGCGGTCGCGCGGCGCTCGGCCTCGACCCGGAGTCCCGCTGAGGATCCGCCACCGGCGGGTGTCCGGCCCTGCTCGCGGCGACCGCGACAGCGCCGGGCCATAGCACAAGACGGGCATGATCAGGGCGTTGTCCACAGTCCACCGGTTGTCCACAGCGCGGGCATCGTGGGCGAGCAAGGGACGTCCCCGCCGACCTAGCCTCGCGCCGTGTCCAACGACGAGGAGACGGTGGTCCGGGAGCGACTCCGACGGCTGATGGCCGGTGCCCGGCCGGATCACGCCGACGTGCCGCCACCGCCGGCAGCCGATCCGGCACGGCCGTCCCTGATGGACTGGCCGACCGTGCTCCTGCCGATCCGCACCGACGGCGACCCGCGACCGGCGACGGACCCGCCGGACCTGGCCGCCGGTGCGCGACTGGCGGAGGGCCCGCCGGGTCTGGTCGCTGGTTCGCGACCGGGGCGGATCGAGCCGGGCCAGGCCGTCGGCACACCGCTGGTGGAGGCCGAAGCGGGCGGGGGCGGCGTGGCGGTCGAGCCGGAGGCGGTGCCGGTGTCCAGGCT
>NZ_POTX01000108.1 GCF_003236305.1 Micromonospora endophytica | reverse complement strand
TGTGTATAAGAGACAGGCGTCGGTCTGCTCGGGGTGACCGGGCACCTGGTCGAGGTGGAGGCGGACCTGGCGCCCGGTCTGCCCGGGGTGGTCATCTCCGGGCTGTCCACGCCTCGCACGCGTAGCCCGGGCACCACGGCGGCCTCGGCGGTGTTGTCGGCCGGGACGATCACCCGTGCGACGCCGGCCCTGGCGGCCGCGGCGACCATCGGCAGGACCCCTCGGACCGGCCGCACCGTGCCGTCCAGGCCCAACTCGCCGAGGATGACCACGCCGTCCAGCGGCGCCAGCGGCAGCTCACCGGAACCGCCGAGCAGCGCCACCGCGATCGCCAGGTCGAACGCCGAGCCGAACTTGGGCAGGGTGGCGGGCAACAGGTTGAGGGTTATCCGTCGGTTCGGCCAGCGTTGACCGGAGTTGACCACCGCGGCGCGGACCCGGTCGCGGGCCTCGTGCAGGGCGGTGTCGGGCAGCCCGGAGATGACCACCCCGGGCAGACCGGGCGCCAGGTCCGCCTCCACCTCGACCAGGTGCCCGGTCACCCCGAGCAGACCGACGCAGAGCACGCGGGCGTAACTCATCAGAACGCCCCGCGCACGTGCTCGATCTCGGCCCGGCCGCGCCTCGGCAGCAGGACCGAGACGATGTCGAAGCGGACCTCGTCGGCGCTGGTGCCGGTGGCTGTCAGCCACTCGGCCGCGAGTCGGCGCAGGCGGTGCGCCTTGCGTCGCACCACCGCCTCGGCGGGGGTGCCGAAGCCCGCGGTGCGGCGCGTCTTCACCTCGCAGAAGGCCAGCACCGGCCCGTCCCAGGCGATGATGTCGATCTCGCCCGTCGCACTACGCCAGTTGCGAGCCACGGGGCGCAGCCCCGCCTCGATGAGATGTCGGACGGCGCATCGTTCCCCGTATCCGCCGACGGCCTGGTTCCGCTTGGTCATGACCGGCACCCTGCTCGCGTACGCGGTCTGTGGTGACCCCGTCGGCGCGATCTGTGGACAACCGAGGGGACTGTGGACAAGCGGACGATCATGCCCTCGGTGTGCTATGGCGGCGAATCCGGCTCTTACTCGCCGCTCCTGTCGAAATTGCGGCATCTTCCCTGGCCAGGGCAGGGGTCGAATGGCGTACGGCGGATCGGTCGCATACCGTGCCGGGCGTGGACGGACGACGCAGCTTTGCCGACGATCAGGAATCGCGCTGGTACCCGGGTGAACACGACCGTGGCTACGGCGACCCCGACTGGCGTGGCGCGGCGGAGGCGCGTTACCGCGACGACGAGTTGCGTACCGCCGCTGAGTCACGGGCCGATGACGACGACCGGTACGGCTCGGTACGGCGCTTCGGCGACTCGACTCCGGTCGACGGCTCGGCACCGCTCAGTGGCGCAACTTCGCTCGACGGCGCGGTCCCATTCGGTGGCGCGGATCCCTTCGGGTCGGCGCCGCTCGGGGGCCCGGCTTCGCTCAGGGGCCCGGCTCCGCTCGGGGGCGTGCCGGCTTCGCTCGGGGGCGTGCCGGCTTCTCTCGGCGTGCCGGCTCCGCTCGGGGACGCACCGGCGGAGACCGAGCGCTATCGGGCGTCCCGGATGCGGCACTCCGACCTGACGGATCCGGAGATCTCCGGTGAGTTGCCGGCCGACCGTCCCGGTCGTCGCGCCGCCCCCGACGCCCGTGTCGTTCCCGACGTTCGTACCGTCCCCGAGGGGAGCCCGGCCGGCGGGCAATCCTCGGCTACCGACCCCGACCGTTCCGCCATGTTCGCCGCCTACCCGATCGTCGAGGCGAGGCGGGCGTCGGAGCCGACGAGTCCGTTGGAGCAGCCGACCGGGCCGATGCCGTCCGTTGCTCCCCGGGGCGACCTGCCGGTGGGGGAGACCGGACCGGCCGGGAACGGTGGGCACCAGGCTGCCCCCGCGCCGGGACTGCCGGCTGGCGATGGCGTGTACCGCAGCCGCCGGCCGATGCTTGCCGTGCTGTTCACCGTACTGGTCGTGATCTTGGAGGTGCCGGCCCTGCGGGTGCTGCTACACGGGGTGACCGCGGACCCGGTGCCCGCCGCCGACGTGCTGGCGGGCACGTTCCTGGTCTGCGGACTGCCGATCTTCGCGGCTGGCCTGTACGGCCTGCGGACCACCGGATTCGCGCTCACCGACGGGGCGCGGGGCTGGTTTCGTCCGCCCACGGCGTACCTGACCGTCGGTCTGGTGCTCTTCCTCGCTGCCGCGCTCGCTGTGGGCTGATTCCCGGCGGGGCGATGTTAATAGGGGACCCCTCCTATACATGAGGCGTTAATACGGGGCCCTTCCTTGCGCTGAGGTGGGGGCGCGTACACTGGTCGACTGGCGACCGCCTCGTGCGGTCGACCTCGCGTGCCCTCCTCACGAGTCGTCGTGTGGCGGCGGCCTCCCTGGTCTCGATCTTGATCGGGCCCACCATGGCCGACGGCCGGGCACCAGGCTGTCCGGCCGCCGGCCGGACGGGACAACCAGGGACCACAAGGAGTACGAGCCATGGCCGTCGTGACCATGCGTCAGCTGCTGGAGAGCGGTGTGCACTTCGGGCACCAGACCCGGCGCTGGAACCCGAAGATGAAGCGCTTCATCTTCACCGAGCGTAACGGCATCTACATCATCGACCTGCGCCAGACTCTCGACTACATCGAGAAGGCGTACGAGTTCGTGCGCAACACGGTGGCCGAGGGCGGCAGCATCCTCTTCGTCGGCACCAAGAAGCAGGCCCAGGAGGCGATCGCCGAGCAGGCGACCCGCGTCGGCCAGCCGTACGTCAACCACCGCTGGCTCGGTGGCATGCTGACCAACTTCCAGACGGTGTACAAGCGGCTCCAGCGGATGAAGGAGCTGGAGGCGCTGGGTGACCTGAGCGGCACCGCCGCCGGTTACACCAAGAAGGAGACCCTCCAGCTGTCCCGCGAGAAGATCAAGCTCACCAAGACCCTCGGTGGTCTGCGGGACATGCAGAAGCTCCCGGCCGCGGTCTGGATCGTCGACACCAAGAAGGAGCACATCGCCGTCGACGAGGCCCGCAAGCTGGGCATCCCGGTGATCGCCGTGCTCGACACCAACTGCGACCCGGACGAGGTCGACTTCCCGATCCCGGGTAACGACGACGCCATCCGCTCGGCCGAGCTGCTGACCAAGGTCGTCGCCGCCGCCGTCGCCGACGGCCTGATCGCCCGCTCCGGTCGTCGCCGGGGTGGCGACGAGAAGCCGGAGGCGGGTGTCGCCACCGACGAGCCGCTGGCCGAGTGGGAGCGTGAGCTGCTCGAGGAGCCCAAGAAGGCCGACGAGCAGCAGCCGGCCGAGCAGCCGCAGGCAGCCGAGCAGCAGCCGGCGGCTGAGCAGCCGGCTGCCGTCGCCGGGCAGTGACCCCAGCGCCGCCGGCCGCCGTCACTGACGGTGGCCGGCGGCGGCCAGGCCGGCACGAACCTCCCGGATCCGGGTAACCGGCACCTCAGACCATCCCACCGCAATCTCAACATCGAAGAGAGAGCCATGTCCCAGATCACCGCGGCGGACGTCAAGAAGCTCCGCGACCTGACCGGCGCCGGCATGATGGACAGCAAGAAGGCCCTGACTGAGGCCGAGGGCGACTTCGACAAGGCCGTCGAGATCCTGCGCGTCAAGGGCGCCAAGGACGTCGGTAAGCGTGCCGGCCGGACCGCCGCGAACGGTCTCATCGCCCACTCCGGCCAGGCCCTGCTGGAGCTCAACTGCGAGACCGACTTCGTCGCCAAGAACGAGGCGTTCATCGCGCTGGCCCAGCAGCTGGTCGAGCACGGCGAGCGTTCCGGCGCGAGCAACGCCGAGGAACTGCTGGCCAGCGAGATCGACGGTCGTCCGGTCGCCGACCTGGTCCAGGAGCAGTCCGCCAAGATCGGCGAGAAGCTGGTGCTGAACCGTTTCGCCAAGCTCGACGGCACCGTCGCGGTCTACCTGCACCGCAAGGCCCAGGACCTGCCCCCGGCCGTCGGTGTGCTGGTGCAGTACGCCGGCAAGACCGACGAGGCGGCTGACGCCGACGCGCGCGGTGCGGCCATGCAGATCGCCGCGATGCGCCCGCAGTACCTCACCCGGGACGAGGTGCCGGCCGAGGTCGTCGAGTCCGAGCGGCGCATCGCCGAGCAGACCGCCCGCGAGGAGAACAAGCCCGAGGCGGCGCTGCCGAAGATCGTCGAGGGCCGGGTGAACTCCTTCTTCAAGGACTTCGTCCTGCTGGAGCAGTCGTCGGTCACCGACAACAAGAAGACTGTGAAGCAGGTGCTGGCGGAGGCCGGCATCGAGGTGACCCGTTTCGTGCGGTTCGAGGTCGGTCAGGCCTGACGCCGCCGACCGGGCGCGCCGCGCCCGTGGGCTGAGCAACGACACGACGAGGAGGCCGCCGGTGTACGCGACAGACACCGCGGCCTCCTCGTCCCATAAGGTCTGCAACGGCAGGTACGTACCCGGGCGCACCGGTGGGGGAAGGACGGGCGGATGACGCAGGTTGTGAAGGACCCGACGGTCGCGGCGGACGATCCGACGGCGCCGCCGCCCGGCCGGGCACGCCGGGTGGTGCTGAAACTCTCCGGTGAGGTCTTCGGCGGCGGCGCGATCGGCGTCGACCCGGACGTGGTCCAGGCCATCGCGCGTCAGATCGCCACCGTGGTCCGCCGGGGAGTGCAGGTCTCCGTGGTGGTCGGTGGCGGCAACTTCTTCCGGGGCGCGGAGCTCCAGAAGCGGGGCATGGACCGGGCCCGGGCGGACTACATGGGCATGCTCGGCACGGTGATGAACTGCCTCGCCCTCCAGGACTTCCTGGAGAAGGAGGGCATCGAGACCCGCGTGCAGAGTGCCATCACGATGGCCCAGGTCGCCGAGCCGTACATCCCCCTGCGCGCGATCCGGCACCTGGAGAAGGGCCGCGTGGTCATTTTCGGGGCCGGAGCCGGCATGCCGTACTTCTCCACCGACACCGTGGCCGCCCAGCGCGCGTTGGAGATTCATGCGGACGTGGTGCTGATGAGCAAGAACGGCGTCGACGGGGTCTACACCGCCGACCCGCGGATCGACCCGACCGCCAGCAAGTTCGACTCGATCACCTTCTCCGAGGTGCTGCGTCGCAACCTTCGGGTCGCCGACGCCGCCGCCTTCAGCCTCTGCATGGAGAACGGCCTGCCGATGCTGGTCTTCGGCGCGCAGGGCGAGGACACCATCGTCCGGGCGGTGGGCGGCGAGAAGATCGGCACGCTGATCACCACCTGAGCTGGCGCCGACGCGACCTCGGTGACCCGACAAGCCCACGACAAGCACAAGAAGGAGGCGAGGAGAGCGGTGATCGACGACACCCTCCTCGAGGCCGAGGAGAAGATGGAGCGTGCGGTCGAGCACGCCAAGGAGGAGTTCGGCGCCATCCGTACCGGTCGCGCCACTCCGGCCATGTTTTCCAAGATCATTATTGATTACTACGGCAGCCCCACGCCGCTGACCCAGATGGCGTCGGTGGCCATCCCGGAGCCGCGGATGGCCATCATCAAGCCGTACGACAACTCGCAGATCAACGCCATGGAGAAGGCGATCCGCGACTCGGACCTCGGGGTCAACCCGAACAACGAGGGCAACCAGCTGCGCATCCTGCTCCCGCAGATGACCGAGGAGCGCCGCCGCGACATGATCAAGGTCGCCCGGCACAAGGGTGAGGAAGCCAAGGTCGCCATCCGCAACATCCGTCGCAAGGGCAAGGAAGAGCTGGACCGGCTGGTCAAGGATGGCGAGGTCGGCGAGGACGATGGTCGCCGCGCCGAGAAGGAGCTCGACGACCTCACCCAGCGCTACGTGGCCCACGTGGACGACCTGGTCAAGCACAAGGAAGCCGAACTCCTGGAGGTCTGACCTCCCCGGCACCCTCCTCCGCACCGTCCCGCCGCGTCGATCGTGAAGTTGTTGCCGCCCCGCCAGGCGTGTCGTGGTGACAACTTCATGATCAACGCGGCTGGGGTCGATGGCATGGGCGGGAGGGTGCAGTAGGCTCGGCACGATTCCCGGCGACCCGGCGATGAACGGTGGGGATCGGCCAGCTGACGGGCTGGCGAATCAGACGAGGCGCCTCGGGCGGGTAGGGGATGGTAGTGGCTGTACGTCAAGTGGTGGATCTCGTACCGCTCTCGTCTGGTGCGTGATGTCCCACCTCGACCCCTACCGTGACACCGAGGCCCGCGGCTGGGAACGCCCGGCCCCGGCGGGGCTGCCCTGGCCGGACCCGGCGCTCGAACCCGGCCCGTGGGACCGCACCGCCCGTCCCGCCGCCGAGCTGTACGCCGATCCGCGTGCCGGCGGCCCCCACGTCTCCGGCCGAAGCCCTCAGCCTGCTCCGAGCGGGGTGAACGGGCGCCGAGAGTGGGAGCACGACGAGGCGCCCACGGCGCAGTTCGCGCCGGTACGCGCCGGTGCGGGGCAGGAACACGACGAGGCGCCGACCGCGCAGTTCGCGCCGGTGCCCGCCGATGTGGGTCCGGAGCACGAACCGGCACCTGCCGACGAAGCAGAGCCCGCCGACGAGAACCCGGCAGCGAGCAAGCGCCACCGTGGTCGGCGTCGCGCCGGCGCCGGCCGCCCAGCCAGCCAGCGGAAGTCGTCCGGCCGGGCCGGTCGTAACCTGCCGGCGGCCATCTCGGTCGGCGTGGGCCTGGGTGCTGCGGTCCTGTTACCGCTGTTCCTCTACACCCCCGCCTTCCTGCTGGTGCTCACCGCGGCCTTCGGCATCGGCAGTTGGGAGATGTCCCGGGCGGTACGCCGCAGCGGTGCCCGGGTGCCGTTGGTCCCGCTGATCGCCGGCGGGGTGCTCACGGTCACCATGGCCTGGTTCAGCGGCCCGGACGCGCTCCTGCTCGGTCTGCTCGTCACGGTCGCCGGCACGGTGGTCTGGCGGCTCGGTGACGGCACCGCCAACCTGCGGCGGGACATCACCGCGGCCACCATGATCGCGGTGTACGTGCCCTTCCTCGGTGGCTTCGCCGCCCTGCTCGCCTCGTCTCCCGGTGACGGCGACCTGCGCGTGCTGGTGACCCTTGTCGCCGTGGTGCTCTCCGACACCGGCGGTTATGCGGCCGGCGCCAACTTCGGCAAGCACCCGATGGCACCGACGATCAGCCCGAAGAAGTCCTGGGAGGGGTTCGCCGGCTCGATCAGCGCCGCGGCGTTGGGCAGCGCCCTGCTGCTCTGGTTGCTGTTCGAGGTGGCCCCGTGGTGGGGCGCGGTGTTCGGGATGGCGATCTCGGCCGCCGCGGTCCTGGGCGACCTTGCCGAGTCCATGATCAAGCGGGATCTCGGCGTGAAGGACATGAGCAACCTGCTGCCCGGACATGGTGGTCTGATGGACCGGCTCGACTCGGTCCTGTTCGCCGTGCCCACCGCGTACCTGCTGCTCGTGGTCTTCGTCCCGGCGGTGAGCTGAGGAATGACGGAGGCGGGCGCGGCCGGACCGCGACGACTGTCGGAGCGGATTCGCCACCCGCGGACGGGCACGTTCCGTGTTGGGCGTGCCAGACTGGACAGGCTATGACGAGCCTGCCCCTGATTCCGGCCGACCCGGACGCGCCCGGCGCGCGCCGGGCGGCAATGCCACCGCAACACCTCGCCGATCTCGACCTGGCCGGCCGGAAGACCCTGGTCACCGGGCTGGGCGAGCCGGCTTTCCGAGCCCGGCAGATCTCCACCCACTACTTCGGCCGGCTGGTGCGTGACCCGGCACAGATGACCGACCTGCCGGCGTCGTCCCGCGAGCGGCTGGCCGAACAGCTGCTGCCCCGCCTTCTCAACCCGGTCCGCGAGTTGGCCTGTGACGACGGCGCGACCCGCAAGGCGCTCTGGCGGCTGCACGACGGGTCGCTGGTGGAGAGCGTGCTGATGGGCTACCCCGACCGGGTCACCGTCTGCATCTCGAGCCAAGCCGGGTGTGGCATGGCCTGCCCGTTCTGTGCGACCGGCCAGGCCGGTCTGACCCGCAACCTCTCCACCGCCGAGATCGTCGACCAGGCGGTCTACCTGGCCGGCGTGGCCGCGTCAGGTGCGGTGGCTGGGTCGCCGCCGAGGCTGTCACACGTGGTCTTCATGGGCATGGGTGAGCCACTGGCGAACTACAACCGGGTGGTGGCCGCCATCCGTCGGCTTGTCGCACCGGCTCCGGAGGGGCTCGGCCTGTCGCAGCGGCACATCACCGTTTCCACGGTCGGGCTGGTGCCTGCCATCAACCGACTGGCCAGCGAAGACCTCTCGGTGACCCTTGCGTTGTCGCTGCACGCCCCCGATGATGAGCTGCGCGACGAACTGGTGCCGGTCAACCAGCGCTGGAAGGTTTCCGAGGTGCTGGACGCGGCATGGGCCTACGCGGCTCGCACGGGGCGTCGCGTGTCGATCGAATACGCGATGATCAAGGACGTGAACGACCAGCCGTGGCGAGCCGATCTGCTCGGGCGGCTGCTGGCCGGCAAGCTGGCCCACGTGAACCTGATCCCGCTCAACCCGACTCCGGGCAGTCGTTGGGACGCCAGCCCGAAGCCGGTCGAGCGGGAGTTCGTCCGGCGGTTGCGCGACGCCGGGGTGTCCACCACGGTGCGGGACACCCGAGGCCGCGAGATCGACGGCGCGTGTGGGCAGCTGGCGGCCGCGCAGGACAGTGGCACCGACCCGGCCGGGGAGATGTCGGCGTGACCGGGCGTGGCGAACGAGACCAGGAGACATAGTGGCGAGTCAGGGTCAGCGTTTCCGGCGTAAGGCGCTCCGCCGGGGATACAAGGTTGACGAGGTGGACGCCTTCCTGGACCGGGTCGAGGCGACGCTGGAGGGCCAGCCGGTCGGCGCCCCGGTGGCCTCCCAGGAGGTCCACGACGTCGTCTTCCGGGTTCGCTTCAACGGCTACGACGAGTGGCAGGTCGACCTGCACCTCGACCGGGTCGAGCGGCAGCTGGCCGAGTTGGAGGAGCGGGGCGCCACCGGCCGCGCCGGCGCAGACCCCCGGATGGGTCCGCCGGACCGGATGGGCCCGCCCGGGCGCGATGACCGCGGCATGTCGCCGGTGCCGCAGCCACCGATGCCGCCACGGCCGATGCCGGCCCAGGCCGGGCCGCCGTACGGCCGCTACGACGAACCGACCGGTGCCTACGCCGGCGGGTACGACGCTCCTCGCAGCGGGTACGACGCGCCGCGCGGTCCCGGCGGGCCGATGGGTCCGCCGGGTGCTCCGACGGGGCACGGCGGCCCGCCGTCGCGTGGCCTGCCTCCCGGCCCCGGCGGCTACGGTCCGCCCGACGGGCCTGGTGGTTACGGTCCTCCGGATGGCCCGGGTGGCTACGGTCCGCCCGACGGCCCGGGTGGCTATGGTCCGCCGGACGGGCCTGGTGGTTACGGTCCTCCGGACGGCCCGGGTGGTTATGGCGCCCCGGACCGGTCGGGCGGCTACGGTCCCCCGGACGGGCCTGGCGGCTACGGTCCCCCCGACCGGGGCGGTTACGGCCCTCCGGACGAGCAGCGCTTCGACGGCTTCGAGGCGGGTCGGCACGGCCGTGCCGACATGACCGCCGAGATCCGCATGCCGGACCGGCGCGGCCCGGCCGGGCCGCCCGGCATGCCGCAGCAGTCACTGGGTGGGCCGCCGATGGGCGGGCCACCGCCGATGGCGGGTCCGCCGGCGGTGGCCGGGCCGCCCATGGGTGGGCCGCCGATGGCCGGGCCGCCCGGCAGTGACCTCTACCGCGTGGACCAGATCCGACGCAGTTTCCAGGTACGCAGGTTCGGCAGCGGGTACGCCCCCGACCAGGTGGACCGGTTCTTCGAGGGCCTGCTCGGCGGGATGGCCGGGCGTAACCCGATGCCGGTGAACCCGAAGGATCTCGACACGCTGCGCTTCGGGCTGGTGCAGGGTGGCTACTTCGAGGCCGAGGTCGACGCCGCGCTGAAGAACGTCCAGGACATCCTCTTCGGCCGCTGAGGCAGTCACGACAAAGGGCCCGCCTCCGTCAACGGAGCGGGCCCTTTGTCGTACGTTCCTCGCCGGTGGGGTCCGGCTTCTCCGCGGGCCAGGCTCAGGAGCGCAGACCGTTGCGGCGCAGCACCACGTCGCCGATCACGATGAGCAGCAGGAGCACGGCCAGGCCGATCAGCCAGAGGTTCTCGACCCTGCCCTCGTGGTTGCCGCAGAGCATCGCCAGCAGCGCGAACGCGGTGACGACCGCGCCGATCCGCCCGGCCTTGCGGTGCCCGGGCTTGTGCTGGTCTGGCGACGTTACCGGCTCGCTTCCTGCCACTGTCGGTCCTTCCTCGCGTGGGGATCTGCGGCTAGTCTGGCACGCCCCCTGCGCGGGGACCTGCGGTGGGGCGGATGTGCCGGCGGTCAGGCGGCCGGGGACCTTCGACCCGCCCACCCGGGACGAGCGGGTATGGCGACGTCGCGGGGCGCGGACCACACTGCCTCCGGTAGCGTTCTGGCGTACGCCTTGATTGTCTTTTTCCGAGGGGGAACTGCGGTGCGAGTGACAGGTACCGGGCACGCGAGCATGCGGATCGACACCGCCGCGGGCAGCATCCTGTGCGACCCGTGGGTCAACCCGGCCTACTTCGCCTCCTGGTTCCCGTTCCCGGACAACTCCCAGCTCGACTGGGAGACCCTCGGCGACGTGGACTACCTGTACGTCTCCCACCTGCACCGGGACCACTTCGACGCGGCCCACCTGAAGCGGTACGTCGCCAAGAAGGCGACGGTGCTGCTGCCCGAGTTCCCCACCTCGGAGATGGAGGACGAGTTCCGCGAGCTGGGCTTCACCAAGTTCCTGAAGACCCGCAACGAGGAGGTCGTCGAGCTGGACGGCGGCCTGAAGATCATGATCCAGGCGTTGACCAGCCCGACCGACGGCCCGATCGGTGACTCCTCGCTCTGGGTGGAGTACGACGGCGTCCGGCTGCTCAATCAGAACGACGCCCGCCCCACCGACCTGAGCGTCTTCGCCGAGCTGGGTCACGTGCACGCGCACCTGCTGCAGTTCTCCGGTGCGATCTGGTACCCGATGGTCTACGAGCTGCCGCAGTCGGCGAAGACCGCGTTCGGCAAGCAGAAGCGGGAGCGGCAGTTCGACCGCACCTGGCGCTACATCGACGACCTGAAGGCCGACCACGTCTTCCCGATCGCCGGCCCGCCGTGTTTCCTCGACGACGAGCTGTGGCAGTTCAACGACATCTTCGACGACGAGGGCAACATCTTCCCCGACCAGTCGGTCTTCCTGGCCGAGTACGCCAAGGTCGGCGGCACCAACGGCATCGTGCTGCTGCCCGGCAGCGTCGCCGAGGTCACCACCTCGGGGGCGACGACGACTCATCCGCAGCCGGTGGAGGAGTTCTTCGCCAACAAGGTCGCCCACCTGGAAGAGATGCGCGAGCGCAAGCGCCCGATCATCGAGGCGGAGAAGGCGTCCTGGCGGCACCCCGAGGTGGACGTGCTCAAGGAGCTGAAGCAGCGCATCGAGCCCCTGCTCGACGAGTCGATCTACCTGGCCAAGGGCGTCGGCGGTCCGGTCCGCTTCGACCTGGTCGGCTACGACGGGGACAGTGTCGAGTCCATTGTTGTCGACTTCCCGGGCAAGCAGGTGCGGCCGTACGCCGACGAGAAGGTGCGTTACCGGTTCCGTACCGAGCGGGCGCTGGTCGAGCACCTGCTGCACATCGGTGAGGTGGACTGGGTCAACTCGCTCTTCCTGTCCTGCCGCTTCTCGGCCGCCCGGATCGGGCAGTACAACGAGTTCGTGTACGCCTTCTTCAAGTGCCTCTCCACCGAGCGCCTCCAGTACGCCGAGGGATGGTACGACGAGCACGAGCGGGCGGTCGACGCCGAGGACATCACCATCGGCGGCTGGACGGTGCAGCGGCGTTGCCCGCACTTGAAGGCGGACCTGAGCCGGTTCGGCATCGTCGACGGCGACCAGCTCACCTGTCAGCTGCACGGCTGGCGCTTCGACCTGCCCAGTGGTCGTTGTCTGACCAGCGTCGGTCACAAGATCCGGGCTCACCGGGTCGGTGAGGAGCCTGCGGCCGCCGAGGTCCCGCAGGCGTCGCAGCCATCGAGCTGAGCCGCTAGCGCCTGTGTCGAAGCCGGTCTGGTGCCGGCCGGTGCGCGAGATGCCGCAACCCGTGGCCTCCGCCGGCCCTGATACCGCGACATGCCGCAACCCGCCCCGCGCCCCGGGCCGCTGACTCGGCGGCACTCGTTGCCAGGGAAGCCTCAGCGGCCGAAGTCGGCGAGGATGCGTTGGGCGGCGTTGTGGCCGGCGGCGCCGATCACGCTGCCGGCTGGGTGGCAGCCGGCGCTGCCTGCGTACACCCCGTCGACGCCGGTGGCGTAGGGCATCCGGTCGGTGAACGAGACGGTGTTGTCGACGTGGTGGATGTGGCCGCCGGTGATGCCGAAGTGGGCCTCGATGCCGGGTGGCGGCAGCGGCACCGCGTCGGCGATCAGGTCGCCGGTGCCCGGTGCGTACCGTTCGCAGATCGCCACCAGCTGCGCGACGTAGCCGGGCAGCGCCGTGTCCCAGTCGGTGCCGGCCAGTTCGTACGGCACCGACTGGACGAACAGCGCCGACGAGTGGTGTCCGGCCGGGTCGGCCAGGGACGGGTCGACAGTGGTGTGCAGGTACCACTCGATCGTCGGCTCGGTCGGCAGCCGCCCGGCCCGCACGTCGGCCCACATGGCGCGCAGCGCCGCCATCGGTGACTCGCCGCCGCCACCGGTCAGCGACGCCGAGCCGGGCAGCAGGTGGATGGTGGAGCCGAACGGGCTCGGCGCGTCCGGCGGCAGGCAGGAGAAGCGGGGCAGCCCGCGCAGCGCCAGGTTGAGCTTGAGGGTGGTGCCGGTGCGCCGGACCGCCGTCATCCGTTCGGTGAGCGCGGCCGGCAGCGCGCCGTCGGGCAGCAGCGCCATCAGCCGGTACGGGTCGCAGCCGCCGAGCACCACCTCGGCGCCGATTTCGCGTCCGTCGGCCAGCACGACGCCGGACGCGGCGCCCCCGTCGAGGGTGATCGCCGTGACGGGCGCGCCGGTGACGATCCGGGCGCCGGCGGCACGGGCCGCGTCGGCGAAGGTACGCGACACGGTGCCCATGCCGCCCTCGGCGATCATCCAGGTGCCGCCCGAGCCGGGCAGCCGACACATGTTGTGCACCAGGAAGTTGTGCCCGGTGCCCGGATCGTCCGGCCCGGCGTTGAGCCCGGAGAGCCCGTCGGTGACGGCGTACATGCTGACCAGCAGTTCCGAGCGGAACTCGAAGCGGGCCAGGTAGTCGGCGACCGAGCCGCGGACCAGGTCCACGAAGACCTGGCGCAGTTCGGGGCGGACGTAGCGGTCCGCGGTCTGCTCGACCGGCAGCGGCTCGGCCAGCCAGGCCGGGGCGAGATCCTCGCGGAGCGCGGCCAACTCGGCCTGCATCGCGTCGTCGGCGGCCACGTCGGCCGGGGAGAAGAACTCGGCGAGTTGCGCCCGGGTGGCTGCGGTGTCGGTGCCGAAGAGCAGGTACGGCGACCCGGCACCGCCCGGCGTGGGCAGGAAGTAGTGCGGGTCGCGGCGCAGCACCGGAATGCGTACGTCGAGCGTGGCCAGCAGCTCCGGCGGCATCAGCCCGAGCAGGTACGACCCGGTGGAGTGCCGCAACTGCGGCACCTTGGGGAACGGATTCTCCGTCCGGGTGGCCCCGCCGATCACGTCAGCGGCCTCCAGCACCAGCACATCCAACCCGGCCCGAGCCAACAGGATCGCCGAAACCAACCCGTTGTGCCCAGACCCGACCACCACCACGTCGGCCCTTCCCGGCAGCTCACCACCTGTCATCTCCGCACCCTAACCCGGCTCGGCGCGTCGCTGCCGTCGCTGCCGCCAGCCGGAGAGGGCGAGGGTGGCCGAGTAGCCGGCCAGCACGATCACGTGGAACAGGTAGAGCCAGAGCAGGATGGCCACCGCGCCACCCACCTCGTCCAGCCCGCCGAAGGGCACGCCGAGGTCGAGCGGGAGCGAGGCGAACAGCACGAAACCGTGCATGAAGCCGGAGAGGTTCGCCGCGGTGAACGAGCCGACGCCGAGGGTGGAGAGCCAGTCCGGCGAGGCCGGACCCACCACCCGGAACACCCACAGCAGCACCGGGGTGAGCACCAGCCACACCGCCAGGAAGGAGAGCACCACCCCGAGCACCCCCACCCAACCGCCGCGCTGCACCAGCCCGGTGGTGGTGGGCAGGGCCAGCAGGATCGCCAGCAGCAGGGCCGGTGCGGGGGCGAGCAACGGCAGCAGCAGCAGCCGTCCCCGCCAGCCGACCAGGTGTTCGTCGCTGCGGGGCGCCGCGACCGAGACGAACGCCCGGCGCAGCCCCTCGCCGTACAGCGACGCCGGCAGCACCGCGGCCAGCGCCAGCCAGGGCGTCAGGTTCACCCCGGCCTCGACCAGGGCGGCCACCGCGCCGGGCGCGCCGATCGCGTCCGGCAGGGCCTCGATGGCGTACGCGGAGAGCCGGTGCACTCGTTCCGCGCCGGCCACGAGCGTGGTCAGCCAGATCGCCAGCAGCGCCACCGGCACCACGGCGATCGCCCCGTAGAAGGTGATCGCGGCGGCGTGCAGCGACAGGTCACGGCCCCGTACCGGCCGGAAGGCGGCCCGGATGATCCGCCTGGTCCGCTGCCACGCTCCACTCATCGCGCTCCTGTTCCCCGTCAGCCGCTCCGGCAACCGCCCGTCCGGTCCGTCTGACTCGGCGGATCGGTCGGGTAAGCGTTCCCGCGTCCCGCAGGCTATCGACTCACAGTGTTGTGGCTGGTAGAACAGCCAATCATCGTCGCCTTGGCGATCAAGAGTCGCCCGTTGGCGTCCTACCCTCGAAGCGAGGTACCTGCGTGGCCCTTCGACGATCAATGACAGCCCTCCTCGCCGCCGTGGTCCTGTTCGGACCGGCGGCCACGGCTGTGGCGGCACCGGCCGACCCGGAAGCCTCCGCCGCGGCCACCGCGTCACCGCGTGGGCCATCCGACACCGAGCTGCCCTTCGGCATCGGATCCGGCCAGCGTGGCCGTTCCGCCGACGCCCCAGGTCGGCTGCCCAGTCAACCGGCACCGACAGCCAAGCTGCCCGGCAAGCCGCGAAACGATGTCATCGCCGACGCGCCGGTGGAGCTGACCGACGCGTCGATCGCCTACAACCTCATCCCGTACCACGACATCCCGCCCGCCCTGCGTGACCTGCAGCGCAGCGACCGGATCAGCGTGGAGGTCATCGGGCAGTCGGTGCTCGGCCGCGATTTGCACCTGGTGCTGGCCACCGCGCCGATGAGCGACGCCCAGTGGAAGAACTGGCAGGAACTGTCGGACCTGCGGTTCAGCGACCCGCACGCGGCGCAGGCGAAGTTCGCCGCCGGCGGGTACGACAACTGGCGTACGCCGCTGTTCATCAACAACAACATCCACGGCAACGAGTGGGAAGGCACCGACGCCAGCCTGAAGGTGCTGCGGGAGCTGGCGTTCGCCACCGACCCGGCGACCGTGGAGATGCTCAACAAGCACGTGATCGCGTTCGTGGTCACCAACAACCCGGACGGCCGGGTGGCGGCGACCCGGGCGAACGCCAACGGCTTCGACATGAACCGCGACTACATCACCGCGTCGCAGCCCGAGGTCCGTGCCGTGCGCGCCCAGCTGGTCCGCTACAGCCCGCTGACCATGCTGGACATCCACGGGTACGTCTCCTGCACGCTGATCGAGCCGACCACCGGCCCGCACGGTGACAACTACGAGTACGACCTCTACATCAAGCACGCGCTGCGCAACGCGCTCGCCATGGAGCAGGCCATCCTGGCCACCGGCGAGACCCGGGCCACCTGCGCGAACCCGGACGGCAGCCGGCGCAACGACATCCCGTTCCGGGACCGCACCCAGGGCTGGGACGACTGGCCGCCGATCTTCACGCCGATGTACTCGATGTACCACGGTGCCATCGGGCACACCATCGAGGTGCCGCTCAACCCGCGCGGCAACCTGACCGTGGCGGAGCGGCACGAGCGGACCCGGATCAACACCGCGGTGGCCGTGGCGTCGATCAAGGGGAACCTCGGCTACGCCACCGCGAACCGGGCGGAGTTGCTCGCCAACCAGCTCGAATGGTTCCGGCGGGGCGTCGACGGCGAGTCGACCCGGCCGATCGACGACCCGCTGGCCATCTCGCTGGCGCGGGGGGACAACGTCAAGACCCACCTGCAGGACTTCGCTCGCGCGTACGTCATCCCGGCCGGCACCGACCAGCGCAGCGCCACCGCGGCGGCTCGACTGGTCCAGTTCATGCTCGACAACGACCTCAAGGTGCAGCGCGCCTGGCGGCCGTTCAGGCTGGGCGGCACGCACTACGCGGCCGGCACCTACGTGGTGGACATGCGGCAGGCCAAGCGCGGCCTGGCCAGTGCCCTGCTCGAGGTCGGGCGGGACGTGACGAACGACTTCAACGCGATGTACGACATCTCGGCGTGGAGCCACGGTCATCTCTGGGGTGCGACAGTGCAGCGGGTCGGCGCGGACGTCACCCTGGACGCCCAGGCGCTGCGTCCGGTGACCGAGGCTCGGGCCACCGGTGCCGTGGCACCCGGCAAGCAGGCCCACTACGGTCTGGTCGTCGACTCGGTGGCCGGCATCCTGGCGGTCAACCGGATGCTCGCCGACGGGGTGGCGGTGTCCAGGACGGCCGACGGCACCTTCGTGGTGCCGGGTGACGTCTCCGTCGTCCGGGCCATCGCCGAGGCGTACGGGGTCGAGTTCGTCAAGCTCACCCCGCCGCAGGTACGCGGCGCCACACCGGTGTCGAAGACCCGGCTCGGGGTCGCGGCGAACGGTGGCGAGGTCTTCGCCTTGCGGCAGATGGGCTTCGACCCGATCTCGGTCACCCACACCGGGTTCAACAACGGCACCCTGTCCTTCGCCGACTTCGACGCCTTCTTCGTCTCGACCACGGCCTTCAACCCGCTCAACCTGGACGCCACCCAACGCGCCGCGTTCGACGCCTGGCTGGCCGACGGGGGCACCGTGGTGGGACGCGGGGCCAGCGGAAAGCAGTTCAACGACCGGGCCGGGCTGCTCGACGTGAGCATCGCGGCGGGCCGCAGCGACGCCAACGGCATCGTCAAGGTGGAGAACAACCAGGCGTCGCCGATCACCGGCAACGCCCTGCCGACCGCGTTCGTCGACGCGCCGCAGTACTTCACCCGGGTCGGCGACGGCGTACGCGTCGACCAGCGGCTGGCCGGGGAGGGTTTCTTCCTCGCCGGTCACTGGGGTGGCCAGCAGGCCGCCGCCGGGCAGGCGGTGGTGGTCAGTGGCGTGGCGAAGGGGGCCTCGGTGACCCTCTTCGGCACCGAGCCGCTCTTCCGGGCCCACCCGGAGGGCATGTACCCGCAGGTCGCTGCCGCGCTGTGGTGGAACGGCTCGTGAGCTAGCCGTACGGCGTGACTGGTCTGGGCCTGGGCGGAGAAAATTCCGCCCAGGCCCGTCGCCGGTCAGATCAGCCGAACGCGTGGTAGAGCCGATCATGGCGTGGCGGGCGGCGAAGCGGGCTGCTGAGGCGGTGCTGGCAACACGCAGACCGCCCATGACGCGGCGACGGGCACCGATTTCAGTGGCGGCATCTGAACCGGCACCGGCCAGGCAAATGCGTTGCGCCGAAGCGGGTCGTGGTTACGATCGCGGACCATGGCGATGGTGACCACCGAACGACTGCTCGTGCGCGAGTGGACCGACGGGCCGGCGGACCTGGCCCGGCTCTTCGACATCTATTCCCGGCCGGAGATCGCCCGGTGGCTCGGCGCGCGGTCGGGGTTGCCGTTGACGGATCCGGCGCAGGCGGTCGAGCGGTTGGACAGGTGGCGTCGGCGGCACGCGGCGTACGGTGATCGGTACGGTCTTTGGGCGGTCGAGGTGCGGGAGACCGGTGTGGTGGTGGGCACGGTGATGGTGAAGCCGTTGCCGGGGCGGGATGAGCAGGTGCTCACCGATGACATCGAGGTGGGTTGGCACCTGCACCCCGAAGCCTGGGGCAACGGGTACGCCACCGAGGCCGCACGCGCCGTCGTGGAGCGGGAA
Source organism: Micromonospora endophytica (assembly GCF_003236305.1). Taxonomy (GTDB): domain Bacteria; phylum Actinomycetota; class Actinomycetes; order Mycobacteriales; family Micromonosporaceae; genus Micromonospora; species Micromonospora endophytica. The sequence continues at coordinate 795 of NZ_POTX01000108.1, read as the reverse complement.
CTCGCCACCGGGACGCCGCTGATCCATGCCGTGGTCGCTCGGGGTAACACCGCCTCGATGGCGGTGGCTCGTCGGCTCGGCATGACCCACGTCGGCCGCCGCACTGACTGGTACGGCGGTGAGGAGTTGGAGACCTTCGTCCTGGCCCGGCCGGCGTGAGTCGACCCACCGGCGGCGGTGAGCCGGTCGTGACTCCGCCATCGGTGGCCGAGGCCGAACGCATCCAGGAACAGTTGCGACAGCGACTTGACCTGCACAATCCGCTGCCCACCGAACCGAGGCTGGTGGCCGGGGTCGACGTGTCGTACGACAAATCGTCGCCGCGGATCACGGCCGCCGCTGTGGTGTTCGACCTGGCCACCGGCGTGGAGGTGGAGTCGGCTGTCGTCCCCGGCGAGGTGACGTTTCCGTACGTTCCCGGGTTGCTGGCGTTCCGTGAGGTGCCGATCCTGCTGACGGCGCTGGAGCGGCTGGCGGCCCGGCCCGATCTGGTGGTCTGTGACGGCTACGGCATCGCCCACCCTCGGCGCTTCGGGTTGGCCTGTCACCTGGGTGTGGTGGCCGGGCTGCCGACCTTCGGGGTGGCCAAGACCCCGTTCGTCGCCGGCTTCGACGCGCCGGGCGAGCACCGAGGAGACTGGTCCCCGCTGCGGGCCGGCGACGAGGTGCTGGGCCGGGTGTTGCGTACCCAAACCGGCGTCAAGCCGGTCTTCGTCTCAGTGGGCCACCGCACCGCCCTCGAACAGGCAACCACCCTGACCCTCAACCTGACCCCCCGCTACCGCCTCCCCGAGG
>NZ_POTX01000107.1 GCF_003236305.1 Micromonospora endophytica | reverse complement strand
CGGACGGGGGCGGCGGGGGCCGCCGGGACAGGTGCCATGGAGGTGCCTCTCTACGGGAACACGCTCAGAGAGCGCTCTCTGAGGAGTTGTACGTCCCACCCCGGAAGTTGTCAATGTCGATGCGCGGCGCGCGGCGTTTCCCGCGCCCACCGCAGCGGGTACATGCCGGCGGACCGGGCGCGGACGGACCGCACCGGCAGAAGCGGACGGTGATGGCGATGGTCAGGCAGGCGGCGGCAGCTCCGAACCCGGCAGCGGTGGAGACCGACCTGCTCACAGTGGGTGTCGAGGAGGAATTCCTGCTTGTCGACCCGGAGAGCGGGGTCGCGGTGCCCGCGGTCGAGGCGGTGCTGGACGAGGTCCCCGCCGAGCTGCGAGGGCAGGTGGAGCGGGAGTTCCAGACCAGCCAGATCGAGATCGGCAGCCCGCCCGGGCTGGAACTCTCCTCGATCCGGCACTCCCTGCACCTGCTCCGCGCCGCGCTCGCCGACGCCGCCGAGCGGGCCGGCGCACGGCTGCTCGCGATCGGCACCGGCCCGGTCGACGGCCCGGTGCCGCCGGTGGTCGACAAGCCCCGCTTCGACCGGATGGTCGAGCGCTACCGGCTGCTGGTCCCCGGGCCGGGCAACAACGGCATGCACGTCCACGTCGGGATACCCGACCCCGACACCGGCGTGCAGGTGCTCAACCACGTCCGGCCGTGGCTGCCGATCCTGCACGCGGTCACCACCAACTCACCCTTCTCCCGCAGCGAGGACACCGGGTACGCCAGTTGGCGCTCGATCGAGTGGGAACGCTGGCCATCGGTGGCACCGACCCCGTACCTGGTCAACCACGACCACTACCGTCGGCTGATCCAGCAGCTGATCGACAGTGGCGTGATGCTCGACGAGGGAATGCTCTACTGGTACGCCCGACTGTCGGCCAAGTACCCGACGGTCGAGCTGCGCATCGGCGATGTCTGCCCGACGGTGGACGACGCGGTGCTGGTCGCCGCGCTGGTCCGGGCGCTGGTGGCGACCGCGCTGGACGACATCGCCGCCGGCCGGCCGCCCCTGCCCACCGACCACCACCTGCTCGTCGGCGCGCACTGGCGAGCCGCGCACGACGGCATGGAGGGCGCCGCCGTCGACCCCCACAGCGGCGAGCTGCGGCCGGCCTGGGACCTGCTGCACCAGCTGGTCGGGCGACTAGGCTCGGCCCTGGATCGGCACGGCGACCACACCGAGGTGACCAGGCTGCTGGAGCAGCTGCGCCAGCACGGCACCGGCGCGGCGCGGCAGCGTTCCGTGTACGCGCGCACCGGCCGGTTGGAAGATGTGGTGTCGGAGGTGGCGCGACAGACCCGGGGTGAGTTGTCGCAGTGACAGGAGGGTTCCCGTGACGGAACGGATGATCGTGGTCGGCGCGGACGCCGCCGGGATGGCGACAGCCGCCCAGGCCCGCCGCCGCCGGGACCGGAACGACCTGGAGATCGTCGCGTTCGAACGGGGACACTTCACCTCGTACTCGGCGTGCGGCATCCCGTACTGGATCAGTGGTCTGGTGCCCGAGCGCGAGCAGTTGGTGGCCCGGGACCCGGAGACCCACCGCAAGCAGTACGACATCGACGTACGCCTGCGGCACGAGGTGACCGCGATCGACCTGGACCGCCGCGAGGTGGTCGCCCGGGACCTGGACGGCGGCGGCGAGGTCCGCGAGCGCTTCGACACCCTGATGTACGCGGCCGGCGCGGTGCCGATCAAGCCGGACTGGGCGCGGACCGACGCCGCCGGGGTGTTCGGCGTGCAGACGCTCGACGACGGTTCGGCGCTGCGCCGGTGGCTGGAGGCCGAGCCCCGGCCCCGGCGGGCGGTGGTGGTCGGCGGCGGCTACATCGGTGTGGAGATGGCCGAGGCGTTGGTGCTCCGCGGCCTGTCGGTGACCCTGCTGGAGCGGGGCGAACAGCCGGTGTCGACAGTGGACCCGGACATGGCCGTCCTGGTCACCGAGGCGATGCGCGGGTTGGGCGTCGACATCCGCACCGGGGTGGAGGTCACCGGGCTGGCCGTACGCGACGGCCGGGTGTACGGCGTGCAGACCGACGCCGGCCACCTCCCGACCGACCTGGTGGTCCTGGGTCTCGGCGTACGCCCGAACACCGCGCTCGCCGAAGCGGCCGGCCTGCCGCTCGGGCCCACCGGCGGGATCCGGGTGGACCGCCGGATGCGGGTCACCGGGACGCCGGGGGTGTGGGCCGCCGGCGACTGCGTGGAGACGCTGCACCGGGTCAGTGGGCTGCCGGTGCACATCCCGCTCGGCACCCACGCCAACAAGCAGGGCCGGGTGGCCGGGATCAACATCGGCGGCGGGTACGCCACCTTCGCCGGGGTGATCGGCACGGCCGTGACGAAGGTCTGTGACCTGGAGGTGGGCCGCACCGGGCTGCGCGAGCGGGACGCCACAGCCGCCGGCTTCGAGTTCGTCTCGGTGATCGCCGAGTCGACGAACCGCGCCGGTTACTACCCCGGGTCCCGGCCGATGACGGTGAAGCTGATCGCCGAGCGGCCCAGCGGCCGGTTGCTCGGGGCGCAGATCGTCGGCTGGTCCGAGGCGGCGAAGCGGATCGACACGTTGGCCGTGGCGCTGTGGAACAGGATGACGGTGGACGACATGACCGCCCTCGATCTCGGCTACGCCCCGCCGTACGCCCCGGTCTGGGACCCGGTGCTGGTGGCCGCCCGCAAGGCCACCGACGCCCTGGCGCGCTGACGGAAAGCGCAGTGCCGGAGCACGCCTGGCGTGCTCCGGCACCGGTCGGGAGCCGGCCGACACCGGCTCGCCGTCATCCACTCACCGGCTTCTCCGTTGTCGCGTGCGCTTACTGAGCGGTGCGCGGGTCGGCGCAGTTGACGGCCGCGTACTGCCTGGTGACGACAGTCGTCACCGCCGTGCCGTTGAGCGTCCCGGTGGCGCGGACCGTCGCCGAACCGGCCGGGATCGCGGTCGTCCTGGTGTTGAACTGCTGGAAAGCGTTCGCGCCCGGCGCGACGTCGGCGGCGGCCCTGTTGCCGTACGCACTCTCCAGGGCGATGCTCACCGTCGCGTCGTGGTCGTTCGTCGCCTGCACCGCGACGTACGCCCGGCCCGCCACGCACCGCACCTGCGCGGTGGCCGTCAGGGGCAGCTCCGACTTCTCCAGGATCCGGAAGTAGTCGAAGGCGACAGTGACCGGCTGCCTCTGCTCCGGACCCAACGCCATCAGACCGAAGGAGGTCATCGCGGCGTCGTTGGTGACCGGCTCACCGAGCGAGGTCCAGTTGATCCCGCCGTCGCTGATCTGGGCCGAGTAGTTGTTGCCACTGCGGCTCAGCCGCAGGTAGTACCAACCACTCTCGGAGGTGTCGGCGAGGTCGATCGACCGGTTGCCGCCGTTGCCGAACTGCGCGTTGCGTTCCGAGACCAGCTCGGCACGCAGGTCGGGCCGCGTTCCGGCGGCGTTGTTCGCCACCACGTCGAACTTCACGTAGTTGTCGTCGTTGCCGTAGACCAGGAACCCGGCAAGCTGCCACTGGTGCAGCATGGTCGGGGTCAGCTTGGTCTCGATCGTCCAGTCGCCGGCGGCGACGTCCGCGGGGATCTGTTGCAGGATGACGTTCCGCGCCGAGTTGTTGGTGCCGTTGATGTCACCCGGCTGGGTCTCGATGCGCAGGGCGCCGTTGCTCACCGCGACAGTCGTCGAGTCGTACCGGACGACCGCGTTCCAGCGGCAGCCGTCGACAGTGCTGCCGTCGAACTCGTCGCCGGGCGTACGGACACCGTCGTCAGTGCCGTCCGGCGTCAGGGTGAAGTTGTCGAACACGGCGGTGACCCGCGACGTGCCGACGTCCCCGGCGGCCATGAGTCCGACTGTCGCGTTCGGGATCACGGTGGCGGAGCCGGCGAGTGCGGTCCAGGCCTGGCCGTCGGCGGAGTACGCCGCGGTCAGCTTCGCTCCGTCGCTGACCAGTCGCAGGTGCGCGGTGGCGGGGAAGCCCGCCGGTACGCCGACGTTGGCGTGCCAGCTCCGCGTCCCGCCGGCCTCGGTCTGGAACTCCATGATCCGGCCACCCGATGCGTTGCGGGTGAATGCCAGCTTGACGTAGTCGTCGTCGCTGCCGTGCATGAGCAGACCGGCGTGCTGCCACTCGCGGTCGTGGGCAACCGTCACCTTCGTGGTGATCGTCCACGCTCCGGTCCGCGCGCGCTGACCGACGTAGCTGATCGGCCCCACGTTCTCCTCGTTGATGTCACCGGTGGTGACCGGCAGGACCAGGCCGCCGCTGGTGACCCGCACCGGCAGGTTCGGGGCGTTGCGTACCCGGCTCCACCGAGTGGTGTCCAGCGTGTCGCCGTCGAAGTCGTCCGAGCTGCGGACGACACAGCCCGGTGCGGTCTCCGGCGGTGCCGGGTGCCATGCCTCGTCGACAAGCGTGAACCCGGAGAACGTCACCTCGCTGATGGCCGACGCGTGGTGCGCGGTGACCGCGAGGCCGATGTCCTGCTGGCTGGCCGCGCCGGGCAGCGTCACCGGGTCACCGACCGGGGTGAACGATGTCCCGTCCTTGCTCCAGTAGCCGTAGTAGTTCCCGCCGTCCCGCACGATCCGTACCCAGGACGGGTAGCTCGTCGTGCTGGCGCCGGTGCTGGCATCGAGCTGACCGTTGCCGTCGGTGTCGCGCAGCCACTCGAACCCGGATCCCGCCCGCAGTGTCATCGCCGCGTACCCGGGCGAGCTGCCGGGTCGGGTGATGTCGTTGCGGACGATCAGGCCGGCCTTGGCGGAGTTGTGCGTGTTCGTCTGGCTCTCGATCTTCACCGTGGCGGTCCAGGTGTCACCGGCGGCTGCCGGCAGGTACACCGCGCCGTACTGGTCGGTGCCCTGCCACATGTTCGCCCCGCCGGCCTTGACGGTCCAGGTGTCCTGGTCCGGCCGGTCGAAGGTGGCGGTGGTGTTGGTGAAGGTCTGCCAGGCGCCGTAGAGGTCGCCGACCTCGACCGGCACGACGCGGGACTTCGTCTGGTGGCCCTTGTCGTTCGTCGCGACCGCGGTCAGCTGGTAGCGCTTCTCGCCGGTCACGTTCCAGGTCACCGAGTACGGGGCGGTGGTGTCGGTGCCGATCGAGGTGCCGTCGACGAAGAACTCGACGCCGGTGATGGTGTTCTCCGCGTCGCTCGCGTCGGCGGTCACCTGGATCTCGCCCGGCTCCAGTTCGTCGGCCGGGGTCGGGGCGGTCACCGCGACCTTCGGCTTGCTCGTCGGCGAGGCCCCCTTGCCGTCGGCCTCGATGAAGTTCAGCCGCCGCTCGCCCGCGCCGGGGAACACCACGTACAGGGTGAACGACTGGCCCGGGTCGGAGACCGTGACCGGGACGTCGACGTAGCCGCCGCCGGTGGTCGCCGGCACCTGCGCGGTGCCGAGCAGCTCACCGTCGGGCGCGTCCCGCCGCAGTTGGATCTGTCCGGCGCTAGCCGCCGAGACGCGCAGGATCAACCGATCCACCTGGAACAGACTGACCGGGTCGTACGACGCCCAGGCGCCGTTCTGGCCGGCGATCGAGTCGGCGTGTCCCTCGATGTCGCGGGACGGCGCGACAGTCACGTTCGACGAGTTGCCGAAGAACTCCGCCTCGCGCAGCTTCGGGTACAGCAGGCTGATGTCCGAACCGGTCAGGCTCGGGATGTCACCCGCGCCGCCCGAGTCGGTGTAGCGACCGTCGAGCACGTAGAAGACGTTCATGTCCTCGCCGTGCCCACCACCGAGGGCGGTGACGACCGAGCCGGTGCGCCCGTGCAGCGGTTCGGCCGGGTGTGCGTGCTCGTCGTGGCCCAACGCCGGCTGGATCACCACGTCGGCGTCGTTGATCTGGGTGTCCTCGGCATCGTCGACCGAGAGGTTCCAGCTGATCTCGTCACCGAAGTCGAAGAACGCGCCGTTGGGCGGCAGGTTGAAGGTCACCTCGGGTCGGGTGTTGCCGACCGTGATCGGCACCGTGGTGGTGCCGGTCTTGCCGTGCGGGTCGGTCACCGTGAGCCGGGCGTTGTAGACGCCGTTCGTGGTGTAGGTGAAGGTGGGCTTCAGCTCGGTGGAGTCGACCTCGCCGTCACTTGTGAAGTCCCACTCGTAGCGCAGTTGCTCGTCCTCCGGGTCGGTGCTGCCCGAACCGTCGAACTCGACAGCAAGTGGCGCCTGGCCGGAGTCGGGCGAGGCGCTGATCTTCGCGGTGGGTGAGCGCGATCCGGAGATGTAGTCGATCCGGTAGAGCCCCGAGTTCGGGTTGTCCCGGCCGAAGCCGCCACCCCAGTCCAGCACGTACATCGAGCCCTCGGGGCCGAACTTGGAGTCGATGGGCGCGAGGAACTGCTGCTGTGGCAGGAACGGATTGACCTTCTCGACCCCGCCCTGCCCGTTCGGGATGATCGAGTACATCCTGTTCCGCGCCCACTCGTAGAAGAACGGCTTGCCGTCGTAGTACTGCGGGAACTTGGTGTCCGACTCCAGGTCCGGGTCGTACTGGTAGAACGGGCCGCCCATCGGGGCCAGGCCACCGCCCTGCGGGATGACCGACGGCACCGAGGAGCGCTTGTAGCCGTACCACATGTTCGCCGGCTTGGCGGGCGGCAGCTCGGTCAGGCCGGTGTTGCGCACCGAGTCGTTGATCGGGCGATCACAGTCGAAGTACGCTCCGACCGTCACCGGGCTGGTCCGGTAGTCCACGTCCCGGAACGGCTCGTTGTTGCCCATGCAGAGCGGCCAGCCGTAGAAGCCCGGCTCGGTGATGAGGTTCCACTCGGCGATGCCGGCGGGACCGCGGTCCGGGTTGTCGTTGCTGTTGTCCGGCGAGTAGTCCGCCATGCCGACGGCGCCGGTCTTCGGGTCGACCGAGAACCGGAACGGGTTGCGGAAGCCCATGGCGTAGATCTCCGGCCGGGTCTTCGCCGTGCCCGGCGCGAACAGGTTGCCCGCCGGGATGGAGTAGGTGCCGTCCGGCTCGGGGCGGATCCGCAGCAGCTTGCCGCGCAGGTCGTTGGTGTTGGCCGAGGTCTCCCGCGCGTCGTGGAAGGTGCCGGTGCGCTCGGACAGTGGCGCGTAACCGCCGGACGGCTCGGAGTGCGGGTTCACGTCGTCGCCGACGCCGAGGTAGAGGTTTCCGTCCGGGTCGAAGGCGAGACCACCACCGGTGTGACCAGGCTCGTCGGGCAGCCGCCGCGCCGGCACCTCGAGCAGGACCTTCTCGGTGGCCCGGTCGATCTGCGAGTCCGGCCCGACGGTGAGACGCGACAGGCGGTTGAAGAAGTTCGCCGGGTCGCTGTCGTTGCTGCTCGCCGGCGAGTAGTAGATGTAGAGGTGGCCGTTCTCGGCGAAGTCCGGGTCGAGCGCGATGCCGAGCAGGCCGTCCTCACCGCCGGAGTAGACCGGGATCGTGATCGCGGTCTTGGTCGTCCTGGTCCGCGGGTCGTACACCCGGATCTGGCCGCGCACCAGTTCGGTGTAGAAGACCCGGCCGTCCGGCGCGACGTCCATGGCAAAGGGGGCGCTGGTGTTCTGGTCCAGCGGGACCCGCTCGTACGTGCTCCAGTCGGTGCCGGAGCAGTCGCCCGGCTTTGTCCCGGCGGCCCACTCCACACCACCGAGGATGTGCTTCACCAGCGGCGTCTCGCCGGTGTAGTGGGCGCCGAAGTGACCCATGCCGGTCATCCAGGCGCGGCCACCGTCGTACGGCTTGCACCAGGAGATCGGGTGGTCGTAGCCCATGGCGTTGCCGCCCGGGTCGTACGTCGTCTCGTCCATCGTCGCGAGCACGTGCGCGTTGCCGCGGACGTTGAGCGAGTAGTTGTACCACTCGTCGGCACGCTGCCACCGCTGCGGCAGGTGACTTGTCGACGGGTGACTGTGGTCCTCGACGCGGACGGTGCCCGGCAGACCGGGGCTGCTGCCGGTGGCGGCGTGGCCGGGCATCAACGCGCCGATCATGTTGTCCCACCACGGGTAGTTCCCGCGCATGTCGGTGGCGTTGTGGATGGCGACGATGCCGTTGCCGGCCTGCATGTAGCGCTCCATCGCCGCCTTCTGGTCGGCGGTCCACGGGTCGCCGGAGGCCTGGAACATCACCAGGGCGTCGAACTGCGCGAGGTCGGCGTCGTTGAAGATCGAGGAGTCCTCGGTGTGCTGCGAGGTGATGCCGGCCTCGGCGAAGGCGGCTCGCAGCACGGGCACGCCCTGGTCGATGGCCTCGGTGTGCCGGAACTGGGTGGTCTTGGTGAAGATCAACACGTGGGCTTGGTCTTGGCCGGCCTCTTGGGCGACCGCCGGCGGCGGACTGATCATGGACAGCGCGAGGGCACCGGCAACCGGCAGGGCGAGTATCCGTCCCCAGCGGGGACGCCAGGTCACGTTCATGAGATGGGGGCCTCTCTCCGGACGCGAGAATCTACTGGTGTGGGCGTGACCGTGCGGCGTGCCGGCGCCGTCGGGCTGGTGTGAAGTTCGCCGTCGCGCTAGGGCGTCATCACCCCCCGCAGGAACGTCAGGCCATCCACGGCGATCGCGTCCTGACTGGCGGCGAGAGGGCGCCAGATGGAGGCGGCGGTGGCGATCGTCGCGTTCTCCGCGGTGAACGACTCGATGCAGAGCGGACCGCGGTAGCCCGCCTCGCCGACAGCGGTGAGGATCGTCGGCCAGTCCAGGTGGTCGGTGCCAGGAGCGCCGCGGTCGTTGCCGCACACCTGAACGTGGGCCACCCGGCCGGCGGCGGCACGGATCGCCGCCGGGATGTCCGTCTCCTCGATGTTCTGGTGGTAGAGGTCGAGCGCGACCCCGCAGTGCGGCAGCTCGCCGATCGCCTCCAGGGTCTGGCCGACGGTGTTGAGCAGACTCGTCTCGTACCGGTTGAGCGGCTCGACGGCCACCGTGACACCGGCGGCACCCGCGTACTCGACGACCGGTGCGAGGCTCTCCCGCAGCTGGTCGTACGCGGCGGCGCGCTCGGCGGGTGACAGCCGCCAGGTCCGGCCGACCGACGCGTACGCCGGCCCGGCGATCACCGGCGAGCCGACCGTCGCGGCGGCGTCCACCACGGCACGCAGATAGTCCTGGGTGGACCGGATGGTGCTCTCATCCGCGGCGATCAGCTCGCGACCGGGTGGCATCACGAGGCATACCGTGGCGCCGAGTCCGTGATCGGCGAGCACCTGGGCCGCCCGCCGCGCATCCCAGTCACCCGGGTTCTCCACCGGGAGTTCGAGCACGTCGAAGCCCCACCCCGCGACCTTGGCCGCGAGGGCGGCCAAGGTCGCGTCGGTCAACGGTGAGTGCCACACCCAGGTGTTGACCCCGAGTTGATGCTTGCTCACTTCCACGGCCCCGGGTAGCCCGGCATCTCCTCACAGCCGCACATCGCGTAGTGCAGCGGCGGCATGTCCTGCTTGACGTACGACGCGACGTTGTCGCCGGTGATCCGCGGCTGCGGCAGCACCCACTCCTTCGGCACCTGCTCGCCCTTGAGGATCTTCAGCGCCGCGATGACCGGGGTGCGCCACTGGTAGGTGGGGTAGGTGGGCGCTACGGCGGTCAGGCTCTCGTCCACCCACAGCCGCAGGAAGTCCTGCTGGTCCTCGCCGACCACCGGGGGCACGGCGACCCCGGCGTCCTGGAACGCCTCGACCGCGGCGACGGCCGTCGCGCCGGCGTCCATCCACACGCCGTCGATCTGGCCCAGGCGCTGGAGATAGTCGGAGACGATGCTCTTGGTCTTGGCCGCGTCGCCGTCGGTGAACTCCACCCCGGCGACCTCGAGTTCACTGCCGGCGAAGATCTCGTTGGCGGCCGCCCACCGCTGTTCGAGCACGTCCACGCCGGGCAGGATGCGCAGGGCGAGGACCTTGCCGCCCGGCTTGACCTTCTCCTTCAGGAACTCCGCACCGTCGGCACCGAAGGCGAAGCCGCCGATGGGGTGGATGAAGGTGACCGGGCAGTCGGTGTTGACGCCGCGGTCGAAGACGATCACCGGTACGCCGGACGCGCACGCCTGCTCGACGGCGGGCGTCAGCGTGGCGGTGGTGTTCGGCGAAATGATGATCGCGGAGCAGTTCTTGGCGGTCAGCGACTGGATGTCACTGATCTGCTTGTCGTCCTTGCCCTCCGCGTCGAGCACGGTGAAGGTGCTGATCTCCGAGTGCAGCTTCACCTCCTCCTGCATGGTCTGGTAGCCGACCTGCCGCCACGGGTTGTTCACCGCGGCGTTGGAGAAGCAGAGGGTGTAGTTGCCGTCGGGCTTGGCGAACTTGGCCGTGTCGACCAGCTCCGGATCGAGCATCTGTTCCCACGGCTTGCCGTCCGGGCCCTGCGGGGTGGCGGTGCGGAACGCCAGCTGACGGTCGTATTCGGCCTGGTCGAAGAACTCCGACTTGACGGCGTCCGCACTCGACGGCGGGTCGCCAGGAGTGTTGTCGGTCGGCAGGTCGCTGGAGCACCCGGCGAGTGCGAGGGCGCCCGCCACGACCACCACGGACCATCTCTTGGTCATTAGCGTTGATCTCCTTACGCGCTGGGGGACATCAGGAGGAGGCGGGCTGCGCGGATCGCACGCTGTCCCGTGGTTTCGGCCACAACCGCAGCCGTTGCCGCACACCGCCGCCGAGTGATGCGTAGGCGACGGCGACGATGATGATCACGCCCTGTACTGCCGACTTGAGGGCGCCGCTGACGCCGAGCAGATTCAGCAGCGTGAACAGGGCCTCCAGGGACAGCGCGCCAGCGGCGGCAGCCACCACCGACCCCCGTCCACCGCCGAGGAGCACGCCGCCCAACACGACGGCGGTGATCGCCCGGAACTCCAGGCCGTTGCCGACCTGCGCCGAGACGCCGGCGAAGCCACCGAGCAGGATCGCGGCGACTGCGGCGAGCAGCCCGGAGAGGGTGAAGGCGAGCAGCCGGAGCCGGTCGACCTGACCGCCGGCCAGTCGCACGGTGGCTTCGTTGTCGCCGACCGCCACCAGCGCCCGACCGGTGCCGCCGCGCATGAACAGCACCGCGGCCACCAGGATCGCCAGCAGAATGAGCACCGACCACGGGACCGCGCCGAGCACCGGGACGTCCGCGCTGCCGCGCCCGAACATCCGGAACCCCTCGGAGAGCGCGCCACGTGGGGCACCACCGGTCCAGAGGAACGTCGCGCCGTCCAACACGAGCAGCATGCCGAGCGTGACGATGAACGACGGCACCAGGAGCTTCGTCGTGATCAGCCCGTTGACCAGGCCGACCAGCAGGCCGAACCCGAGTACGAGCGGGATCACCCAGGCCGTCGCCGAGTTGTTGCCGTCGATCAGCCGCGCCGCGATGACCACCCCGGCGGTCACCAGTGCGCCCACCGACAGGTCGAAGCCGCCGGAGACGATGACCAGGTACTGCCCGATCGCGAGGATCATCAGCGGCGCGGCTCGTTTGAGCAGTGCCAGGTAGCCGGCGGGCTCGCTGTAGGCCGGGCCGACGATGGCCAGGCCGATCAGCAGCAGGAGCAGGAAGAGCAGCGCCGGCGCGGTGCCCTCGGCCAGGCGGGGACGCCAGGTCATGACAACCTCCCGTGGGCGCGATTGGCCGCCATGCGCCGGGCGTAGAGCGCGACGGCGGTCACGAGTACGACACCGCGCACCACGTCCTTGAAGAACGGGTTGACCTCGAGGGCGTCGAAGATCGTGTCCAGGGTGGCCAGGATCAGAACGCCGCCGATGGTGCCGGCGATGCCGCCCCGGCCGCCGGCGAGCAGCGTCCCGCCGAGCACGACGGCGGCGATCGACTCCAGGTCGTACCCGGCTTCGGTGCCGACGTACGGCGCGCCGGAGCCCAGGCGGCTGGCGAGATAGATCCCGGCGAGGCCGGCGGCGACCGAGCAGAGCACGTGCGCGGTGACGATGGTCCGCCGGGTCCGCACCCCGGACAGCCGGGCCACCTCGATGTCGCCGCCGACGGCGTACATGTGGTAGCCCGGGCGGGTCCGCTTGAGGTACCACCAGCACAGTGCGGCGACGGCCAACATGAGCAGCGCCGCCACCGGTATCGGCCCGATCCGGTCGTAACCGAGGTGCTGGAACGCACGTGGCACGTCGCCGGCCGGGCCGGTGTAGTTGTCCTCGAGGTAACCGCGCAGGATCAGCGCCACGCCGAGCGTCGCGATGAACGCGTGGGCCTTGAGGACGGTGATGACGAGCCCGTTGACCAGACCGACACCGGCGGCCACGGCGAGCGCGAGCAGCACGCCGGGTAGCACCATGCCGTCCTGCCCGGCCATCGTCTCCGCCGCGATCAGCGAGGTGAGACCGACCAGGTAGGCCACGGACAGGTCGAGGGATCCGGTGAGGATCACCATCGTCTGTCCTATCGCCACCAGGCCGAGCGCGGTGGCCCGGGTGAGGATGTTGAGGATGCCGGTCTGGTCGAGCAGCACCTCGCCCCGCAACCCGACCAGCACGCTGCCCACCACGAGCAGGGCGACGAGGGCGAGATAGACGATGGCTGTCGGGTGGAGTCGCCGGCGCGCTGCCGGCGGGGTGGCCCGCGAAGTGGCCGGTACGGTGTTTTCCTGAAGTGTGCTCACGCCACGTCACCGATCCCGTGTCCGGTGGCCAGCGCCATCACTGCCCCCTCGCTCGCGCCGGCAGGTAGCTCACCGGCCAGCGCACCGTCGTGCATGACGAGGATCCGGTCGCTCATCCCGATCAGTTCGGGCAGCTCCGAGGAGATCATCAGTACCGCCACGCCGCGCTTCGCGAGATCGCGGAGCAACTCGTGCACGGCCCGCTTCGCGCCGACATCTATGCCGCGCGTCGGCTCGTCGACGAGCAGCACCATCGGCTCGACCGCGAGCCACTTGGCGAGCACGACCTTCTGCTGGTTGCCGCCGGAGAGGAAGCGCACCTCCTGGTGCTCGCCGCGGGCGACCACTGTCACCTTGTCCAGCAGCGCCGACACGTCGGACTTCGCGCGGGAGCGGGCACCGCGCAGCGCAGCGCGGCGCACCAGCAGGGCGTTGTCGCGTACGGATTGGCGAAGGGCCAGTCCGTCGCCCTTGCGGTCCTCGGTGACCAGGGCGATGCCGAGGCGCACCGCGGTGCGGGGTCGGGTCACCCGGTGCGCCGCCCCGTCCACCTCCATCGCGCCTCGGGTGAACGGTTCGACACCGAAGACCGCCCGCGCCACCGCCGAGCGGCCGGAGCCCTGCAGCCCGGCCAGGCCGACGATCTCCCCCGCGCGTACCTCAAGATTCAGGTCGCGGACCCGGGCGTTGCCGGCACCACGCAACGCGAGGCGGACCGGCCCGAGGTCGTCGGGGGCCGCCCGGTCCGGGTAGTACTCACCCAGGTCGCGGCCGACCATGTGCCGGACGAGATCCTCCGAGGTCAGCTCGCTGGTCGGCGCGCAGGTGACGAGCTGGCCGTCCTTGAGCACGGTGATCCGGTCGGAGAGGTCGAACACCTCGCGCATGCGGTGTGACACGTAGAGGATCGCGATCCCCCGTTCGCGCAGCCGGCGCACCAGGTCGTAGAGGAGTTCCACCTCGTGATCGGCGAGCGCGGCGGTGGGCTCGTCCATGCCCAGCACCCGGGCGTCTGTCGACAGGGCCTTGACGATCTCCACGACCTGCCGCTGGGCGACCGACAGCGACGAGACGGGGACGGTCGGATCGATCCCGTCCTCACCGAGCCAGTCCAGCAGTTCACGGGTGTCGGCCTCCATACGCCGCTGGTCGACCTGCATCCGCCGGACCGGCTCACGGCCGAGGTAGACGTTCTCGGCGACGCTGCGATGCGGCAGCAGCGTGAATTCCTGGTGGATGATCGCGATGCCGGCCCGCTGCGCGTCGCTGGGACCGGCGAAGGACACCTCGCCGCCGTCGACCTCGATCCTGCCGCTGTCCGGCCGGTGCACCCCGGCCAGCACCTTGAGCAGCGTGGACTTGCCCGCGCCGTTCTCGCCCATCACCGCGTGCACCTCGCCGCCGCGCAGCTGAAGGTCCACACCGCGCAGCACCGGTACGCCGAGGAAGGACTTGCTGATCCCAGTCAGCCGTACGCTCGTCGTGGTGCCGGTCGTCATGCCGGCACCCGCAATGTCTGCTGCGCGGATCCGGGTCCACGAGACGCAGGTATTAGATCGGTCACAGACATGCGACGACAGTAGGGTCTACTTATGTCGCCAGTCAACGAAAGATATCGATCAGTTGTCCATAGTGGGATCCTGAACCTCCAAAGAGGAGCGCTCGGCGACTGAAGGGCGGCCGATCGGCTTTAATTGAGTGATGAACCTTGGACAAAACGCCGCTGCGGCATCGCCAGCCGAGTTGCTGGAGTTGCTGCGCGACGGCCAGGCACGCACCCGTGGCGAACTGGCCACCGAGACCGGACTGGCCCGGTCGACGGTGCGCCAGCGGCTCGACGCGCTGATGGACGCCGGCCTGGTGACCGGCGGTGGCAACGACGCCGCCACCGGCGGCCGACCCGCGAGCAGGTTCGTGTTCAACGCCCGCGCACGGGTGGTGCTGGCGGCCGACGTCGGTGCCACCCATGCCACCGTCGCCATCGCCGACCTGACCGGCGAGCCGCTGACCGTCGAGCGGCTCGCGCTGGATATCGCCGACGGCCCCGACCCGGTGCTCGGCCTGCTCGTCGAGGCCTGGCGACGGATGCGCGCCAGCCACGCCCCCACCGCTCCCATCGCCGGCGTCGGCATCGGGCTGCCCGGCCCGGTCGAGCACTCGACCGGCAAGCCGACCCATCCGCCGATAATGCCGGGCTGGAACGGGTACGACGTGCCCGCGCGGATCGCCGCCGACTTCGCCGTACCGGTCCTGGTGGACAACGAGGTCAACCTGATGGCGCTCGGGGAACACGTCCGCTGCTTCGCCGACGAGGCCCACATGATCTTCGTCAAGGTCGCGACCGGCATCGGTTCCGGCCTGATCAGCAACGGCCAACTGCACCGGGGCGACGTCGGCGCGGCCGGCGACCTCGGGCACATCCTGGCCCCGCACGGGGGCGACGTACGCTGCCGCTGCGGCAACAGCGGCTGCCTGGAGGCCGTGGCCAGCGGCCCCGCCATCGCCGCGAAACTTCACGACGCCGGTCTCGACGCGACGAACAACGCTGACGTGGTGGCCCTCGTGCAGGCCGGCAGCCTGATCGCCGGCCAAGCGGTGCGGCAGGCCGGCCGGGACATCGGCGAGGTGCTGGCCACCTGCGTCAGCCTGTTCAACCCATCGCTGATCGTGGTCGGCGGGGCGCTCGCACAGGCAGGAGAGATGCTGCTGGCGGGCGTACGGGAATCGATCTACCGCCGCTCCCTGCCGCTGGCCACCGAACGCCTGCGCATCGTCACCTCACAGGCCGGCGCGAATGCCGGCGTCGTCGGTGCCGCGTCAATGGTCGTCCGGCACGTCCTGTCCCCCGCCGTGCTCGACCGCCAGCTGGCCCAGCCGTCAGGTGGTCAGGGTGCCGGGCGGGCGGAAGACACCGACGGCAGCAGGCGGTCGAATCCGACGAACGAGGCCACCGTCTTTGTCGGTGGCGGGGGTTAGCGTGTGCGCGCCGCCCAGTCAGGGCTGGTCGCCAACCCCTCGGAGGCCCCCTCATGTCGCAGGAGACGACCTACCTCGAACTGTCCGAAGTGGACGGTTCCGCGCACAAGTTCTACGAGGTGGTGGTCGACGACGCCACGTTGACCGTGCGCTACGGCCGGATCGGCGACCAGGGCCAGGTGAAGACCACCGGCTATCCCGACAACGCGCGGGCGCGGGCCGCCGCGGCGAAGAAGATCGGTGAGAAGGTCCGCAAGGGATACGCCCCGGCGGTGCCTGGCGTGCGCCAGAAGCGCGCGGTCTCCCGGCGACAGATCGTCAGCACCCGCTCCACCGCCCGCACCGCCCCGGTGCTCTGGCGGTACGACTCCGGCGCGCCCGCGTTCGGCATCTTCATCGACGGGCGCACCTGCATGGTGGGCAACGAGTGGGGAGTGATCACCACTCTCGACCACGACGCGCGGGTGCTGGACCAGGTCCGGCTGCCCGACGGGGTGAAGTGCATAGTGGCCGACGACGCCTGGATCTACGCCGGCTGCGACGACGGGAACGTCTACGACCTCTCCGGCAAGATCCCCCGGGTGGCGTACGCTATCGCCCCCGACATCGACATCTACTGGCTGGACATCCACGACGGCGTGCTGGGCGTCTCCGACGCCGGCGGCGGCATCGCCGCCATCGACCACGAGGACGAGTTCCTCTGGCGCCGGGCCGGGCGCGGCCGGTCGGCGTGGATGGTGCGCTGCGACACCGACGCGGTCTACCACGGCGACTCGACCGGGGTGAGTGGCTACGACTGGCGCACCGGGCAGGAGCTGTGGCACACCCGGACCGGGTCGGTGCTGTTCGGCTGGCAGGAGCGGGACGCCGTGTTCGCCGGCACCGCCACCCGCGAGGTGGTGCGGATCGGCAAGAACGGCCGGGCGGCGCAGACCTACCGCGCGGACGCGCCGGTCTTCTCCTGCGCCACCGCCGCCGACGGGCGGTACGTCTTCGCCGGCGACAGCCAGTCCTCGATCTACTGTTTCGCCGAAGACGGCACCCGGCTGTGGAAGCTCGGCACCGGCTGCGGTTCGGCCTACTCCATGCAGTACCACGACCAGCGCCTCTACCTGGTGACCACCGGCGGCTACCTGGCCTGCGTGGACGCCAGCGAGCCGGCGATCCGGGCGGCCGAGGCGGGCAGCGTGCCCGAGGTGGTCGACGTCAAGGCCCCGGCCCGGCTGCCGGAACCGGCCGCGTACACCCAGGTCGAGGTGGTCGGCGACACCGGTGACGGGGTGATCGTGGAGTGCGTCGAGCGGGCCGGCCGGCTGCGGGTGCAGGTCCTCTCCACCGGCTACCACCGGGACTGGTCGGTGCAGTTCCCCAAGGGCATCCGCGAGCCCGGTGCCCGCTACCTGGTCACCGAGGTCCGCGAGTCCGGCCGGGGCGGCTTCTACCGCGCGTACGGCGACATCCGTCGGCTGCGCTGACGGTGGCCGCCGCCGCCCAGCCGCGGCCGGGGCGTGACTGCCCAGCGGCGGCCGAGGCGTGGCTGCCCAGCGGCGGCCGGGGCGTGGCTGGTCCCGGTTGTGGCGGTAGGCCGGACCCCGCCACCATGAGCCGGTGACCGACGCGCTGCGGATTCCCGACGAGTTGGGCTGGTTACGCGCCATGGCCGGCGGCCCGGAGTGGTTGGCCGGGCTGCCGGAGCGGTTGGCCACCTGCGCCGCGCGGTGGTCGCTGCGGGTCGGCCCACCCTTCGGGTACGGCATGACCTCCCTGGTGGTGCCCGCCGACCTGCCGGACGGCACCCGCGCGGTGCTGAAACTGCAGTTCCCCGACCAGGAGAGCGCGCACGAGGCGACCGCGCTACGACACTGGCGGGGCGAGGGCGCGGTCCGGCTGCTCGCCCACGATCCCGACCGGCGGGCGCTGCTGGTGGAACGCTGCGACCCCGGCACGCCACTGCACGCGCTGCCGCTGGACGACGCGCTCGACGTGATGGTGGGCCTGCTTCCCCGGCTCTGGGTGCCGGTGGCGCCGGTCGATGCGGGTGTGCCATCCGGGCAGCCGTTCACGACGCTTGTCGACGCGGTGGCCGGCTGGACGGTGCGGCTGCCGGCCGCGTGGGAGCGGACCGGTCGGCCGTACGATCGCCGTTTCGTCGATCTGGCGCTCGACCTACTGGCCGGACTGGCCGGCAGCCAGGGGGCGCAGGTGCTGGTCAACCAGGATCTGCACGCCGCCAACGTGCTGCGGGCCGAGCGCGAGCCCTGGCTGGTGATCGATCCGAAGCCGCTCCTCGGCGAGCGCGAGTTCTCGCTGGTGCCGATGGTGCGCGGCACCGAGCTGGGGCACTCCGCCACAGCGGTCCGCCGCCGACTGGACCGGCTCAGCGCCGAACTGGGGCTCGACCGCGAACGGGTGCGCGGCTGGACGATCGGCCACACGATGGCCTGGAGCATCGGCGGGGACAAGGTCTTCCACGACCACATCGAGGTGGTCCGCTGGCTGCTCGGCGAGCGGTGAAAATGTTAGGAGGGGCCCCCTGCTATACACCAGGCGTTAACAGGGGGCCCCTCCTTACACCTGGCAGCCAGGGCACCAGTACAGGTTCCGGCCGGTGATGGTGCCGCGGCTGACCGGGATGTCGCAGACGTGGCACGGCTGGCCGGCACGCCGGTAGACGTACACCTCTCCTCCGTGCCGGTCGACCCGGGCCGGGCGGCCCATCGCCTCGGGCAGGTGCGCGGGGCGGACGGTGTCGATCCGGCCGGTGCCGACGGCAAGAGTCATCAGCTCCACCAGGTCGGCCCAGAGGGTGTCCCAGCCGGCTCGGGTCAGTTTGCGGCCGGGCCGGGTCGGCGAGAGTCCGGCGCGGAACAGCGCCTCGGTCACGAAGATCAGACCGGTGCCGGCCACCACCGACTGGTCCAGCAGCAGCGCCGCCAGCGGCGTCGCGCTGCGCACGATCCGGGCGTATGCCCGCTCCGGGTCGGCGTCGGCACGCAACGGGTCGGGGCCCAGCCGGGCGCGTAGCGCCGCCGCCTCGGGTGGAGTGAACACCTCGCAGGCGGTCGGCCCGCGCAGGTCGAGCCAGTGCCGGTCGCTGACCAGTCGCAGCCGGACCTGCCCCACCGGCTCCGGCGGCTCGCCGTCACCGTCGGTGACCTTGCCGTACAACCCGAGATGTACGTGCAGGATCAGCTCACCGGCGTAGTGGTGCAGCAGATGCTTGCCGTACGCCTCGGTATGTTCCAGCACGGTGCCGGAGAGCAGCGCGGCACCCTCGGTGAAGCGGCCCTGCGGGCTGGCGACGAGCACCTTGTCCCCGGCGAACAGCTCGGCGTGCCGGGCCGCCAGGCGATGAATGGTGTGTCCTTCTGGCACAACCACCAAGCGTAGCCACCC
>NZ_POTX01000106.1 GCF_003236305.1 Micromonospora endophytica | reverse complement strand
GGTGGCGGTCGAGGCGTCCGGGGTCGGCGTCGCATCGCGTGCCACCAGCCGCACCCCGCCGGCACTGGTGGTGCCGGCGCTCAGACAGGTGCTGCCGCCCTGGGCCGAATCCGCCGTGGTGAGGGCGTCCTCGGCCTTCGCCAACGCCTCCTCGGCGGACTCCACCCGACCCTGCGCGTCGCTGTCGTCGATCGCCGCCAGCACCTGCCCGGACTGTACGTCGTCGCCCGCCCGGACCGTCACCTCGGTCACCGTGCCGGAGACGCTGAAGCTGAGGCTGCGGTTCTGCGCGGGTTGCAGGGTGCCGGTGGTCGCCACCGCCATCGCGATCTCGCCCCGGTCGACCGTGGCGGTCGCGGTCTGCCGCGCCGGTGACTCGTCCGCCCTGGTCACGGCGTACGCCGACGTCCCGAGCAGGACGACCACCGCGACACTGCCCGCCACCCACCACCTACGCCGGCCAGCAGCGAGCCGGCGCAGCGCCTTCAGGCCAACACCCATGGAGGGCGAGTGTCGTCAGGTCTCCTCGCAGTTGACTCGGCCGCACCTCGGAGTTCGCTGGGAAACCCGGCGGGGCGAGTTCCGAGCTGTCTCTGAGGTTCGTCCGACCTGGCGTGCAGGTGACACCTGTTGCATGGGATGCCGCACCGGACGGTGCGATAGGAGTCGACCTTCGAAAGGTTCCGGTGACAATGCTGAATCGAGGCATGCGATGGGGTCTGGCCATGGCGGCTGGCATGGTTGTGCTGTTCGCCGCCGCCGGCTGCGGCGGGTCCGACTCGGCCGACGACACCGGCTCGTCGTCCGAGGGCAACGAGCAGTCCACGGCTTTCTCGGCGTACGTCGACTGCCTACGTGAGCAGGGCATCGAGGTTTCCGACACCATGCCGACCGGTGGTACCCGCCCCGACGGTTCCGGCCGCCCTTCCGGGATGCCTTCGGGGATGCCTACGGACCGGCCCTCCGGCACGCCGTCACCGGGCGCCTCGGGTGGCCCGGGCGGACCGGGCGGCCAAGGTGGCCGACCCGGGGGTGGCGGCTTCGGCAACCTCCGCCCGGAAGGCGTCGACGACGAGACCTGGCAGCAGGCCCAGCAGGCATGCCAGTCGGTGCTGCCCACCGACCGTCCGGACCGCAACTCCGAGGGCGGCGGGCCAGACGGCGCGGAGCAGGGCAGCGCCGCCGCCTACGCCAACTGCCTCGCCGACCGGGACGTCCAGCTCGTCGCGGACCTGGACAGCACCGACGTCAAGGTCACCGAGGCGCTTACCGCCTGCCAGCCGCTCAGCCCCTCCCCATCGGCCGGCTGACCTGAGCCGGCCCGCCGGGCGGCGTAAGGGCGTCGAGGCCCTCGGTCGGGCCGAGGACCTCGACACCCGAGTCAGGCCCGCCAGCGGTGCAACACTCCGTCGGTGACGGCGGCGAGTTCGCCGCTGCCACGGTGCCGGCAGGTCGGCGTGAAGCCGGGCAGCGTACCGGTGCGGTGACCGGTGAGCGGATCCCAGATGTGCAGGCCGTCGTGCTGCGCCGAGTAGAGTCGCCGACCGTCGGAGAACCAGGCCCCGGCGGGACCGGCAAAGCTGGTCAGCTCGCGGCCCGAGGCCACGTCGAAGAGGCGTACGCCGGGCAGCATCGTCTCGTCGTTGTCGCCGATCCCACCGACCGCCAGCAGGTCGTCGCCGACGAAGCAGAGCGGCCCGTCCCAGTAGTAGTCGCGGTAGCACAGCCGCTGGCGGGTCGGTCCGTCCTCGGACTCCCACACGTTGCCGTCCAGCCAGGGGCGTAGCTGCCACACGGCGGGCTCGCCGACCGGGTGCCAGATCCAGCCGTCGTCGGCGAGCGTCCGACTTCCCGGCGAGCAGAGCAGCCGGCCGTGGAAGTAGTCGAGGTGGTGCGGTGGCCGTTCCTGCTCCGACGTCTTCTCGATCTCGCGTGCGGTCAACAACTCGCCGGTGGCCGGGTCGCTCACGTCGAGCCGGTTCCAGCGGGTCCGGTGCACCACCACCGGCCGGTCGTCGACCACCGCGAAGGTCAGCGAGAACGGCACCGTGTTCGAGTGATAGTTGCCGCCGTCGAGCGCGAGCGTCACGACCCCGCCCCGGCCGAGATCCACCACCCGCCCGTACCGGCCGTAGTCGTTGACCACGGCGGCGAAACGCCCGCAGGGCGAGGCGTGCAGCCGGCGGCGCAGCGGATGATTGCCCCACGGCTGGTGCTCCGGCTCGTCGACCAGCTCGACGGTCGCCAGCACCGTGATCTCGTCCCCGTCCGGGTCAAGCGCGGCGATGGTGCCGTCGGCGGTGAGCGCCAGCCACCGCGAGCCGTCGGCGTCGTCGATCGCCGCGAGGTCGATCACCTCGCCCAACGCCGGCGGCAGCGACCAGCCGGACACCGTCGGGTCGAACGGTTCCGGTCGTTCCAGGATCTCCGGCTCACCGCGCCAGCCGAGCAGGTCCCCGTCCTCGATGAGCCGGTCGACGCACCCCGCACAGACCTCCACCGGCGAGGACAACCGGCCGGCTGCGCCGCACTCCCCACAGGCCAGGTCGAACTCCATGCCGTGTCCGGTCAACAACCGGTGGTACGCCACCTCGTTGTCCTCCGGCACATCCACCAGGTGGGGGCAGAACCGGCTGGTCGCCGCAAGCGCGACATGTCCACAATCGAGCGTCCGCATCGCCAGACGATATCCAGCCCGGTATGACCGCGCGGCAGCTGCAGCCCGCAGCGGCACCGACAGAATTGTTGGCAGGATGCTCAGCGGGCTCTTCGCCGAGCAAATCCCTCGCAATGCGCGTCCCTGACTGCCGATTGCCAGGAGTTTGCCAGGGCCGTTCAAGGGTTCTGTGAAGGCTCCGGCAAGTCTCTGCCAACCACCGAGCCGTGCGATCGGTGCCGCCGTACCCGTGGTCGACGCATCCACGAGTGGGAGGTTCCGATGAAAAAAGCAGTGCTGGTTGTGGTGACTGCTGGTGGTCTGCTCGCCGGTGGCACCGCAATCGCCGCCGCCGGATCGAACGAGCAGGCCACCCCCGGCCGCGACGGGCGCGCCGTCCAGGCCGCCGGTCCGCTGACGGCGGCTCAGGCCATCGACATCGCCCTGCGCAGCGTCGACGGCGGCCGGGTTCTCAGCGTGAGCCTGGAGGAACTCTCCGACCGCTCCCTGTGGGAGATCGAGTTGCTGGCCGGTTCCCGGACGCGGGTGGTCGGCGTCGACGCCGAGACCGGGGGCCTCGTCAACGTGGCTCAGACGCTCGATGACGACGACGACGATGACGACGACGACGACGATGACGATGACGATGACGATGACGACGATGACGACCCGGTCCGGTGCGGGGTCGAGCCCAGCAAGTGAATCGGGCCCGTTGACAGCAGGCGTCCGTTTCTGACCGGTCCGGTTGGTGTCCGCCGGAAAGCAGCGCCAACCGGACCGGCCGGGCTCGGCACACTCCGTTCTGTGGATGGAAGTGGACATTGTCATGACCGTTGTTGATCGACTGATCAGACTTCTATACGTCGATAGGGTGGGTTTGCTCGCTTCCGACATCTACGGACGGGTGCATCTGCTCGATGACGCGCTGAATGTCAAGGCGTCCTCCCCGTTCGTTCGGCAGGGACGTCCGCTGTACGGACTCGCCGCCGCCGGCGGATGGGTCATCGGAAAAGACCGGATGGGCGGCATATTCCGCTGGTCTCTGAGTACGCTGCGCCTCGTCGACCGGATCGAACCGGCCGCCGCCGTGGACCCGTCCGGGCTGCTGCCCAACGAAGAACCGTCGCCGATGAGTTCCCGCGGGATCGGTGTGTGGGACGGCCGCGTGTTCATCTCCAGCGGCGTGCACCGGCAGATGCTCGTACTCGACCTGCACACCTTCGAGGTCCTGGAGATCCGGCCGAACATCTGTGGGGACAGCCCGATGGAGTGGGCCTGCGCGGAGCATCCGACCCGGCACGCGGTAAGCGACAAGAAGGGAAACCTCCGTTTCGGTTCCTTCGAAGACGGCAGGTTCGACGAACTCCTCAAGCTCGACGACGGCAATATCCATCGGGTGCGCTACGACGCGCGGCATGACCGGTTCTGGGCGACGCAGGATTTCGGTGAAGGCGAGAACGCCGACGTCGCGAACGGGATCGTCGTGGTCGGCCTCGACGGGGTCAAACGCGATGAGTTGCTCTTCGCCCGCGACGATGTGGAATTCGTCGCCTTCTCCCCGGATCACCTGCGGGCGTACGCCGGCGGCTTCGACGGTGAGCTGCACATTTTCGACAACAGCACGCCCCGGCTCCGGATCGAGCGTACGGTCACCGGATTCCCGCACCAGCTGATCGACCTGACGGTCGCCCCGAATGGCGAGCTGTACGTGCTCTGCCAGGACGGCGAGGTGTTGCGGCTCGATCCGGACGGTGAGGTCATCACCCGGATGCGGTTTCATCGCCAGGCGGTCTGGGATCTGCAGCCGGCGCCCGGCGACCCCCGGACCCTCTACTGCGCCACCGACTCCGGCGTTGCCGTGGTCCGGGTTCGCGACGACGCGGTCGGTCCGATGGTGGAGGTGGAGGCGGAGCACCAGACCGGGTTCGGGTTCACCCGGCGGGTGGCGGCGTTGAGCGACGGTTGGCTCGGCATCAGCCGGGACTGGAAGGTGTTCCGCGCCGACCGGGACGGCTCCGCCCGGTGGGACCGCAACCTGCCCGGGTTGCCGCACACCGTCGCGGTGCATCCGCTGGGTGCTCGCGCCCTCGTCGCGACCAACGCCGGTGCCGTGGAGCTGGACGTCGCGGACGGCACCGAACTGGGCACCTTCCAGGTGGACGGTCTGCCGGTGTGGGCCGGGGTCTACCTGCCGTCGGGCGACCGTCTGCTGGTGACCCGCAATGGCGTGATCGTCACTCTCGACGGTGTCGACGGCACCGTCCGGTGGCGGTTCGACCAGGGCGAGTACCCCAAGCGGGCCTGGACGCAGGACGGGCGGGTCTACATCGTCGGCGACGGTGGCCTCAAGGAGGTCGTGCCCGGCGTCGGTGTGGTCTGCCGCTGGTCGAAGTTGTTGTCCAACACGGTGGAGAACGCGGTAGTCGTGGACGGGCTGGTCTGCGCGAGTTCGTACGGCATGCAGCTGGCCGCCTTCGACCACCAGGACGGCAGGCTGCTCGGCCTGCTGGAGGATCTGCCGGACTATCCGAAGGCGTTGGCCGTGGTCCCGGACCGCAGTGGTACGCCGTTCCTGCTCGTCGGGGCCCGCTCCGGGCTGCTCTCCCTCTATCAGCTCGACCCGGACAGGCGTGGCGTGCTCAGCAAGGTACGCGACCACTGGCTGCCCCGGCGCCCCAGCGAACCGGCGGTGATCGGGCGGGACAGCGGCGCGACGCCGGCCGGTGCGGTCCTCGCCGCCGCACTGGGAGGGGCCGTCTGATGCGCGTGGTGGATTTCGGCCGGGACGTCACCGGCCACCGGGCCCCGGTCACCGGCGTCGCCTTCGATCCCACCGGTCGCCTGCTGGCCAGCTGCTCGTACGACGGGTCGGTGCTGCTCTGGGATGTCACCACCGCGCAGAACCCGGAGCTGGTCGGCCGGCTACGGCACCGGCGGCTGGTGAATTCGATGTGCTGGAACCCGGCGGACGGATCGCTGCTCGCCACCGCCTCCGCCGACAAGACGGCGGCCGTGTGGCGCGTCCGCGCGCACGAGGATCCGCAGCTGGTGAGCGTGCTGGCCCGGCACACCGACGACGTGAACGCGGTGGCCTGGACACCGGACGGCGAACGGCTGGTGTGTGTCTCGGAGGACGGTCGGGTGTCCCTGTGGAACGCGCGTTCCGCCGCGCTGATCGGCGAGTTGGGCGCGCACACCGCGCACTGCATGGCGGTCGCGATCAACGGTGACGGCCTGATCGCGACCGTCGGTGAGGACGGTCTGGTCAGTGTCGGGCACCCGGATGACCGGTCTGCGGCGGCCACCCGCAGCTACCCGTCCTCGGTGGAGGGCTGCGCCTGGTCGAGGTCGGGCAAACTGCTCGCGATCGCGCGCGACGACGGCGTCGTCGATCTGCTGCACCCCGATCTCAGCGTGCAGATCTCCATCCAGGTGTCCTCCGTCGCGGCCCGTTCCGTCGCGTTCACCGACGACGACTCGGCTGTCGTCGTCGGCGCCTACGACGGCCGGGTGCACGTGCTGGGGGTCGACGGCGAGCTGGTCAGGTGGTTCCAGGACGCCCGGTTCTGGCCGCGATCGGTCGCCACCCACGGCGGGATCGTGGCGGTCGGCAGTTTCTGGTCCCGCCCGCACCTGTTGGAGCTCGCCACCGGCCGGGATCTGACCGGGGGTCACGAGCCGACCCATGGACCGAACGCGCTCGCCGTACGCGGCGAAGAGCTGATCATCGGCTGCGATTCGGGTGCCGTACTGGTGACCGACCCGAGCGGGCGTGCCGACGCCGGCCCGCCCCGGGTGGTGCAGGTCGCGGAGAGCCCGATCCTCTCCCTGGCCGTGCACGGCGACCTGGTCTACGCCGGCACCTACTCGGGCCACGTCGTCGCGCACCGGCTCGATCAGATCTCCGGTGAGTCGACGGCAGCACAGGTGAGCAGCGTCCCACTGGGCGCACCGGTACCGTCGCTGACCTGCGTCGATGGTCGGATCGTCGCGGGCACGTACAACGGCGACCTGATCGCGCTGGATCCGGCGACCCTGGCGATCAGCGACAGCGGTCCGGCACACGGCGGCTCGGTGAAGGCACTCGCCGCCTTCGGCGACGGCTTCCTCTCCGCGTCGACCGACCGGACGGTGGCGGTGGGCACGCTCACCGACCGGCAGGTGCTCTGGGACCACGGCAACCTGGTGAACGACGTCGCGACGCTCGGCGGCCGGGTGGTGGCCAGCGCCGGCCGGGACCACACCGTACGCGTGGCCCGGCTCGCTCCCGCCGGCGACGGTCGGTGGCAGGTGGTCGAGCAGCACACCCTGCTCGGACCGGACGAGTCGGTCAAATGTGTCGGACTGCTCGGCACACCGGAGGCGCCTGTGGTGCTGGCCGGCTCCTACGACTTCGGTCTGCACCTGTGGCAGGTGCGCTGGGGCCGGACCGCCGACGGGCTGGTCAACGGTCGACTGCTCAGTGAGTTCCGGCAGGGCCTGTCCTGCATCGCGGCCCTGAGCCCGGACCTGCTGGCGGTCGCCAGCTGGGACGGCCGGATCGCGCTCGTGGGAACGGACCACGACGGCCGCGTCCGGGTCCGGTCCCTGATGGACGTCGAGGACCTGGTTTCGCAGCGCGGTCAGCTGGCGGAGGTGACCCGATGATCGGCCCGGATCCCGCAACGGGGCACACCGAGGTACGCGGCGGGCCGCACCTCGCCGCCGAGGCGGCGCTGGCCGGGCCCGAGCTGCTGGCCCCGACCGCAGCGGCACGCGCACAGCTCACCGCGGCCGACCCGGACCGGCTCGCCACCATGGTGGAGGATCCGGCGCTGCCGCTGGCCGATCGGCTCGCCGCCGGTGGCCTGCTGGCGCTGGTCGGCGATCCCCGGATCGGCCCCGTGCCGGCACTCTGTGCCGTTCCCGGCGGCCGGGTCACCATCGGGCTCGCTGCGGAGCAGGTCGCGTCGGTGGTGTCGACCTGGCAGCAGGTGGGAGTGATCGCCGACTGGATCGTCAAGGAGACCCCGGAACATCCGGTCGATCTCAGCGATTTCTGGATCGCCCGCTACCCGGTCACCAACGGCGAGTTCCGTGACTTCCTGGCCGACACCGGCTGGTCGCACCGGCCCAGCACCTGGTATCTGGGGGCCTACCCGTACGACCGCAGCAACCATCCGGTCGCCGGCGTACGCGCGCACGACGCCGACGCGTACGTCGCCTGGCTGCGGGAACGCACCGGACATCGCTGGCGGCTACCGACCGAAGCCGAATGGGAGTACGCCGCCAAAGGCCCACGGGGATCGGAGTACCCGTGGGGCGACCGGTTCGATCCGGCGGCCGCCAACACCCGGGAGACCGGCGTGCACACCACCACCCCGGTGGGTGCCTTTCCCGCCGGCCGTTCGCCGTTCGGCGTACTCGACCTGGCCGGCAACGTCGAGGAGTACGTGGCCGACGACTACCACCCGTACGGCGGCGGGGAGGTCGTGCGCGACGACCTGGTCGAGACCCTGGGCCGCTACCGGGTCACCCGTGGCGGCAGCTTCGCCCGCTTCGGTGACCTGGCCCGCACCCGCCGCCGGCACGGTGCCTTTCCCGACCCGCTGTACCCGGCCGGTTTCCGGTTGGCGACCGACACCCCACCAGCCATTGAGGAGCACGCGTGAGCCTGGCGACGCAGCCATCGGTGCCGAGCACCGACATCCCGATCCCGCCGGACCTGTGGAAGCGGCTGACCAGCACCGTCGGACTCGTCACCGTACGAGACGGCGAACGGGTCAACATCATGTCGGCGGAGTGGTCCTACTTCGTCAACAAGCAGCCGCTCTGGGTGGCGGTGGTGCTCGGTCCGCGTTCGGCGACCCGGGAACTGATCGGGCCGGCCGGTGAGTTCTGTCTGACCCTCTGCGCCGAGGACCAGGCCGCGCTTGCCGACCTGGCCGGCAGCTTCTCCATCCGCGACCTCGACAAGACCAGCAGCGAGCTGGTCAGTCTCGCCGCCGCGCGACTCGTGTCGGTGCCCTGGGTCGACGGTGGCGTGGTCGCGTTGGAGTGCCAGTTGCGGCAGGAGATCGCCTTTCCGGTGCACCGGATGTTCGTCGGCGAGGTGGTCGCCGCGCATCTGCCGGAGCGTCCGGACAGCGTCCGTCCGCTGGTCAAGCACGGGGGGATGTACCAGCTGGGGGAGCGTGCCGAGCGGCGCGAGGTCGCCGTCGTCGCGCAACGCGGCCCCGCCGGCACCGTACGGGTCGGTGCCACCTCGCCGGCGAAGCTGACCGCGCCGTTCCGGATCACGCTGGCCCTGGCGGACGGCGGGTCCATCCCCCTCGGCGAGTTCGCCGCCAACCGCCACGGCGACCTACAGATCGAGGTGCCTCTGCCTGCGGCGGTGGCCGGTCTCCGGCCCGGTCCGGTCGAGGTGGTGGTGGAGCGGGACGGAGCGCGGCCGGGCCGGGCCAGACTCACCGAGGAGTCCGGATGGCGGTGACGACGATGCCCAGCGGACCGCTGACCGTAGCTGCCGTGCAGGTCGAGGCGGGCAGCGGGGATGTGGCCGGAAACGCCAGGCGCGCGGCCGAACGGGTGGTGGCGGCGGCGGACGGTGGCGCCCGGATCGTGGTCCTGCCCGAGCTGCACCTGTGCGGGTACGACCTGCCGGCACTTGCCGCGAACTCCGACGCCGAGGTACGCGCCGACGCCGCCGGGCGGGTCACCGACTGTCGGCTGGCCCCGCTGGTGGGCGCGGCGACCGAACATGCCGTCACGGTCGTGCTCGGCGCGGCCGTCCGGCGCGCTGACGGGCAACTCGCCAACAGTCTGCTCGTCGTCGGCGACGACGGGAGCGTCCGGGTGGGATACGACAAGCAACACCTGTGGCGGGACGAGCAGGAGCTGTTCACTCCCGGCCGCGCCCCGGCGTGGATCGACGTCGACACGTGGCGACTGGGCCTCGCGATCTGCTACGACATGTCGTTTCCCGAACACTGTCGGCGGGCCGCGCTCGACGGCGCACACGCTTACCTGTGCCCTTCGGCCTTTGCCGCCGGTGCCGAGCACCGGGCCGCCGTCTACCTGCGGGCCCGCGCGCTGGAAAACACGATCTTCACGGTCTTCGTCAACCCGGTGGCCGGACCGCCCAGCCGGCCCTGCGCGGGCACCAGCGCTGTCCACGGCCCCATGGGTGAGTTGCTCGGCGCGGCCCCGGCCGCGGCGGAGGCGATGGTCCTCGCGCGACTCGAACCGATCACGCTGCGGTCGGCACGCGCACAGCTCCGCATGCTCGCCGAGCTGTCCCGCGAGATCGACTGCCTGACGAATGCCATTTCCGTCGATGTCCGAGGGGACGGTGGGAGAAACGATGCTGACAGTTGCGCGGCCGGACGGTGCTGAGCCCGGGCCGGAAACCGGTCTGCCCGTGTCGGGGACGGACCGGAGTCGATACCTCGTCGTGCTGCGGGATCCCCGGCTCGCGATCGGATCCACGTTGGTGATCGCTCCGCTGGCGGTGTGGCTGCTGGCGGTGGTGGCGCTCTCCGCCGGCCTTCAGGTGATCGTCGGGCTGGTGGTCGGCATGGTGGCCGGCCTCCTCGTCGGTGCCGGTTGGGTAGCGGTATGGCTGCACCGCGACGGACCCGACCGGACGGCAGCCGGCCGAGTCGGCTCCCCACCTGCCGGGTACTCCCTGACGGA
The DNA here is from genome assembly GCF_003236305.1 of Micromonospora endophytica. Classification (GTDB taxonomy): domain Bacteria; phylum Actinomycetota; class Actinomycetes; order Mycobacteriales; family Micromonosporaceae; genus Micromonospora; species Micromonospora endophytica. The sequence continues at coordinate 8,744 of NZ_POTX01000106.1, read as the reverse complement.
GCCGCTGGTCGGGTTGCCGTGGAATCCGGACGACCCCGAGCGGGCCGGCCCACCCGGCGATCCCCGTCCCATCCGTCAGCGGCTGGCGGCTGTCGCCGCCGTTCCCGGCGGATGGTTCCGTCCCCGGCGCAGCCATCACCACAACTGAGGACCACAGATGCGCGACAACGAATTTCCTGCCGGTGCTGTCTACCCGGCCGAGGTGGCCAGCTATTCCGCCGAGGACGGCACCGGCCCCGAGCCGGTCGACGACAGGTATCGCGAGGCCACCACAGGTGAGCGGGTCCGGGATTTTCTCGCCCGGATGAACATGACGCAGGCGCTGGTGATGGCTGGTGTGGTGGCCGTTTTGGTGGCTGGCCTCGGGCTGGCGGCGCAGCTCGGGGTCTCCAGCCAGCTGGATCCGGCGCGCCGAGAGGTCCAGGCGGTCGTGCCGGACAGCTCCGCGGTGGCCACGCCGGACAGCTCGGGCGCCGGCTCGGATCTCCCCACCGAGCCTCCGGGTCAGGCCGGACCCGTCGACCCGACCGACCCGACCCGACGCCGACCCTCCGTCTCGCCGGCCCCGACCGCGACCACCCCCGCCGGCCAGGGCGGACGGTACGACACCCTCCGATGCGACGACGACGACGATGACGACGATGACGACGACGATGACGACGACGATGACGATGACGACGACGATGACGATGACGACGATGATGACGATGATGACGATGAATGTGATGACTGAGCGGGCCTCGGTGTCCGGCGGCAGGCGGGGCGTACGACCCGCGCCGAGGTGAACCCGCCTGCCCGCTGAGCCGTACCGGAGGACATGTGGTGCACACCATGAGGCTGCTGCTGGTCGAAGACGACGAGTCGATCGCCGAACCGCTCAGTGACGGCCTCACCCGTTACGGCTTCAGCGTGCAACGGGTCGCCGACGGCACTGCCGCGCTCCGGGCGAGCGGGCACGAGCTGGTCCTGCTCGACCTCGGGCTGCCCGACATCGACGGAATCGATCTCTGCCGGATGCTGCGGCGGCGCAACGGCGTACCGATCATCATGATCACCGCTCGGGGAGCTGAAGCGGACCGCGTGGTCGGCCTGGAACTCGGCGCGGACGACTACCTCGCCAAACCCTTCAGCCTCCGGGAACTCGTCGCCCGCATCCGGGCGGTCGCCCGACGGAGCATGCCCTCCACCGCCCCGGCGGGCCTCGCCAGCGATCCGGCGTCGCCCGCCGGGACCGGACCGGCCGGGCACATCCGCGGGGTCGAGCCCGTCACCGTCGATCGCCGCACCCGTGAGGTGCGGGTCCACGGTCGACCGATCGCGCTCACGCCGAAGGAGTTCGACCTGCTCCTGCTGCTGGCCAAGGACCCGGGTGCGGTAGTGGACCGCCAGACGATACTCAACCAGGTCTGGGACACGGCCTACTTCGGCAACACCAGGACGCTTGACGTCCACGTGGCCAGCCTGCGGCGCAAGCTCGGCGATCCGGCGTTGATCGAGACGGTACGGGGGATCGGTTTCCGACTGGCCACCTCGGAGCCCGCCACGTCGCCTGACCACGGGTCAGGTTGGCCACGGACCGGGTGGTAGTCGATGATTCGCCGGCTGCCCCTCAGCTACCTGGCCTTCGCGCTGCTGATCCTGGTCTGTCTGGAGCTGCCGATGGGCTACATCTTCGCCCGGGGCGAACGGCTCCAGATGGTGGGGGAGCTGGAACACCAGGCCGAGATCCTCGGTGCGTACGCGGACTCCGCGATCCGCAACGGCGAACACCACCTGCTCGACACCTTCGCCCGGCAGGGAGCCGAGAAACTCGGCGGCGACGTGCTGGTCGTCGACCAGAATGGCAGCGTCCTGGCCAGTTCCCGGTCGCTGGCGGGGGAGAACCTCCGCGAGGCACCGGAACTCGTCGCGGCGCTGAGCGGTTCAGGCACCATCGGCGTACGGGCCATGGAACGCGACGGCACCCAGTTCCTCTCGGTCGCCGTACCGACCGAGCCGGGACCGGTCGTACGCGGCGCCGTCCGGCTCACCATCCCCACCGCGTCGCTGGAGGGCCGGATCCACAAGTTCTGGCTCTCCCTGCTCGTGGCGGGCCTGACCGTGCTGACCGCGGTGGCGATCGTGGCGGTGGCGCTGGCCCGCTGGATCAGCCAGCCGATCCGAGAGTTGGAGCAGGCCACCGCCGGCCTGGCGGCCGGCGCGCTCACCCAGCCGGCACCCACCTCCACCGGACCACCCGAACTGCGTCGCCTCGCGGCCACCTTCAACCGCACCGCGCAACGGCTGCAGAAGCTCATCGAATCGCAGCAGTCGTTCACCGGACACGCCTCCCACCAGCTCAAGACACCGCTGGCCGCGTTGCGCCTGCGACTGGAGAACCTTGAGCCCGACGTACTGCCGGCAGGCCAGGCCAACCTGTCGGCGGCGGCCACCGAGATCGACAGGCTCTCCGCGATGATCGACGGACTGCTGATGATGGCGCGGCTGGACGAGGCGGCGATGGAGCCCGAGCCCACCGATCTCGATCGCGTGATCGAGGACCGCGTACGACACTGGGAGTTCACCGCCGCACGGCGACGAGTGCGGGTACGGACAGCCGGCACACCGGTCGGAGTGGTGTGGGCGGTGCCCGGGGCCGTCGAACAGATCATCGACAACCTTGTCGCCAACGCGCTGAACGTCTCTCCGCCCAAGAGCACAATCACAGTGGGCCGACGCTTCCGACCGATGTCCCGGGCGGAGCGCCACCGCGCGCCGATCATCGTGGAGATGCACGTGATCGACGAGGGGCCGGGCCTGCGACCGGCCGAGGCGGCACGGGCGTTCGACCGGTTCTGGCGTGCCCCCGGCGCACCGAAGGGCGGCACCGGGCTCGGTCTCGCGCTCGTCGCCCAGCTGGCCGAGGCGAGCGGAGGCCGCGCGGTGCTCCTTCCCGCCGCCTCCGGCGGAGTCGACGCCGTCGTCACCTTCCCCGCCGTCACCCAACCAGCCCCGCGCCGCACGGATTCACCCGTGCCCGCGCGGGTGTGAGCATCCGTCGCCTCGGCCATCGCTGCGGCAGCGATCGTGGCGGCTCAGATGCCCGGCGGAGAGCTACTAACCTCGCCATATACACCGGACTTCCTGCTTGCTGGTGAATCCCTTGACCTGGACGACGACCTGCCACAGCTGGCAGTCGAGGCTCTTGACCGGGTCCTCGGCGACGACTCGGAGTGGCGGAGCCTATGGGGTGTGGCGGAAGTGAGTGAGTTCCCGCAGATCAACAAGCTCCGCGCAGTGCTATCCGGTCCGCCCGAACTGCCCGGTCAGATCGCACTGATTTAGGGACCGCGCGTCCCTGGGGCGGCGAGCCACCCGTCATTCCGGGTCATCGACCTAATCCATGCTGGGATCCTCTTCGTCGGGCGACGTTGCGATCACCTTGTCCCATGCGTTGACGATGGCTGCAGCCTGCCGCTCGCTACGGGCCAAGCCACTGAGCAGGACGTTGTTCTGATAGTCGAGGATCTCGAAGCGCCATCGATCGAGTTCAGGCCGGTGTTCAAGGGTTGCCCAGAAGTGGCCGGAAAGATCGCTGGGGAACTCCGCCGCTGCCACGTACCGCTCCTTTGCCTCAAGCCATCTCTGTCGAAGATTCCCGCCGGAGGCACCGGTTCTGGCGCTTGGCGCATCTGCGAAGTACCGGCCGGCGCGCTGGCCGATGCCGGCGCTTGCGCCGCTAGCAGGCAGCCTTGATCCTATTGAGAACGATTCGGCTGACGGATAGCCAGCGCGGCGGGGCGGCCGATCGCTCGAGGGCACTGCGCCGGCCACCGCCTCCGCGATCGTCATGGCCTGTCCGGGGACGTGGGGTTGTCGGCGGCATCGGGCACGTGAAGCGTGGTCAGGCGGAGTACCGACAGGTGTCGCCGCCGCGCGCGGCCACCGGCTCGTCGGTCCGACAGCCAGACGGGACAGGCCGATGGACCACGTGGGTTGACGTCGATGTTGATGAGAGCGACTTCGATCGGCTGGGTGCCGATTTCGAGGCGGCCGGTGCAACGGCCTACCTGATATCCCAGCCGGTGCTGGTCGACTTCGCGACCGCCTGGATGGCCGCCAACCGCCTCCCCAAGGAAAGTCCTAGCAAGGAGCCCTTGGCCAGGTAGCGGTGCGAAGCCGGCCCCCGGATCGGGGTTCGCCCCCCTCTGACCTGGGCCGGTGTTGCTGGAGCGGGCGACGGGAATCGAACCCGCACCGTCAGTTTGGAAGATTGTTCTCGGCTGTCGTGATCTGTCCGGATCGCCTGGTCAGCGTGGCTACCGTCCTGCCCGATCATGACCGCTACAGACCGTCTGGGACACCGGCTACTGGCACGGCTACGCGGTGGGGAGCGCGCCCGTCCGGCGGCGTGCGGCTTACCGCCCCCGGCCGTTCGGGCCGGGGGTGGCTTGCCGTGCCGCCGGCTCTCCGCGGGCCTGGACCCCGGTACCGGTGGCAAGCCGCGAAGCGGCGCGGCAGCCGATCGCCCCGACCTCGACGGTGGTCCGGCGCGCGCGATCGTTCGGTCTCGCTTGGCGCTCGACCTCTCGGCAACGCTTTGGCCGCCCGTACCCTACGTCTGTGCGAGTCCACCAGTACGCGTACTTCGCCCTCCGCTCCGAACGGCTCAGCGCCCAGGAGATGACGGCCCGCGTGGGGCTGGAACCGGACCGCGTCACGCTGAGGGGCAGTCGCATCCCTGAGATACCCATCCCACGTGCACATGGCTGGGAGGTGACCTGCCCCCTCTCGGCAAGTCCCATCGACGAGCAGGTCTCCTGGCTCATCGAACGACTCGCGCCCTACCAGGACCGCATCGGGGCGTTGGTCGTCGACCTGGATCGTCTTGAAGATGGCTCCACCGCCTGTCTGCATCTCGTCCGACATTTTGAGGTCGAGGAGCCCGCGGCTACTTCTGCATCGGCTACAACGAAGCCACAGAACGGTGGGCCAGGGCTCGGCTGGCACCTTGACCAACCGGTGTTGACCTTCCTTGCCCAGACCGGAACTGTTCTCGACGTAGACGAGTACGACATGAACACCTGAGCTGAGAGCAAGCCCGCCGTGCCGGCCGATGCCGGGCGAAGGCCGCCAGCAGGCCGAGTGCGGCGGGCGGGCCGCGCTTGCGCGGCCCCTTGATCCTATTGAGGGTGATTCGGCAGTCGTGGCGACCTAGACATGGCGACCTAGACATGGCGACCTAGACATGGTCCTCGTCAACCGGACCGGAGCCAGCAGACTGCGGCCTCGCGACCACTCGCTTGTAAGTTCTGGGCGCTGTGTCCGCCGGGTCTGTCCTCGTCTTGACTCGTTGCTGTCGACAGCAACCCGCGCCTCGCAGGTGTCGGGTCATCAACGAACGGGAGGCGGTGGGGCCGTCGCCGTGCATGGGACGGACGGAGCTTCCGGCTCCTCATGCTCGATCTCGTACTGGCACTCGCTGCACGGCTCCGCCAGGATGTGCCCCGCCAGTCATGCCCACAGGCGGGGCAGTCGCCATACCATCTCGGTCGTCGTCGCATCCTCACCGAGTCATTGTGATCGCCCGGCCAGGAACAAACGGTTTAGGAAGGCGACTGAGGCAGCGTGTCGGGCAGCACCATGAGCTGGGCGCATGGTCAACGTATTCGCCGGGCGCATCAAGATCATTGCACTTACTCTGCACACTGGGCACCGATGCTCAGCGGACAGGGCCCTCGCCGAATCGGCCACCGCTGATCACGGTGTCAGTCTCGATCTCGACAGCCGTCCACACATAGGAACAGAAGTCGTCGAATGCAACACCTCCATCGTCCAGGAGGGCGACAGCTAGCGCCGCCAGATCCGCCCGGCGCGAGAGTCGATAGTTGATCTGCACGGCCCACTCAGGCCGGTGACCGACGGCCTGCTCAAGGTTCGCTATGTCCTCCGGCTCCCAGTCCCGGTACAGGCCGCTCGCCTCATCCATCAGCCAGACGAACAGCCGAGTGTCTGTAGCCCAGCCGCCATGGCCTGCTACCGCCAGCTCGTCGAGAAGTCGGACGGCCTTGGACCGTGGTACAGCAGGGAACACGAAGGCATTCTCACTCATCCCGGCAAGGTACAGAACGTCAGTTTGGAAGATCGTTTCCGGCTGTCACGATCTGCCCGGATCGCCTGGTCAACGGCGGTGTCGCGCTGCCCGTTCATGACCGCTGACGACCGCCTGGGACACGGGTTACTGGCACGTGGCTGGCACGGCTGCGCGGTGGGCGCGTGGTTGTCCGGCGATGTGCGGCTTACCGCCCCCGGCCTGTCGGGCCGGGGGCGGCTTGCCGTGCCGCCGGCTCTCCGCGCGCCTGGACCCCGGTACCCGGTGGCAAGCCGCGAAGCGGCGCGGCAGCCGATCGCTCCGCGATCGTTAGCAGGTCTGCGTGTCGTACAGCTTTGACATTCTGCTGTCATGGCTGACCGACCAACCGCTGCATGGCGTCGCTATCTCGATGAGCAGACCGCGAAGCTTCATGCTGGGACGCTGGATGAGCACGACGCCTGGGCAGTGCGACTCTTTCCGGATTCACTCATCGTTGCGACCGACGCCGCACTGGACGGCTTCGAGCAGGCTCTCAACCAGATCGACGTCAGGTCGGACGTCGCCGTGCTCGCAGAGGTCGAGCGGGTGGTTGTGGCACTCAATGGCGTCAACGAGCGCCACGGTGGCTCCGGTTATGAGACCGGGGAGCGCGAGGAACTGTGTGACCACATTGATGCGGCTCTCACGGATGCGGGCGTCCACGTCGACGCCCTGGCTGCCAGAAACGGGCTCAAGCCGTCAGAGATCACCGACCGCTGGCGTGACTGGTAGTCGAGTCGGCGGCGCTGCGCCGCCCGAGGACGGCCGGAGGCCGCCCGCAGGGCGAGCGTCAGCGGAGCTTGTACTCCGTCCGGGGCCACGAGTACACGAAGCCTCAGGCACACGGTTTAGGAAGTGTGAACAGGGGCGAAAGTCGCTCAACAAGGACCTGGCTTGACCTGCCTCGCCACGCTGTCACCCACGTCCAAGAGCTAACCGCCATTGACCCCGGTCGCCCCTCCCAATGGGCACGCAACGGGCACGGCGACCGAGGGACTATGAGATCAAGATGGGCGATCCATCGACCTGCCCGAGTGGCCTCCCATCAGGGGAAACGCCTCTCAACATCTCTCACCACTCCCCTGCTGCCGGTTGACCTCTTGCGGACTAGATGCGGACTGCGCGGGTCCGACCGTCCTCGCTCCGAAGGGAGTAGCGGCTGCGGTTGGCACTCATGGCGATGATCGCGCACCCGCAGGCTGCGCGAGACTCGGCGGAAGCCTCCCGTAGGATTTTGACTGGCAGCCGGCTGCGATCAGGCCGGTATCGAGGCAGGGAGGCGATCGAGTGTCCGAGAGAGCCCTCGACGCCTGGCCCAAAGCTTGGACGAGCGTCCCGAAGTCCACGATCGACGCCTTCCTCAAGACTCAGATGAGCGTCCCGATGTCGACCGTCGACGCCTACCTCAAGGCCCAGGCGAGCGTCCCGAAGTCCACGATCGACGCCTTCCTCAAGACTCAGATGAGCGTCCCGATGTCGACCGTCGACGCCTACCTCAAGGCCCAGCAAAACCAGATCCGCTTCACCCTCGGGAAACTGGACTTCAGGACCGCACTCCGGGCGGCAACGACCGGTCTCCAGAGCACAGCCGCTTTGGTAGTCGATGACGCACTCCGGGACTTGGAGCGCGCCGTTGAGGACGCTGAGGGACAGGCTGGTACCGAGGCAACGACACTCCTGGCCGTCTGGTCTGAGTCGCTACGAGACTTCCGGTTTTGGCTGCTTCAACCTGCCGTCAAGTGGCCCGCAATTGGCTTGATCTCGTTTCTGGTCGCCTACTGGTGGGTGACGCTCAAGACGGAACACCCAGATATCGCGGACATGGTTGAGGTGCCGTTCGCTGCGTTTGCCGGCCTTCTTCTGGCGATGGCGGCGAACGCCCAGAGAAAGTAGTTCAAGCCCCGTCAGCACCCGCACCTGCTCCCATCCCGTCTGCCGCCGACCCACACACCGTGGAGCAGACCAGGGCCAGGGCGACAAGGTGGAGCGCCCTACCGGACGAACGACCTTGTCGCCCTGGCCCTGGTCTGCTCGGCTCTGCCTGGGTCGGTGGCTGGCGGGATGGCATCCCACCACCCACGAACCGCAACCGTTCGGCAACTCCATTTCGGAGTCGTCTGGCCCCGCCGGAGGCATGCCCAAAATCAGCCGGCGCGCCGGCCGATGCCGGCGCTTGCGCCGCCAGCAGGCCGAGCGCGTCCGGCGCGGCCCGCTTGCGGGCCGCCTTGATCCTAATGAGAACGTTTCGGCAGTGGCGCCGGGCATACCGGCCTGGAGGGCGCGGACGTGGCCCTCCTCACCAGGCAGGCGCCGAAAAGACTCTGGTATAGCGACCACGCTTGCAAGCTCTCTGAGGGTCGTCCGGCAGCGTCCGGCCACGTTCGCAGCCTCGGGCGTGGATCCCTACCCGGCTGCCGATGGGTGCACTCGTCCGGTCCGGTTGCTGTCACCGTTGCTGTCGACAGCCACCGTCGTGGCATCGCCGGACACTGCCTTGCAGAGGCGTGAGGTTCCCCCGGTTCGCCGGAGGGTTGGTTACCTGGCGCCGGTGGGCTCAGGCTGAACGATAGCCGTCTGGTCCTGTCGGGCCTGGTGGGTGTGCCAGGCGGTTTCGTACTCGTCTGGGGATCGC
>NZ_POTX01000105.1 GCF_003236305.1 Micromonospora endophytica | reverse complement strand
CCACCACCCCCGGTCGCCGTGCCCGAACGCCGGCGGCCACCCGACAAACCCCTGCGGAAAGGACGGACCGTGCTGGAGATGCGGGCCGAAGTGCTTGTCGTCGGCGGCGGACTGGGCGGCGTGGCCGCCGCCCTGGCCGCGCTACGGGCCGGGCGTACGGTGCTGTTGACCGAAGAGTACGACTGGCTCGGCGGGCAGCTCACCAGCCAGGCCGTGCCGCCGGACGAACACTCCTGGGTGGAGCGGTTCGGGATCACCGCCAGCTACCGGGCACTGCGCGACGGCATCCGGGAACACTACCGGCGCTGGTATCCGCTCACCGACCGGGCCCGCCGCGCCACCGCGCTCAACCCCGGTGCCGGGCACGTCAGCCGGCTCTGCCACGAGCCGCAGGTGGCAGTGGCGGTGCTGGAGGGCATGCTCGCCCCGTACCGGGGCTCCGGCCGGCTGCGGGTGCTCCAGCCGTACCGGCCGGTGGCCGCGGACACCGACGGGGACCAGGTCACCGGCGTCATCGCGGCACACCGCCACACCGGCGACCGGCTGCACCTGACCGCGCCGTACGTGCTGGACGCCACCGAGACCGGTGAGCTGCTGCCGCTGACCGGCACCGAGTACGTCACCGGCTTCGAGTCCCGGGCCGACACCGGTGAGCCGAGCGCCCCGGAGCAGGCACAACCGACGAACATGCAGGCCGTGTCGGTCTGCTTCGCGGTCGACCACGTCGACGGCGACCACACCATCGACAAGCCGGCGGCGTACGACTTCTGGCGGGCCTACCGGCCACCGTTCTGGGGCGACCGGATGCTGTCGTTCCGGTCGCCCAACCCCCGTACGTTGGAGATCTCCGAACGCAGCTTCACCCCGAACCCGGACGACGACCCGTGGCTGGTCCAGGCCGACCAACGGGTCAACCCCGGCGACGGCAACCTGTGGACGTTCCGCCGGATCGCTGCCCGCCGCAACTTCGCCCCCGGCGCGTACGACAGCGACATCTGCCTGGTCAACTGGCCGATGCTCGACTACTTCGAGCAGCCGGTCATCGACGTACCCGATCCGGACGCGCGGATCGCGGCGGCCCGGGAACTCTCCCTGTCGGTGCTCTACTGGCTCCAGACCGAGGCGCCCCGCGCCGACGGTGGCACCGGGTTTCCCAGCCTGCGGCTACGCGGTGACGTCACCGGCAACGGCACCGCCGGGACCGGGGGAGACGTCACGCACAGCGGCCTGGCCCAGGCCCCCTACATCCGCGAGTCGCGCCGTATCCGCGCCGAGTACACGGTCGTCGAGCAGGACCTCTCGTTGGAGATCCGGGGCGACAAGGGCGCAGTCGGCTACGCCGACTCGGTGGGTGTCGGCATGTACCGCATCGACCTGCACCCCTCCACCGGCGGCGACAACTACATCGACGTGGCCTCCTGCCCGTTCGAGATCCCGCTCGGCGCGCTGATCCCCCGGCGGGTGGAGAACCTGCTGCCCGCCGGCAAGAACATCGGCACCACCCACATCACCAACGGCTCCTACCGTCTGCACCCCGTGGAGTGGAACATCGGCGAGGTCGCCGGCCTGCTCGCGGACTTCTGCCTGGCCCGGCGGGTCACCCCCCGCGCGGTGCGCTACACCCCCGGCCTGCTGGCCGACTTCCAGAACCGCCTCGCCGACGAAGGCGTCGAGCTGCGTTGGCCCGACATCGCCGGCTACTGAGGAAGGACATATATCGATGAAGATCCGGTTGACGGCCGCCGTCGCGCTCACCGCGCTGCTCGGCCTGACCGCCTGCGGCGGTGACTCCGCCGAGTCCGACGGCCCGGCCACCCTGCGGATGACCATCTGGTCGGCGAACGAGGCCCACCTGAAGCTGTTCAACGAGATCGCCGCCGAGTACACCGCGAACAAGCCCGAGGTCGCGGCCATCGACTTCGACCCGATTCCGCTGGAGAACTACACCACCACCCTCACCACCCAGATCGCCGGTGGCAACCCGCCCGACCTGGCCTGGGTGATGGAGAACGCCGCGCCCGACTTCGTCAACTCGGGTGCGTTGGTCCCGCTCGACGACACCCTCAAGGCCACCGAGGGATACACCTTCGACGAACTGGCCCCGGCCGCCACCCGGCTCTGGCAGGCCGACGGCAAGCTGTACGCCTACCCCTTCTCCACCTCGCCGTTCGGGGTGTTCGTCAACACCGACCTGCTGACCGAGGCAGGTGCGAAGGCCCCCGCGGAGCTGATCTCCGCCGGGCAGTGGACGTGGCCGAACGCGCTGGCCGCCGCGACGGCGGTGCAGGCCGAGACCGGCAAGGCCGGCCTGGTGGTACGCGACTTCGACTACAAGAGCTGGGACTACCTCTCGACGGTGTGGACCGGCTGGGGCGCGCGAGCGTGGAGCGAGGACGGGAAGACCTGCGGCTTCAACTCGCCGGAGATGGTCGACGCGATGACCGCCCTGCACAAGGCGATCTTCGTCGACAAGGCGTTGCCCGGACCAGGCACCACCGCCGACTTCTTCGCCGGTGAGGCCGGCATGACCATCGCCCAGATCTCCCGCGCTTCCCTGCTGGCCGACCAGAAGTTCGACTGGGATCTGGTGCCGCTGCCGGCCGGCCCGAAGGGCGAGTACGCGGTGATCGGCCAGGGCGGCATGGGGGTGCTGAAGAAGGGCAAGAACGCCGAGCTGGCCGCCGATTTCCTGGCGTACCTGACCAACCCCGCCAACTCGGCGAAGCTGGCGCAGTTCTTCCCGCCGCCGCGCACCTCGCTGCTCACCGCCGAGACCCTCGCCAAGACCAACCCGCTGCTCAGCCCCGAGCAGTTGCAGCAGGTCGTGATCGACGGGATCGCCGACGGCGTGGTGAAACCCAGCCACACCGGCCAGGCCGAGCTGAACCAGGCGGTCCGGGCCGCGCTGGACCCGCTGTGGCAGCCGAACGCCGACGTCCGGAGCGTACTCGACGGCGTCTGCTCCACGATCAACCCGCTGCTGGCGAAGTAGGCGACCGTCCATGTCGGTCCTGACCAGGGACACTGCGGGGCGGGCCGGCGACCGGCCCGCCCCCGGCGGGGCGGCCCCGCCGGGGCGGCGCGGCTGGTGGACCACCCGCCGCCGGGACCAGCTCGCCGGCCTGCTCTTCATCGCCCCGCAGCTCGTCGGCTCGGTGCTGTTCGTGCTGATCCCGCTCGGGCTGGTGGTCTGGTACAGCCTGCACGAGTGGAACGTGCTCGCCGACACCTTCGAGTTCGTCGGCGCGGACAACTACCGGGCCATGGCCGGCGACCCGAACCTGCCCTCGGTGCTGTGGGTCACCGCGCTCTTCTCGGTCGGGCTGGTGGCGTTCAACCTCAGCCTCGCCCTGCTGCTGGCGGTGCTGCTCAACCAGCGGCTCCGCGGCACTGTGCTGTTCCGGACGCTGTTCTTCTCCCCGGTGGTGGTCTCCCTCGTCGCCTGGACCATCGTCTGGGGCTTCCTGCTCCAGGACAACGGCGGCGTGAACGGGCTGCTCGGCACCCTCGGCCTGGACGGGCCGAACTGGCTGCGCGGCGACACGACAGCGCTGCTGTCGGTGATCGTCGTGCAGGTGGTGAAGAACGTCGGACTGAACATGGTGCTGTTCCTGGCCGCCCTCCAAGGCGTGCCGGCGGAACTCTACGAGGCGGCGCGGGTCGAGGGGGCGAACGCCTGGACCCGGTTCCGACGGATCACCGTACCGCTGATCAGCCCCACCATCCTGCTCACCTCGATCATCACCGTGGTCGGCTCGTTGCAGGTGTTCGCCCAGATCGCGGTGCTCACCCAGGGCGGTCCGGGCACCTCGACCACGGTGCTCGTCTACTACCTGTACCAGCGGGCGTTCCAGTTCCACCAGTTCGGTTACGGCGCGACCCTGTCCGTGCTGCTCTTCCTGATCGTGCTGGCGCTCACCGTCGTGCAGTGGCGGATGCGCAGGAGGTGGGTCTTCCATGAACAGTAGGCTCTCGGCGCGGGCGAAGGTCGGGCTCTACGGCGTGCTCTGCCTGCTGGCCGTGCCGTTCGTCTTCCCCACCTGGTGGATGGTCACCTCGTCGGTGAAGCCGGTACGCGACATCTTCGCCTTCCCGCCGTCGCTGATCCCGACCGAGGCGAGCCTCTCCGCGTACCGGCGCGTCTTCGAGCTGCAACCCTTCGCGCAGCAGTACGTCAACAGCGCATACATCGCGGCCGTGGTCACCGTCGGCACCCTGGCGGTCTCCGCGCTCGCCGGCTACGCCTTCGCCCGGATCCGGTTCCGGGGACAGCAGGTGCTCTTCGTGGTGGTGCTGGTCGGCCTGCTCATCCCGAGCGAGGTGACGATCGTGCCGCTGTTCCGGATGTTCCACTCATGGGGCATGGTGGACACCCACTGGCCGCTGATCCTGGTGCCGATCCTCGGCGCGCCGAGCGTGCTCGCCACCTTCATCATGCGGCAGTTCTTCATCGCACTGCCCGGCGAGTTGGAAGAGGCGGCCCGGGTCGACGGCCTGGGCCGGTTCGCCACCTTCTGGCGGATCGCGTTGCCGCTGGCCCGACCGGCACTCGGCGCGGTGGCCATCTTCACCTTCCTGCACAGCTGGAATCTCTACCTGGAACCGATCGTCTTCCTCTCCTCGCCGGAGAAGTTCACCCTGCCGCAGGCGTTGACCCAGTTCGTCGACGCGTACGGCGGGCCGATGTGGGACGTGCAGCTCTCGGCCGCGTCGATGACCGCCATCCCGGTGCTGGTGATCTTCGTGATCGCGCAACGACAGTTCATCGAGGGGCTGGCCCACACCGGCCTGAAGGGCTGAGGAACCTGCCGGTGGCGGTCACCCGCGCGGGTGACCGCCACCGGCACCTGTTCACAGGTTCGCGCAGTACCCGACGCTGAAGGCGCTGGCATCGTCACCACGCGGCCCTCAGGGGGCGTACGAGCCGGACTCGAAGTCCTTTGCGAGAACGGTCCGCGGCATGGGCGCCTGGTTGATCAGCCGCTGATCGCCGGCTTGGCCGCCGATGTCGCGCCCGGGCGGGGCAGCATTGTGGGAAGGTCTTTTTCGATCGGGTGGTGCAGCAGGTGCAGGGGTGCGGCGGCGACCCCGGCTCCGGAGAGTGCCCGTGCGTACGCCGCGACGGTCGGATCGTCCACCAGGCCGTGCACCAGCGGCAGGTCCGCAGTGCCCGCCCAGAGCAGCGACTCCAGCCGGCAGGAGGCGATCGTCCCGGGCAGCCCGAGCACGCTGCCGCTCACCGGCACCGGCGGCAGATCCGCCGGAATACCGCGCTCGGTCTGGCCGACGTGCAGCAGCCCACCGCCGACCACCAGGATGTCGCGGTCTCGACGCATCCGGGTCAGGGCCCGTGCGGTGTCCAACGCGGGTGGGAACGAGTCGTCCACCACGATGGTGCCGGGTGCCAGCCGGTCGACGTCGATCGGTTCGGTGGCCGCGCTCGTCGCCGCGATGATCACCTGCGCGGTGTAGCCGGCCGCCGCCATGCCCGGCGTCGACGGGCACACCTCGACGGCGCCGGTGAAGCCGTCCGCCCGCAGCCGCGCGGCGTGCGCGGCCAGCCGGGGCGCGGCGGCGGGGATGTCGCAGAGCACCAGCCGCGCGGGCGGGACTTCGGCGCGGGCCAGCAACAGCCGCAACGCGGAGAATCCGATCGACCCGAGACCCACCACGGCGAGGCCGCACCCGGCGAGCTGCCGCCCGGTGGCGGCCAGCGCGGCCTCCACCGCGCGCACCACGGAGACGACGGTGACCGCGTGGCCGGTGGTCACCGCGACCCCGCTGCGGGTACGCCGCAGCACGCCGAGGCCGTAGCCGGTGCGGGCGGGGATCATGCCGGCCAGCGACACGCAGCGGGCACCGAGGCTGGCGGCCAGGTCGACCGCCGCGCCCGCCTCGTCGGCGAGGGCGTCCCCGGCGGCGGTCAGCTCGTCGGCGAACCGGGGCAGACAGACGAAGCCGGAGACACCCAGCGGCGTGCTCAGCTCCTCCAGCAGGCGTGGGCGGTCGCCGGGAAAGAGCAGCTCACGTAGCTGTTCCCGGGGCAGGCTGCCGGCGGGCAGCCCGGCGATCGCGGTGAGCTGGGCCGGTGGCGGCAGGTAGCCGACGATGGCCGCGGCCAGCCTGGTCCGCCGCCCACCACTCACCGCCGGTTCGTCCCCGCCCGCCGCACCCGTGGCGCTGGTCTCCGCCGCGGTGACGTCGTGGATGCCGCTGGCGGCAGGGTCGATCTCAGCGACGGCAGCATCTGTGCCGCCGGCAGCTGCGGCGGTGAGGTCGGTGCGGATCCAGTCGGCGATCCGGTCCAGCTCGGCCGGGGTCACGGCGGCGGGGGAGCCGCGCAGGGTCACCCGGAGTCCGTCCGGCTCGGGGCGCGCGGTCAGGAACAGGTCGGTGCCGAGGGGCGGTGGCGCGAGTTCACTCTCGGCGTCCCAGTCGAGGCTGAGCCGGTCGGCATCGGCCCCGGCGGCGAGCGGGGCGGTGAGGGCGGCGAAGTCGAGGAAGCTGAAGAAGAACTGGGCGGCCAGGGGGGTGCCGCCCGGCCCGGTGGGCACGGCCGCCGCGATCGAGGGCGGGTCGTCGTACCGGCGGGCGGCGGCGACTTCGGCCGCGACGTGGGCGAGTGCGCCGGCGACGTCTGCCGTCCCGGCCACGCGCAGCGGCAGCATCGTCGCGCAGGGGGCGAAGATCCGGTGCAGGTCCGGCAGCGGATGGTCCCGGCCGGTCAGTGCCAGACCGATGACCAGGTCATCCTGCCCGGTGAGCCGGGCCACCGCCCGGTGGTACGCGGCCAACACCGGGGCGTACAGGGTGGTGGCCGTGTCGGCGGCCAGCCGGCGCAGCCCGGCGACCACCGCACCGTCCAGGGTGAACCCGGACACCGGCTCGGCCGGGCCAGCCGCGTCCGGTAGGGCGGAACGGGTGCGCAGCAGGGGCGGCCGGTACGGGGCGGCGAAACGCTCGGCCCACCAGGTGTGCGCGGCCGGCTCGGGCGGGCCGGCGGCGCGGCGGGCCAGCAGCGCGGCGTACTCCCGGAAGTGGGTCCGCAGCGGAGGGAGGTCACCGGGCAGCCCCGCGACCAGCCGGTGGTAGACCGCCAGGAGTTCCTGGCCGAGCAGGGCGGCGCTGTACCCGTCGCCGATCAGGTGGTGGGCGTGCACCAGCAGGATGTGATCGTCGGGGGCGAACGCCAGCAGCCGCAGCCGCAGCAGCGGCCACGCCCACGGTTCGAAGGAGCGGCGGCGTTCCTCCGCCACCAGGGCGGCGACCTCGGCCGGACCGGTGACCGGCTGGTAGCCGACCGGCAGCCGCAGCGACGCGGGCAGCTCCTGCTGGACCGGCGGACGCGCGCCGGCCGGGAAGACGGTACGCAGCATCGGATGCCTGGCGACCAGCAGGTCCACGGCGCGCTGGAACACCTCGCGGCGCAGCCGGCCGCGCAGCCGCAGCCGGGCCAGCCAGGCGGTGCCGGCACCTGCGGCGACGGCGTCGGCGAGCAGGAAACCGCGTTGGGTGGGCGTCACCGGGAACGGCCCATCCGGGTCCACAGCCGGGTCCTCGACCCGGTCCCGCCCAGGGGCGACCGTGCGGTCCGGGCCGGGGGCGGGGCTCGGGTCGGCGGCGTCGAGCGCGGCGGCGAGTGCCCGCAGGGTGCGGTGCTGGTAGATGACTGTGGGGCTCGGCGTGTTCGGGAACTGCTCCTGGAGGCGGGCGAAGACCTCCAGCACCAGGATGGAGTCGCCGCCGAGGGCGAAGAAGTCGTCGTCGGCGGCGATCGACGGCAGGTCGAGCAGCTCGCTCCAGATCCGGGCCAGCCTCGTCTCGGTACCGCCAGCCGCGCCGCCAGCCGCGCCGGGCGCGGCCGTGACGGGCGCGGTGGCGGCTGCGGCGGGACTGCTCGGGACCGTCGGGTCGACGGTGCCGCCGTCCGGTCCGAAACCGGCGTGTGCGCGCAGCCGGTCCCGGTCGACCTTGCCGGTGGCGGTCAGCGGCAGTTGGTCGAGCAGATGGATACGGGCCGGGACCAGTTGCTCGGGCAGCCGGTCGGCGAGGTGGCCGCGGAGCTGCGCCACGGTGGGCCGGCTGCCCGGTGCGGGTGCCACGAAGGCATGCAGCCGGGGATGTGGCGCCGACTGGTGCAGCACCGCCGTGGCGGCCACTTCCGGATGGGTACGCAGCACCGCCTCGATCTCGCCCGGTTCCAACCGGTAACCGTGGATCTTCACCTGGTCGTCGAGGCGACCGAGGAACTCCAGGGTGCCGTCCGCAGCGAGGCGGCCCCGGTCGCCGCTGCGGTAGTACCGCTCGCCGTCGTGGTGGGTGAAGGCGGCGGCGGTCAGCTCCGGTTCACCGAGGTAGCCGGTGGTGAGGCCGACTCCGCCGATCAGCAGTTCACCGGCCACGCCGGGCGGGCAGGGACGCCCTTCGGGGTCGACGACCCGGACCCGGGCCCCGCCGACCGGGCGACCGATCGGCAGCCGGCGTACGGTGTCGTCGGGGCGGCTGTCGAGCAGATGCCAGGTGGCGTTGATCGTCGCCTCGGTGGGGCCGTACAGGTTGGTGATCCGGGACGTGTCACCGAAGAGGTCGAACCAGCGTCGTACCGGCACCGGCGACAGCTCTTCCCCGCCGACGTGCACCCAGCGCAGGGCGGCCAGGTCCGGCCGTACGCCGTCGCGGGCCGTGCTTTCCTCGGCGGCGCGCAGGATCCGCTCCCACAGGGTGGGCACCGAACTCCACACCGTCAGTCGGTCCCGTTCGAGCCGGGACAGCAGCGCCTGCGGGTCGCGCAGCACCGAGCGGGCAAAGGTGACCACGGTGGCCCCGACCAGCAGCGGCGCCAGGATCTGCCGGACCGAGGCGTCGAAGCAGATCGACGAGGTCTGGGCCAGCCGGTCGCCGGGCCGGTAGCCGAAGGTGTCGATCGCCCAGTCCAGGTAGTTCACCATCGACCGGTGGCTGATCGGCACCCCCTTCGGCCGGCCCGTCGACCCGGACGTGAAGATCACGTACGCGGTGTCGTCCGGTGCGGCCGGCGGCACCTCGGGCACCCCACCGGGGGCGTCCGGGTCGAGCCGGATCGGGCGGACCGGCCCGGCGAGCCGGGCCACGGTGGCGGCGCAGTCGTCGTCGTGCACCACCACCTCGACACCGGCGCGACGCAGTTGGTCGTCGAGGCGGGCCGGGGGATGGGCCGCGTCCAGCGGCACCCAGGCGGCGCCGGCCCGCAGGATCCCGACCACCGCGACGACCGACCCGGCACCGGGCGCGGTGAGCATCCCGACGTGCTGACCGGGGCGTACCCCGTGGACGGCGAGCGCCGCAGCCACCCGGTCGGCGGCCCGGTCCAGGTCCCGGTAGCTGACCGTGCGGTCGCCGTCGTGGACGGCCGCCGCGTCGGGCGTACGCCGGCACACCGCCCGGATCCGCGCGCTGACGTCCGCCGTATCGGCGGCCGGTGGCCGCGTGGCGGTGTGAGCGGAACCGTCCACCGGTGGCCGCCCGGCGGCGCGGTCGCCCGGTTCGGCGAGTTCGCGCAGCTCCTGGTGGTGGTCGGCGGCGAGCCGGGCCACCGTCGCCGGCCGGAACAACCGGGCCGGGAAGTTCCAGGACAGCCGCAGGGTGGTCGCCGACTCCCACCAGAGCAGGCTGAGTCCGGTGGCGGCGGAGCCGGAACCGGCAGCCGTCGGGACCACCGCCACCGGGCAGTCCGGGTCGGTGGTGACCGGGAACCGGGCGAAGCTGAACCCGGCCGGGCTGGCGGTGCGCGGACCGTCGCCGTTCGATGGCAGCAATCGGGCCAGGTCCAGGCTGGACACCGAGCCGTGTCGTTGCGCGGTAGTCCAGGACTGCCGGAGCCGGTCGGCCAGTCGTGCGGCAGGCTCGGCCGGATCCACCTCCACCAGCAGCGGCAGGGTGTCGGCGAACGGCCCGATGGTCCGTTCGATGCCGGGCAGCCGGGCGTCGCGGCCGGCCCGCGCCACGCTCACCGGCACCCGCCGTTGCCCGCTCCACCGGGCCAGGCAGCGGAGGTAGCCGGCGAGGAGCAGGTGGAACAGGGAGACCCCGGCCGCCGCCGCCCGCTCCCGCAACCCGGCGACCAGGGCGTCGTCCAGCTCGCCCAGGTGGATCAGGTGCGGTGGCGCGGGCAGGTCCGCCGGGTCACCGTCGTACGGCAACCGCAGCGTCCAGCCCGGATCGTCGAGCGTCCGACGCCAGAACGCGAGATCCGCTTCGCGGGGCGGCCCGACGCCACGGGCGTGGTCGGCGAATCCGGCGGCGGCGGGCGGAAGTGCCGGGGTGCGGCCCCGCACCAGCGCGGTGTAGTCGGCCCAGAGTTGCTCGCTGAGCAGGTTGAGGCTGAAGCCGTCGGCGGCGGCGTGGTGCAGCACCAGGATCAGGTGGGAGCGGTCGGTGCGTTCCTGGGCGAGTACCGCCCGCAGCGGCGGTTGGCGGGTCAGGTCCACCGGGCTGTTGCAGAGCCGCTCCTCCAGTTCGCCGAGCGACCCGGTGAGCGGCTGCACCTCGTACGAGATCGTGGCGGTGGCCGGAGGCAGGATGACCTGGCACGGCGCGCCCGCGCTCACGCCTGGAACGAACCGGACCCGCAGCATCGGATGGTGGGCGACGAGTCCGGCCAGGGCCCGGCCGAGCAGGTCCGCCTCGATCGGGCCGGTGACGGTCTGCCGGACGAAGGCGTAGCTGGCCACGCTCGGGTGCAGCCGTTCGTTGACGTACCAGGCCCGCTGTACCGGGGTGAGCGGGAACGGCTCCCCGTCGGCGACGGCAGGTGATGTCGCCCGCGCCGCCGGTGCCGGCGGCGTGCGGGTGTCGGCAGGAGGTGCCCCGGCGTCGGGTTCGGCCAGGTGGGCGGCGAGCGTGGCGACGGTGGTGTGTTCGAAGAAGAGGGTGACCGGCAGTTGCCGGCCGAGTTCGTCCTCCAGCCGTTTGACCAGATCCACGGCGGCCAGCGAGTCCAACCCGAGGGCGAGGAACGAGACGTCGTCGGCGATCTCCTCGCCGGTGCGGTGCAGCGCTTCGGCGAGCAGCCGACGCAACAGCCGCGCCAGCTCCGGCGCACCAACCCCCGCTGCGGAGGCCGGCACCACGGCCGCAACGGCGGCGGAGGCCGGCACAACGGCCGGCACCACAGCGGTAGGCGCGGCGGTGCCGGAGGCGGCGGTCGGGATCGCGGTGCTCGGGGCGGTGGTCGCGGAGTTCGCCGTCAGGTCCGCGACCACCAGGTGGGCGGCGTCGACGGTGCGCGCGACCTGGAGTGCCCGCAGCGCGGCCCGGACGGGCAGGCCGCCGGGGCCACCCCGCACCACGCCGCTGCGGGCCGCCATGCCGGTGTCGGTGATCGCAGCGAAGCCGATCGCCTGGACCCGACGGCCGGCGGCCCGCTGCGCGGCGGCGAAGGCGTCGAGGAAGGCGTTGCCTGCCGCGTAGTCACCGAGGGCCCCGGCCAGACCGGGCAGCACCGCGCTGACCGAGGAGAAGCCGACGAGCGCCGCCCGGTCGTGGCCGTGCCGGCGCAGCGCCTGCGTCAGCAGGTGGCTGCCGCGTACCTTGGGCGCCAGCACGGCCAGGATGTCCGGGACGGACTTCGCCGCCAGGGTGCCGACCCGCACCGTCCCGGCGGCGTGCCAGACGGTGTCCAGCCGGGACAGCCCGGCGAGCAGCGCGTCCACGTCGGCCGGCAGGGTCACGTCGCACCTGCGGTATGTCGCGGTGGCGCCCGCCGCGGCCAACTCCGCCAGCAGGCCGTCGGGGGCCTGCTCCGCGCGTCCCGCCAGCACCAGCGTGGGCCGGCCCTGGCGGGCGAGAGTACGCGCCAACTCGGCACCGAGCCCGCCACCACCCCCGACGATCACGTGTACGCCATCGGGCCGCGTGGTCTCCGCCGCGTCGGCTGCTCCGGTGGGGTCGAGGGCCCCGACCAGGTGCCGCCCAAGTCGACGTCCCGCCCGCCAGGCCAGACCGGTCGCGGCCGGGGCCTCGGTGCGACTGCCGGCGTCGTCGGCCGGCACCCCGGACAGCTCCCGGCACACGGACTCCACCCGCGTCGCCACTCCGTCCACACTGGACAGATCCACCACCCGCACCCGCAGCGCGGGACGCTCGTCGGCGAGCGCGCCGCAGAGCCCGGTCAGCACCGCCTGCACCGGCCGGGCCCGTTCCCGCACCGCCGTGCCCCGGCCTTCCCCGGTGCCCTGCCCGTCGCCAGTGCCCTGCCCGTCGCCGGTGAGCTGGCCGTCCCCGGTGAGCTGGCCATTGCCGGCGAGCTGGACGTCCTCGGTGAGGACCAGCAGCCGGCCGAGCCGCCCGTCCGGTTCGTCGAGCAGGGCACGCAGCGCCCGTACCTGCTCGGCCACGGCGTCATCGAGGGCGGTGACGTCCGGCGGGTCGGTCGCGGGCCCGGCGAGCAGCACTGTCACCTCGGGTGGCGCGCCGTCGTCGACCGGCCCCGGCATGCCCCGTACCGTGACGCCGCGTGCGGTGAGTGCGGCGGTGAGCGCGGTGGCGAGGTCGCCACCGAGGCCGGGACCATCCAGCCGCACCCGCGCCGGCAGGTCACCGGCGGCCAGCGGCGCTGCCCGCCAGCGCACCCGGTGCAGCGGCACGGCTGCCCGAGGTGACAGCGACGGTGCGTACGACCGCCGCTGGAACGGGTACGTCGGCACCGGCACCCGCCGTCGTCCGGCGTACAGGGCGGCCCGGTCGAGCGGCCCACCGAGGGCCCAGAGCCGACCCACCGCCGCCAGCAGGGCCGTCGTGCCGACACCCGGCTCCGGCCCCCACACCGTCAGCACCCGCACCGGGTCGACGCCCTCCGGCCGGTCGTCGTCGAACCGGCCCATGCCCAGGTCGACCACTGTGTCGTACCCGTCGGCACGCAGCCGCCGCCACGTTTCAGGTGACCACGGTTCGGCCGGCGGTGGGGGCGTGCCGGCGCGCCGGACCGCCTCGGCCGGCGCGAGTTCACCCCGGACGGCAGCCGCCGCCAGGGCCCCCACGCCGTACCCGAGCGTGGCGTCCGGCTGTATCCCCCAGGCGGCGAGCTGACCGGCCAGGGCGACACCCACCGCGACCGCCATCGGCCCCGCGACCTGCGGCTCTGGTGCCGTACCCGCCAGGCACCAGGCCAGCAGCGGACGTCCCGCCACCGGTTCGGCAGCCGCCTCGGTCAGCAGATTCCGGAAGACCGGCAACCGGTCGTGCAGGTCACGCACGGCCGCCGCCGGCAGGGCCGCGCCGCCATCCGGGAAGACGAACACGGTCCGGGGCCGCCGGCCGACCGGCGTCGCGTCGACGGTGTCGGCGGCGGCGTCCAGCCGGTCGGCCAGACCCCCGTCGGCGATCACTGCCAGCCGGTACGGGCCGTCGTCACGGGCCGTGCCGACGCTGGCGCAGACGTCGGCCCGGTCGAGTTCCGGATGGGTACGCAGGTGCGCGGCGAGGTCCCGGGCCGCCTGGCGCAGCGCGGACGACGAGTGCGCGCTGAGCGTGGCCAGGTGGTGACCGGGCTGGTCGGTGCCGGTGGCGACTGCCTCGACCTGCGGTGCCTCCCGCAGCACCGCGTGCGCGTTGGTGCCGCCGAAGCCGAATCCGTTGATCCCGGCCAGCAGCGGGCCGGACGCGCTCCACGGCCGTCCCTCGCTGACCACCGCGAAACCGGCCCGGGTGAGGTCGAAGCGGCCGGACGGCCGGACCTGGTGCAGACTGGGCGGCAGGTGCCGGTGCCGCAGCGCCAGCACCACCTTGACCAGCGCGGGCAACCCGGCCGAGTTGAGCAGGTGACCGAGGTTGGTCTTCACCGAGCCCAGCGCGCGGGGCACCCCGTCGGGCGGGGGCGGGTACGCCGTGGCCAGCGACCGCACCTCCACCGGATCGCCCAGCGCGGTGCCGGTGCCGTGCGCCTCCACGTACGACACCTGCGCCGGGTCGATCCCCGCCTCCCGGTACGCCCGCGCGATCACCTCCCACTGCCGGTGCGGGTTCGGCGCGAGCAGACTCAACGAGCGGCCGTCGTTGCCGACCGCCGTCCCGGCGACCAGGGCGAGGATCGGGTCACCTGCGGAGTGCGCGTCCTCGGTCCGGCGCAGCACCAGCGCGGCCCCGCCCTCGCCGGGCACGAAACCGTCGGCGGCGGCGTCGAAGGCGTGGCACCGGCCGGTGGGGGAGAGGGCCTCGGCGGCGTCGAGCATCCGGTAGCCGGTCTCGGTGAGATTGAGGTTCACCCCGCCGACCACCGCGACGTCGCACTCCCCGTCGGCCAGGCTGCGGGCGGCCAGGTGCAGCGCGACGAGCGCCGACGAGCAGGCCGTGTCGACCGCCAACGCCGGCCCGGTCAGGTCCAGCGCCTGCGCCAACCGGGCCGGGATCAGGTTCCGCAGATTCCCCACCAACAGCGCCGCCCCGTCGGACTCGCCTGCTCCGGCGAGCAACTCGGGATAGGCGCTCTCGCCGACGGCGGCGAAGACGCCGACGCGGTGGCCGTGCCGGCGCGGTCCGGCGTACCCGGCGCGTTCCAGGGCCTCGAACCCGATCTCCAGGAAGAGCCGGGCGTGCGGGTCGGTGAGTCGGGCCTCCTGCTCGGTGAGGCCGAAGAACCCGGCGTCGAAGCGCATCGGGTCGTCGAGAAAGGACCCCCATCGGGTGGCGCCCTCCGCCGGGGTCCAGCGGTGGGCGGGCACCGGACCGACCGCGTCGACGCCGTCGACCAACCGCTGCCAGAACTCCTCAGGGGTGTCCGCGCCCGGGAACCGGCAGGCCATTCCGATCACCGCGACGGCCGTCGACCCGCCGTCCGGACGCACTCCGCCGTCGCGCCGCCCGCCGGCCGGGAGACGCGGCCCGTCGTGCAGCCGGTCGGCCAACGCCGCGACGGTGGGGCAGTCCCGCAGCTCGGCCGGGTGCAACGGGGTGCCCAGGGCATCCTCCAACCCGGCGAGCACCTCCATCGCCTTCAGCGACGACCCGCCGATGGCCAGGAACCGGTCGTGCGAGCCGATCGTGGCCGGTGAACGGTCCAACACCCGGGCCCAGACCGCGCGCACCAGCCCTTCGAGTTCGTCCCGGGACCGTCCCGCGCCGGCCGGGGAACCGGCGACCGGAGCGGCAGCCGCCGGGAGGCCGCCGGCCGGTGCCGGGTCGGGCGGGAGGCTGCCGGCCGGGGCGCACCAGCGCCGCTCCCGGTCGGTGAAGTCGCCGGCCAGATACCGCTCCCGCATCCGGCGTCGGCGCAGCTTGCCGCTGGTGGTGCGGGCGAAGCTGCCCGGCGGCAGCGGCACCACCCGGACGTCGTCGTGGCCGCAGGTCTCGGCCACCCGGGCCCGGACCGCGGCCAGGATCCCGTCCGCGTCGGCAGGTGGGCGGGCCCACGGCACGAACACCACGATCCGTTCCCCACCGGCGACCGGATCGGTCGCGCCGACCACGACGGCCAGATCCCGCGGCAGGCCGGGGGTGGTGACCGCCACCGCCTCCAGGTCACTGGCGTGGAAGGTCCGGCCGTTGACGAAGACCACGTCCTTGGCCCGGCCGGTGACCACGAGCCGCCCGTCGCGCAGAAAACCCAGATCGCCGGTACGCAGCCAGCCGGCCACGAAAGTTTCCCCGCTGGCCTGCGGCGCCCGGTGGTAGCCCCGGGCCACGTTCGGGCCACGTACCTCGATCTGGCCGACGCTCCACTCGGGCAGGGGCCGGCCGTGGTCGTCGACGACGCGTACCGCGCAGCCGGGCACCGGGTGGCCCAGGTCCATCAGCTCGACCGCGTGCGGACCGGCGTCCGTGGTCACGGCCCGGCCCCGGCTCAACTCGGCCCGGTCCAGCACCAGCGGGACGGCCACCTCACCGGGTGGCGGGAAGGTCACCGCGAGGGTCGCCTCGGCGAGCCCGTACACCGGTCGCAGCGCCGCCGGGGCGAGGCGGGCCGCGCGGGTGTGCGCCAGGAAGGACCGCCACACCGCCGCCGAGATCGGTTCGGCTCCCACCGCCACGCACCGCACCGCGCTCAGGTCGAGCCCGGCGAGCGTCCCGGCCGGCACCCGGCGTACCGCCAGGGCCAGCGCGAAGTTCGCCGCCGACAGCAGGGTGGCCCGGTGCCGGTGGGCGGTGGTGAACCAGAGCGCCGGACGTTTGGCGAACACCAGCGGGCTGATGCGTACCTGCTTGAGACCGACCGCCAGCGGCGTCAGATGGGTGCCGATCAGGCCCATGTCGTGGAAGTACGGCATCCAGGTGACGAGTACGTCGTCCGGCCGCAGCCCGCCGGCCACCCGGGCCTGCTCCAGATTGGCCAGCACGTTGTCATGGGTCAGCTCCACTCCCCGGGGCGCACCGGTGCTGCCGGAGGAGAACTGGAGGAACGCGACGTCGTCGCCGGCCGGTGTGGGCAGGTCGTCCGGTGGCGTACCGGCGCGCAGCGCGGCCAGCCGCAGCACCGGCGCGGGCAGCCCGTCCGCCACCGGCGCGGTGGCCTCGTCGGTCACCACCACCGCGTCGGTGAGCAGGTCGCACACCGCCCGGACCCGGTGCGGCTCGGGCGGCAACGGCACCGGCACCAGCCCGGCGCCGAGCGCACCCCAGAACATCGGCTGGAAGTCGTCACCGGCGTCGGCGAGCAGCAGCGCGGGCGTGCCCGGCGCCACCCCGGCGGCGCGGAAGCCACCGGCCACCCGCAACGACTCGTCCCGCAGCTGCGCGATGGTGACCGTACGCTCGCCGCCGTCCTCCGCGACGTGCACGATGACCTGGTCGGGTGACCGGTCGGCGGCGCCGAGGAGCACATCGAGCAGACCTCGGCGGGTCACCGGCCCGGTCGTAATCGGCACGGCAGGATGCTAGCCGCCGACGGCGTCCGTCAGATTCGTCGGGTCTGGCCGGGTCGTCTGGTCGACGAGATCAGCCTCGTGCAGTTGCCGGTGAACCAGCGGCCGGGTCACGCCGTCATGAGGTCGTACCCGCCGCGGACCGCACGTGTCCGCCCACTCGGCAATGGAGGTCCGATGACACTGAGCTCTGACTCGTCCGTGACCCGTTGGTCCCGGACGAGTACGAGGGTCACTCTCGTCACCGTCCTGGTGCTCGCGCTCGGCCTGGTCGTGATCATGTCCAGCAGCTCCGACGCGGTTGCCGGGGAACGGGTGAAGTTCGTCAACGCCACCGGCGAGACACTGTGGGTGGGTGCGGGGGAGAGCGGCGACGGCTCACGTCGGATCACCGGCCTGCCTGTGCTGCGTCCCGGCGAGTCGAAGACCCTGGTCATCCCGGACGACGGCCAGCCGGGCCACTGGCGGGGCCGGTTCTTCGCCCGGCAGCGCTGTAGCGGTGAGCCCGGCAGCACCTTCAAGTGTGTGGTGGGGGACTGCGGTCCCTTCCCGGACCGCTGCGAGCGGGGCGCGGAGCCGGTGAGCCTGGCCGAGTTCAACTTCGACCAGAACAACTCGGCAGCCCCCTGGTACAACGTCAGCTACGTCGACGCCCTGTCGGTGACGATCACGATCGAGGCGCCGGGCGGACCGCCCAACCCGGTCGCGGGAAGCTGCGTCAGGTGGGACTGCTCCGGCGGGCAACTTCTCGCCGCCTGCCCCGAGGCACATGCGGTCCGCGATCCGGGCCGGGGCGACCGGGTGAACTGCGTCAACCCCAACCGCGACGCCGAGAGCGCCTACACCGCCGCGCTGCGTCCCTTCGGCCCCCGGGCGTACCTCTGGTCCACCCACGACCGGGTCCAGGGCAACGAGACCGTCTTCGCCTGCCCGGGCTGCGCGGACTTCGTGGTGACCTTCCGCAACGGCGGAGCCTCCGCGCAGCCGCCCGCCCAGCGGCCCGTCGCCGACGAGCCCGAGTCACGGGGCGACGGCGCCTTCGCCCTGCGCGGGTACGTCGACAAGTGCGTCGACGTGCCGGGCGGCATCTCCGCCGACGGTGCGCAGTTGCAGCTCTGGCGGTGCAACGGCACCCCGGCGCAGCGGTTCTCGCGCGGTCCCAACGGCTCGCTCGTGGCCCTCGACAAGTGCATGGACGTCGCGTGGGCGGCGCGCGACAACGGCACCAAGGTGCAGCTCGCCAACTGCAACGGCGGCCCCGCGCAGGTCTGGGTGGTCGAGCGGGAGATGGTCCGCAACCCGCACTCGGGCAAGTGTCTCGACGTACGGGACTGGAATCGCGGTGACGGCGCCCCGTTGCAGATCTGGGAGTGTGCTCCCGGACAGGCCAACCAGACCTGGCGTCCGGTGGGTCGCTGAGCGGGCACCGCGGACCGGCTGCGGCACCGAGACAGGATGAGACGGAAGGACAGGCATGGAGTCAGGTTGTCCGGGGTGGACGCCGACGTCGGGTACGGCGACGTGGCGGCCGTGGTCGTGGCACACGCGCGGTCGACGCACGGTGACACCCTGGTGGGCTCTGCCGTTGCTGGTGGTCCTGTTCGTGTCGCTCACACCGGTGACGCCGGCTGCGGCCAGGTTCGCGGCACCCGACGAGACGGGTAAGTACTACGTCGTCGGGCCGCCGGTCGACGGTCAGCGGGAATACCTGTACAGCATCGCCGTGCGTACGCTCGGCAACGGCAACCGGTTCCGCGAGATCGTTGAGCTGAATCGTGGTCGGCAGCAACCCGACGGTGCGACCTTCACCGACGGCGTCGAACTCGCACCCGGCTGGGTCCTCGTGCTCCCCCGCGACGCAGACGGTCCGGGCGTACGCACCGGCCCACTCCCGGCGATCGGGCCGCCGACCCCTCGGCCGTCCACGCCGCCACCGTCGCCGTCCCTGTCGCCGCCCCCGGCCCCGTCACCGAGCGCGGCACCACCCTCGCCGAGTGCCACGGCGGCCTCGCCGACCGGGGCCGCCTCGCCGCCGGGGGCCAGCTCGGCGCCGGCGGACGAAACGGTGGCGCCGGCCGCCGCTGCTCCCCGGTCCGAGCCGGGTCTCTTCGGCCCCGGCCTGGTCCGCGTCGGTGCGGCAGTGCTCGCGGTGCTGTTCGCCGTCGTCGCGCTGTTGATATTGCCCCGGCGGATGTACCGGATGCGCTCGGTGACCCTCGACGACGGGCCGTGGCCGCCGGACCGCCACCACACGCCGACCCCCGCCGAAGTCGACACCCGCGCGACAGCCACCCCGCCGGCACCGGCCGAGGCGACCCCACCGGCCGAGTCGCCCGGGGCCATGTCGCTGCCCGAGCGGGCCGAACCGGGGACATCGACGGCACCGAGGCCGGAGACGGAGCAGGGGGCGGTGGAAGAAGGGTTGCCGGAGCGGCGGCTGGCGGAGCTGCGCACGGCGGAGCAC
>NZ_POTX01000104.1 GCF_003236305.1 Micromonospora endophytica | reverse complement strand
CTCAGCCCGAACGAGTACGAGGCCGCCTGGCATAGCCGCCAGACCGCACCAGCCGAACCACCTATCGCCACCCCTGCACCAGCCGGCAGCAGGTAACCACCCCTCCATCAAAGCGGGGGGGAACTCAGACTGCCGACCTCCATGGATCAAGCACGAACAGAATCCGAATCTCGGAATGGCCTGTCGACGGTGGCCGCAGTTCCTTCATGTTGGAGATGCGTGAGGCTGTCACGGTGTCCACAAGCGGGCGGCCCTCCGCTGGGCCGTTCCGCTCCAGCACGAGGATTGCCTGATTCACCAGGCGATGACAGTCTCGATCCGACTGGTAGAGATCATCGAGGAACTCCTCGACCTGCGTGGTCATTAAGATCTCCCACTCCACGCGCTACCCCTCTTTCACTGCGCGCCCTGGTCAAGAATATCCTAAACCTCGCCGGCCCGGTCGGTCCCGATTTGCCATAGCATGTAGTGAAGTTGCCGCGTCGTCGGTTTCAGGCGAGGCTCAGGTTGATCGACCGCTGTCGGTCATGGGCCAGTGGCGGGTGACTCGATCCGGATCCGGTCCAGCAGGACGCCGGCGGCCTGTTCGAGCACGACGGGTGCCCGGGAGCGGCGCGGGTCGCCGGTGGCGGGCGTGGGCGGCGGCAGCGGCACCAGGGTGCAGTCCGACACGACGACGTCGCGGTATTCGAGCACCCGGACCGATTTGTCGATCTCGCTGCGACCCCAGCCGGCGATCCGGATCGCGTACAGCGGGCCGGTCCAGGAGACCCAGGCGCCCGAGACCCGGATCCGCTCGCCCACGACGGTGCCGTCGGCGGTGTGGAAACGGTCGGTGTTGTCGCCGGGCAGCAGCCGGAAGCCGATCTCCACCTCGACGAGGCGGGCCCGGTCCACCGTCACATCATGCACCGAGCTGAGGTAGAAGCCCTCGAAGGCGCGGGACACCTGCAGGTCGGTGAGGTCGAGATGGTGCGGATGGTACGAGGGGCCGACGATCGAGTCGACCCGGTCGCCCACCGCACCCCAGTGCACGGCGACACCGGTGCAGCCACCGACCGTCGACACCTCGGCGATGGTGAGGTCGCGTACCGCGCCCATCACGGCGATGCAGTTGGCGGCGCGGGTGTCGGGGCGTTCGACCTGAACGCGCCGGAGCTGGATCCCCTCGATCCACTCCGCCTCCGCCGGGTAGAGATACCTGCCGACGGTGATGGCGGTGCCCCGGTCGCCGCCGTGCTCGCCGGGCGCGCAGGGCGGCGGGCGCAGCCCGATGTCCTGGATCACCACCTGGGAGCCCAGCACGTGCAGCAGGGGTGTCCCGTCCGAGGTGGGTGAGGTGAGCCAGGTGGTCACCGGTCCGTCGCCGTGCTCGGCGCCGGCCAGGGTCCAGCCGGATCCGACGACCACGCCCCCGTCGATCGGGTACGTGCCCGCCGGCAGCCGCAGCGTGCCGCCCGCCGCCGAGGCCAGCACCTGTTCGAAGGCCACCCGGTTGGCCGTCGCGTCGTCGGTGAGCACCAGGTCGTGACTGCCGCCGCTCACCACGCCACCTCCACGACCCGGCAGGCGAGGTCGGACACCCGTCGCCGCGACTGGTCGGGCTCGGCCACCCCGATCAGCACCGGGCCGGGCGAGGCCCGCTCGACCGTCACGTCGAAGACGTCAGCGGCGCGCGTGGTCGCGCGCACCCGGCAGTCGGCCCCGTCGCGCAGGTTCGCGGCCCGTACGACCAGGTCGTCGGCGTGCGGCACGCGGGTGAACGGTGACGCCTCGAACAGGGCGTACCCGGCCCCTCGCCGGGCCACCCGGAGGGCCTTGAGCACGGTCTGGCCCCGCTTGCGGCGCAGAAAGGCGCGGCTGGGCTGGCGGAACGCGGCCGGTGGTGTGGTCGCGGTCTCGATCCGCAGCCGGCACCGGACCTCGGTGCCGGCCGCGTTGACCACGACGAACCGCGACCGGGCCGAACCCTCGCCGCGACCGCGCGCCCCGACCAGTCCGCCGGCGCTGACCAGCCCGGCGAGCTGAGCGGGTGCACCGGTGAGCCGACGTGAACCGGTGGGTGGGTCGGTCTGCTCGATCGCGGTGAGCTCGACCTCGTTGACGCGTACGCCGACGGCTGCCAGGGGGCTGAACGCCGTGGCCGCCCACTGCGGCGGCGTGGCCTCCGCCAGCTCGATGACGAGCAGGTGGTCCTCGCCCCACTCCTGCGGGCCGAGGTCGAACTCCACCCAGGCGTGTGCCTCCACCATCCGCACCCGTCCCCGCTGACGGCTGATCAGGACGGCGGCCCGATCTGTGCCCTGGGCCCGGACCAGCACCAGGCGGGGCAGTTCGCGGACGCCCCGGGCCGGTGACGCCACGCGCGACCAGGCCGCCTGGGTGGCGCTGTCGACGTGCAGGTTGACCCGGACCCGGACGGGTCGGCCTTCGGTGCGTACCTTCAACACGACCGCGCCGGAGTCGCCCTGGACCCGGCCCAGGATCGCCACGCCCCGGGTCATCCGGTCGGCGACCAGGACCTCGGCGTCGCCGCCGGAGGTGAAGACCGCCGGCAGGTCACGTGCCGGGACCGGCTCGTCGAACTCGGTGGCGAACCACGTACCGATCGCCACTACCTGTCACCTCCGGTCACCGGCAGGTCCATTCGGGTCAGCACCGGTTCACGCCGGGTCCACATCCGTTCGACCGCCTCGAACAGCGGATCCGCGTCGCTCTCGATGTGCCGGAACGCGGTACGCACCGTACGGAGCAGGTAGTCGGCCGGCCAGACCTCCCAGTGCGGCACCTGCGGTGTGAACAGGTCGGTGGCGCTGCGGTAGAACCACAGCCACAGCCGGGCCCGCTCGACCTGCTCGGCCGAGATCAGCTCCTCGCCGTTGAGCAGCGCGCTGATCGACGCGTCGAGCGCCTTCCAGTACGTCTCGGGGTCGTGCACCACTGTCGACAGCCCGCATTCACTCCACTCGGACCAGCCGGCCTGGATCACCGGGATGCCGTACGCGGGCAGCTCGTTGCTCACACTGCCGCGGACGGTGACGCCGAGGTCGACGACGCTCCACAGGCCGTTCTTGCTGAGTTCCTTGCTGGTCTGGAAGACCATGTGCCGGTGCCGTTCGTGGCGGCGGGCCACCGATTCGAAGAAGCCGGTGCTGTCGTAGCGGAACTGGCTCGGGTGGTCCTGGAACAGCCACTGCACCTCGGTGGCGCTGCTCGCGAAACGCGCCGTCTCCTCGAACCAGTCGGCGAGCGTGGGGAAGGACTGGTGGTTGGTGCCGGGTGCGTCGGAGACGGCGTGGTTGAACACCGCCACGATCGGCCGTGCCGGGTCGAAGCCGAGCCGCGCCGCGAAATGGGTACGCAGCCGGGCCCGCTCCGCGCTGTTGGTGATGTCGACGGAGGCGCTGGCGCCGCCACGCCACCAGCTCGGCCGGCCCAGGTTCACCTTCGACCGCCAGGCGACCAGTTCGGCGTTGCGTCGCACCTCGGCCCGCCGGGGCCACACCCGCCGGGCGAAGAACTCGCCGAGCTGGTGGGTGAGTTCGCCACGGAAGGTGTGCTCACCGGTGTCGGTCTCCGGATACAGCGCGTACGCCTTGAGGCACCCGGTCTGCTGGGTGTGCACCACAGGCACGCCGGCCCGCCGGGCGGAGTCCACCGCCAGACCCCAGTGGTCGTAGTCGACGTGACTGGTCACCAGCGCCACCGCGGGACCGCCGCCGAGCAGCGCGTCGTAGTACGACGAGATGACCCGGGCCAGCGCCGCCCGGTGGCGGTAGCGGGGGTCGGTGGTGGGGTTCTCGGGTGCGCGGGGCCGTTTGGTCACCCGGCAGTAGGTGGCGCTGACGAACTCGTCGAGGGTCTCCTCGCTGATCGGCGCGCCGGGCACCAGCCGTCGTCCGAACAACTGCACCGACGGCAGGTGCGGTATGCCGGCGCGGGCCGGCCCCTCCACCAGCCGGTAGAGGTCGATCACCTCGCTCGCGCCGTACGCCGCCGCGATCCGTTCCACGAGCGTCACGTCGAACTCGGTCCAGAGCGCCTCGTGCCACATCGCCTCCACGCCGGTGACGACCACGAGTTGGGCGGGCACGATCCGCCGGATCGCGTTGGCCACCGCCAGGTTGCGCATGGCCACTCTGATGTCCTGGTGGAACACCTCGACGACCAGGTAACGCGGGGACGCTGTGGAACCCAGGTTCTTGCGCCAGTACACCGAAGCGGAGTCGAGGAACGCCTCGAACTCCTTCTTGTCAGCCCCGAGCCACACTCGCAGAACCGTCCTTGTCGTGAGATGAGCCAGCCTCGGGACGATACGGCCGGCTTGCGCACCGTGGCCCAACTGACGGTGACCGGCCGGTGAACAGCCCGCCACCGGCCGGGTCTGGCGGTCAGGACCGTCCGCCTGTGGTCGGGTTCAGGACACCGGCACAGTCGCCGCAACGGCGAGCACCAGCCCGCTCACCGGCCGGGTGGGTATGCGGTGCAGCGGGATCTCCAGATTCTGCGCCGGCACCTGGTAGTCGAGCTGGGCGAGCCGGACCGACAGCAGTCGCAGCAAGGCCACGGTGATCTGCTCACCCGGGCAGCGGTGCCCGGTGCGCGGGTCACCGCCGCCCTGCGGCACGAGATCGAAGGGGCCGATGGGTCGGCCGACGAAGCGCTGCGGATCGAACCGGTACGGGTCCGGCCACAACCGCGCGTCGTGGTTCTGCCCGTACAGGTCGAGCAGGACCATGGCCCCGGCGGGGATGGCGGTGCCCGCGTACGTCAGGTCGACCGCGGCCCGGCCGCCCACGAACGGCGCGAACGGATAGAACCGGCGTACCTCCTGCGCGAACGCCTCGGTGAAGGCGGGGTCGTCGGCGCGGAGCCGGTCGCGGTGTTCGGGCCAGCGGTGCAGCGCGTGCCCGGCGAAGGCCACGAACCAGGTCACCGCGACGGTGGGCCGGATGACGTTGAGGATCTCCACGGCGGCGGTCTCCGCGTCCAGCATCCGTCCGTCGCTGTCCCGGTGCTCCGCCACCGCCGCCAGCACCGACCCCTGCGGCGCCCGCAGCTCGCCCGCTCGAACCTGCCGGACGAGGTCGGCCAGCCAGCGTTCCCGACGGCCCCGGGCCAGGCGAGCCTTCCAGTGCCGGGGCCCCGGCGTGGCGAACCCGTCCACCATCGCGACCAGATCCTCAGCGAACGCGGGCACGTCGGAGTCAGCCAGCGGAATTCCGCTCCAGGCACAGACTGCACGGGTCAGCACCGGCGGAATCTCGTCGAACAGCACCACCCGGCGGCCCGCCCAGGTACGCACGGCAGCTTCCCACGCCTCGCCGGTCCGCTCCACCAGGCCGTCGAACCCACCGTTCATCAGCAACGCGGTGAACATCGCCTTGCGGACCCGGTGCGGCTCCCCGTCGAGGGTGTGCACCGCCTTCTTGCCGAAGAGTGTGCCGCGCAACGGTTCGGGAACGGCACCGTGCCGCCGTACGTGCCGCTCGTCGTAGAAGAACCGGACGGCGTCGGGCCCCCGCAACGCCACGGCCGGCTGCCCGAGCAGCCGGGTACGGAACACGTCCCCCGGCTGGCGGCGGAACCGGTTGGGCAGCCACCCGTACCCCTGAGTTGCCACGGTCAAGGTGTCGTCCACGCGCCCCATCAGGTCAAACAACATATGCCGGTGCTGCCCGCTCCACGCCCGTCCAAACGTAAGGAAGGGCCCCCTGTTAACGCCTCACGTAGTAAAGGGGCCCCCTGTTAACACCTGACGGGAAGTCTTGTCGGCAACCGGAGACCGTCGGTTGGCCGAAAGGAGCGCCGATGCCATGGCGTGGACGGAACGGACGGGCCCGCGCGCCCCAGCCCTCTGCACTTCCCCATTTGCTCTGCTTCACTCCACGAGCCCGGGTGGCACCGAATGCCAGCCGGGTCCAGCGGACGCGACGTTGTCAGCGGCGGGTGTTGTCCGGCCCACGAGCGTCGACATAGAAGATTGTCGAACTAGAGTTTGCTGTGCGGTTCGGCGATTTCACTCCGGCGTCCCGCCGCGACGTCGCGGGGTCCGAGACCGATAGTGGGGGTCGCCGCGAGCAGTTCCCGGGTGTAGGGGTGGCCGGGCTGGGTGGTGACGGCCGTGGTCGGGCCCTGCTCGACGACACGGCCGTCGCGCATTACCACGATCCGATCGGCGAGCTGCCGGACCACGGCGAGATCGTGGGAGATGAACAGGCAGGCGAGGCCGAGTTTGTCGCGCAGGTCGCAGAGCAGGTTGAGGATCTTGGCCTGCACCGACACGTCGAGCGCGGTGACCGGTTCGTCACAGACGAGTAGGCGTGGTGCGACGGCCAGCGCTCGGGCGATCGCGACGCGCTGCTGCTGCCCGCCGGAGAGTTGCCGGGGCCGGCGTTCCCCCACGTCGGGATCGAGTCCGACGAGTCCCAACAGCTCGTCGACGCGCTGCTGCCGGGAGCGGGTGTCACCGATGCGGTGGATCCGCAGCGGTTCGGCGATGGCCTGCCGCGTCGCCTGTCGGGGGCTGAGGCTGAGGCCCGGGTCCTGGAAGACCATCTGGACCTGCCGTCGATGTGCACGCAGGTGCCGACCGCGCAGGCGGTGCACGTCGGTCCCGGCGACACGTACCGATCCCGTGTCCGGGCGGTGCAGCCCGGTGATCACACGGGCGAGAGTGGTCTTGCCGCACCCCGACTCGCCGACCAGCCCGACGATCTCGCCCGCTCCCACCCGCAGGGTGACGTTCGAGATCACGGTCACCCGCCCCCGACCCCGGGGGTGGCTGGCGGTGAGCTGCTCGATCTCCAACACGGTCAGTCTCCATCCCGCTCACCGACGCCCCCGGGCGCGCGCGTGGTCGCGGCGGGCTGCGCGAAACACGCCACCCGACGCAAGACCGGCGCGACCAACTCCGAGGCCGGCGCGCCCGGGTCCGGGGCCCACGTGAGCAGTTCCGGGGGATGGTCCGCGCAGGGTGCGATGGCAATCGGGCACCTCGGCCGGAACGCGCAGCCACCGACGTCGTCCGGACCCGCGCCGGAGCGGCCCGGCATGGTGCGGAAGCGGGTGCCCGGCACCGCCGAGGGGTGCGGCACCGCGTCGAGCAGGCCGCGGGTGTAGGGATGCGCCGGGCTTCTGATCACCGTGGCCACGGGGCCTGCTTCGACGGTCCGGCCGGCGTACATCACCACCACCTCGTCGGCCAGCCGGGTGACCACCGCCAGGTCGTGACTGATGATGATCATCGCCATGCCGAGTTCGTCGCGCAGCCGTGCCAGCAGGTCGAGCAGTTGCGCCTGCACGGTGACGTCGAGGGCGGAGGTGGGTTCGTCGGCGACCAGCAGTTCCGGCTCACCGGCGAGGGCGATGGCGATCTGCACCCGCTGGCGCATCCCGCCGGAGAGCTGGTGCGCGTACGCGCGGGCGGTGCCGATCGGGTCGGGCAGGCCGGTCAGGCGCAGCAGTTCCTCGGTGACGCGGCGGGTGGCGTCCCGCCGGCCGCCCCGACCCGCGTTACGGACGGCCTCGTCGACGTGCGCGCCGATGGTCCGCAACGGGTTGAGGGCGGCGAGACTGTCCTGGAAGACCACGCCCACCCGCCGGCCGTTCACCAGGCGGCGCTCGTGCGGCCCAGCGCCGACGAGTTGGCGGGCCTCGCCCCCGGCACCCAGCAACGCCGAGCCGGTGACCACCGCGTCGGGGTCCAGCAGCCCGAAGGGGGCCAGCGCGGCGCTGGTCTTACCGCTGCCGGTCTCACCGACCAGGGCCAGGATCCGCCCGCGCCGCACCTCGTAACGGACGTCGGCGACGACTCGCCGGTAGCCGCCGACGTGCGGATAGGCGACGGAGAGATCCCGTACGCACAACAGGGTGCCGGCGGAGGCCGCCGACGGACCGGCCGAACGGGGGCCCACCGGCTGCCGTTCCGCAGCTCGCGCCGAGGCGGAGGCGGAGGCCGAGGCGGAGGCCGAGGCGGAGGCCGAGGCGGAGGTCACCGGTGGCCTGACGTTGCGGGAACGGAGAAAGCGGGGGCGGGTGGGCAGTACCCAGCGCAGGATCGAGGGCCGCTCGTCGCCGATCGCCAGGCGCTCGCCGAGCAGGTTGCTCGCGAACACCACGACGGTGATGGCGATTCCCGGCGGGTAGGCCAGCCACCAGGCCGAGGCCAGGTAGGGGCGCCCTTCGATGAGCATCTGACCCCATTCGGCCTGCGGCGGTGGGATGCCCAGGCCGAGGAAGCTCAGGGTGGCGACGCCGAGCACGATGGCGCCCACGTCGGTGCTGGCATAGACCAGGCAGGGCGCGACGGCGGGTGGGAGCAGGTGGCGGCCGATGATGCGCCCCGGACCGGCACCGAGCAGCCGCAGCGCGTCCAGGTGCGGACTATCGCGCAGGCCGGCGACGCGGGCACGGGCGATGCGGGCGTACGGCGCCCAGGCCCACAGCGACATCGCGATGACGAGGTTCTGCACGCCGGGGCCGCGTACGCCGATGACCGCCAGCGCCACCAGCATCCCTGGCAGGGAGACCGCCATGTCGATGACGCGGGCGACCACCCGGTCCACCCATCCGCCCAGGTAACCGGCGACGGTGCCGATGAGCACCCCGACGGTCAGCGAGACCGCCAGCACCGCCGCGGTGACCGTGAGGCTGATCCGTGCCCCGTACAGGATCCGGCTGAGCTGGTCGCGACCGAGTTGATCGGTGCCGAGTGGATGCTCCGCCGACGGCGGCGACAGGCTGGCCGCCAGGTCGGTGGCGGCGGGGTCGGCCGGGGCGAGCAGCGGTGCGAGCAAGCCCACGAGCGCGAACCCGGCCAGCGGCAGGGCGACCAGCACGGTACGCCGGGACGCCGACCTGCCACGCCAGCGGCCTCCCGCCGTCATGTCGGTTCCGTACGAAAAGAAGCCGTCCGCCGGGGACGAGGCGGGCGCGGGCCGATCGTCGAGGTTCGGCGCAGGCGGGGATCGATGAGTGCCTGGAGCCCGTCGGCGAGGCGGTTCGCCAGGATGAACCCGCCGCCCAGGACGAGGGCGGCCGCCTGAAGCGCCGGAATGTCCCGCGCGGACGCGGCCCGGACGAAGTAGGCCCCGAGGCCGGGCCAGCCGAAGATCTGCTCCACCACGACCGTGCCGACCAGCAGCGTGCCGATGGTGAACCCGGCCACCGACAGGATCGGCCCGGCGGCGTTGGGCAGCCCGTCGCGGACCACGATGGACAGTGGTGAACTGCCCCGGGCCTGCGCGGCGAGGACGTAGGGCCGGTCGAGGGCCTCGCGCAGCGTGACGGCCACCACCCGGCTGAGCGCACCGGCCGCCGGCAGGCCGAGCACCAGCATCGGCATCACCCAGGTCGCGGGGCCCGCCATCCCGGAGGTCGGCACCAGGCGCAGGCGCAGGGCGAGCAGGAGCACCAGAAGGTAGCTCAGCCAGAACGCCGGCACCGAGGTGGCCAGCAGCGCGGCGACCCGCAGGGCACCGCGCAGCAGCCCACGCCGCAGTACCGCCCCGGCGATCCCGACGCCCACGCCCAGCACCAGGGCGATCACGGCGGCACCGGCCACCAGGCCCGCCGTGACACCGATCCGCTCGACGATCTCGGGTCCGATCGGCGTGTTGGTCCGCAGCGACAGCCCGAAGTCGCCGGTGACGGCGTCGGCGAGCCAGCGCAGATACCGCACCGGGGCGGGCGCGTCCAGGCCCAGCTCGACCCGGACCGCCTCGATCTGCTCGGGGGTGGCGGGACGGCCGGCCCGCGTCGCGGCCAGCATCGCCGCCGGATCGCCCCGGGCGAGCAGCACGAGAGCGAAGGTGCCGACGGAGAGCGCGAGGAGCACGCCGACGGTGTCGAGGGTCCAGCGGGTGAGGTAGCCGCTGGCCACGGGTAACCGCCCGGAACCGCTCACCCTACGGTGACCCCGGCCAGTTCGAGGTCGACGTCGCTGGGTGGGACCGCGAAGCCGGCCACCGCGTCGCGTACGGCCCACAGGCGTGGCCGGTAGACGAGCGGCACGAACCCGGCGTCGGCGGCCACCGCCCGGTAGAGGTTCTGGTACGCCGCGCCCCGGGCGGCGGGATCACCGGCGAACAGTGCCGCGTCGACCAGCTTCTCGATGGCAGGTGTCGTCCACAGCGGGGCACGCGCGCCGCTGGTGAACAGGGACACGATGGAGCTGGACGGATCGTAGGGTGCGCCGAGCGTCTCGAAGAAGGTCAGGTCGTACCGGCCCTCGGCCCGTTCGTCGTAGTAGGCGGCGGCGTCGACCGGCGCGATCTCGACGCCGACGCCCACCTCCTTGAGGGCCGCGGCGATCGCCGCGGCCATGGTGCGCGGGTCGAGTTGCCCCTCGGCGGGCGTCGCGGGGATGAGCAGACGCAGCGAGAGCGGTCGGCCGTCCTTGGCCCGGGTGTCTCCGGTACGCACGTATCCGGCGGCGTCGAGCAGGCTGCCCGCCGCTGCCTTGTCGAAGCCGAGTGGAAGGTCGTCGCCGGAGTCCGGCACGTCCGGTGGGAACACTCGCCGGGCCGGTTCGGCATAGTCCAGCAGCAGCGTCTTCGCCAGGGCGGCAGTGTCGATCGCCCGGATCACCGCTTCCCGGACGGCCTTGTCGCCGGCCGGGCCCTCCGGATTGAACCCGAGCATGATCGAGACGTCAGGTGCCCCGGTGAGCAGCGTGATCCCGTCGCGGTCATCGAGGGACTTCGCCTCCACCGGGGTGATCGGTGCCAGATAGGCCCCACCGATCAGGTCGATCTCACCGTTGGTGAGCGCGTCGACCCGTGCCTGGGAGTCGGGGATGACGCTGAATTCGAGCCGTTCGAGTTGTGGTTTCGGGCCCCAGTAGTCGTCGTTGCGTTCCAGCACCACGCTGGTGGCGCTCTGCGATCCGAGTTTCCACGCGCCGGTGCCGACCGGGTTCTGGAACGCGCCGTCGGGGGCCGCCGACTGCGGGCTGAGCAGCCGGACCGGGCGGACGATCGACAGTTCCTGGAGCAGCGGCTCGTACGGCTCGGTCAGGGTGAGCCGTACGGTGTCCGCGTCGACGGCTTCGACGCTGGAGATGACCTGCGAGGCGCGGAAGAACGAGAAGCGCTTGTTGCCCACCCAGCGGTCGAAGTTCCACTTGACGGCGGCGGCGTCGACGGGTGTGCCGTCGGTGAAGCGCACCCCGTCGCGCAGGTCGAAGCTCACCTGCCGGCCGTCCTCGGCCACCGTCCAGGCTCGGGCCAGCCCCGGTTCCAGCCGCCCCTCCTCGCCGTAGCTGACGAGCGGCTCGTAGATGGCGTCGAGCAGCAGGAAGTTGCCGGTGAACGCGTGCGGGTCAAGCACGCCCGACTCGGCGCTCAGTCCGATCCGCAGGGTCTCGGACGATGTGCTGTCACCGGCATCGGAACCGCAGGCGCTGGCGCTGGCGAGCGCGATCGACACGGCGAGGGCGGCAACGAGCGGACGTGGTCGGGGCACTTGTCACTCCTGGGGCGTCATCCGGTGCATGATCGGCACTCGATATGAGTAGTCGGCGGCCCGGCCATCCGGGTTCCCGCGATCTTCAGCCGGGCTCGCGCAGGATCAGCCTTCGCACACCGAGCAGGAGCGTGGGCAGCAGGACGCACTGCGCGGCCACCAGCAGCCAGAAGCCGGGCAGGACGTCGGCCCGCTCGAACGCCGCGTACGCGGTGCCGCCGACCACGCCACTGAGGCAGGCGCCGACTCCGGCGGCCAGCCGCTGCTGCCCGAAGACCACTGTCGCGGACCGCCTCGATCCCGCCAGCGCCGCCAGGTCGTTCTTGAGGAAGAGCACCGCGTTGCCGACGCTTATGGTGAGCACGCCGACCAGCACGGTGAGCCCGGTGCCACCGGCGAAGGCGACCATCCCGACCGCCAGGCAGCCGAAGCCGATGCCCATCGCCGTCGGATAGCCCATCCGGCCGACCCGGTCGGCCAGCAGCGGTTGCGCCAGGGCCAGGCCGAGTGAGTACGCCATCATGGCGGCCCCGAACAGCAGGGTGGCCATCCGCCCCTGGGCATAGCTGGATAGATACTGATAAAACTGCATGTAGAGGTAGATGGAGAGAGCGGTGACCGCGAACGGGAGCACCGCCAGGCCGGAGAGCATCCGCCGGAACGGCTCCACCGGCGGCGCGTCCTCGTCGCGTCGCTCCCGGGGCAGCAGCAGGTGGCCGACGGCCAGCCCGGTGTAGATCGCGGTGGCCACCGCGAACATCGCGGCCGAGTAGTGCAGCAGCAGGGCCCCCACCAGCGGGCCGAGAGCGACACCGAGATTCCCGGCGGCGTTGCCTGCGGAGATCAACCGGGGCCGCTGCTGCGGGGTCACCCCGTGCACGAGATAGCTGCGGTAGGCCGGCGAGTAGAGCGAACCCCCGGCGGAGATGAGCAGCAGACCGACGACGGTGAGCGGCGCAAGCTCCTCCCCCACCAGGAAGGCGGCACCGCCGAAGCTGTAGAGGACCGTGGCGCCGAGCAGGGACCGTTGCAGCCCCACCCGCTCGGCCAGTGCCGCCGTGGCGGGGGCGCTGGCGAACTGCACCAGGGTGGCCAGGCCCAGCACGACCCCCACCTGCCCCATTCCCATGCCCATCCGGTCGCGCAGCAGCACGGCCAGGTACGGGTAGATCGAGAACGAGCCGACGTTCACCAGGAAGCCGCTCACCAGCAGCGCCACCCGGGACTTCGTGAAGGTGGGACCGTCCGTCACGGCCCGGAGTTGGCGGGCGTCAGCCCGGGGAGAGACCGGCGCGATCATCGGCCCGATTGAATGGTCCGGACCGCCGCGCGCTGACCCGCCCTCATCGACGCCGCGCCCAGTGCAGGACGCCGCGCCCGCGGTGAAGCTCGCCGCACCGGCTTCCCCCTCGCCTGATCTTGCTGGTAGCTTGTCGCAAAGAATTGGCAAGAACAAGGATAATGCAGATTGGGGTACGGTGACCGCCATCACCCTGCCGCAGGGTGAACCAGACCTGCTCGGTGTCGCCGCGCGCCGCCGCCGGACGGGCCTCTGGCTGCTCGGGCTGACCGCCGCACTGATCCTCACCGGGATCGTCGCGGTCGGCTCCGGGGCGATCGGCATCCCTCCGTTGACCGTGGCCCGGATCATCGGCCACCAGCTTGTCGGCCTGCCCGGCGAGGTGAGCTGGACACCTCCGCAGGAGGCCATCGTCTGGCAGGTGCGGCTGCCCCGCGTACTGCTCGGCATGCTTGTCGGCGCGGGGCTGGCGGTGTGTGGGGTGGCGTTGCAGGCCATGGTGCGCAACGTGCTGGCCGACCCGTACCTGCTCGGCATCAACTCCGGTGCCTCAAGCGGCGCGGCCGCGGCGATCCTCTTCGGCGCCGGTGCCGGTTTCGGCCAGTACGCCCTCTCCACAAGCGCCTTTCTCGGTGCGCTCGCGGCGTCGCTGTTGGTCTTCCTGATCGCCCGCAGCGGCGGCCGGGTGACCTCGATCCGGCTGCTGCTGGCCGGAGTCGCCGTCGGCTACGCGCTCTACGCCACCACCAGCTTCCTGATCTTCGCCTCGAACTCCGCCGAAGGTGCCCGGTCGGTGCTGTTCTGGCTGCTCGGCTCCCTGGGGCTGGCCCGGTGGGACGCCCTGCTGGCGGTGGCCGCCGCCGTGCTGATCGGTCTGATCGGCTACCTGACGCTGGTCGGGCGGCGGCTCGACGTGCTGGCCATCGGCGACGAGACCGCGCAGACCCTCGGTGTCTCGCCGGACCGGTTCCGGCTGCGGCTGCTCGTGCTGGTCTCGCTGAGCGTCGGCGTACTGGTCTCCGCCGCCGGCAGCATCGGCTTCGTCGGCCTGGTCGTGCCGCACCTGGCCCGACGTGTCGTCGGCGCGGCGCACGTCCGGGTGGTGCCGGTGGCCGCGCTGCTCGGGGCCATCCTGCTGGTCTGGGCCGACGTGCTCGCCCGGGTGCTGCTCGCCCCGCAGGAGATTCCGATCGGCATCATCACCTCGCTGCTCGGCGCCCCGTTCCTGCTGATCCTGATCCGCCGTCTGCACGCCACCGGCGCATGAGCGCCCGCCGTCGTCGTCGAGGAGTAGCGATGAAGAAGATCCGGCTCGCCGCCGCGTCCGCCGTCCTGCTGATGGTCGCCGGCTGTGGCGGCGGCACCGACCAGCCGGCCGCGTCCGGGCCAGGTTTCCCGGTCACCGTCACCAACTGCGGGGTGGACGTGACATTCGACGCCGCGCCGCAGCGGGTCGTGCTGCTCAAGAGCGCGGCCGTGCCGTACCTGCACGCGCTCGGTGTCATGGACCGGGTCACCGCCCGCGCCGGGCAGTACCCGAAGGAGTACTACGACGCGGCGACCCTGGCCGAGCTGGACCGGATCCCGCTGCTCACCGACAAGACCGACACCAGCGGCCACCTCCAGATCTCCAAGGAGGTGGTGATCAGCCAGCAACCCGACCTGGTCCTCGGCGAGGTGGACAACCTCTCCCGCGACGCCCTCTCCGCAGTGGACATCCCACTGCTGGAGGAGCCGGCCATGTGTCCCGACAGCACCGCCGTGCCGAGCTTCGACGACATCTACCGTCAACTGGAGACGTACGGCCGGGTGTTCGGCCGGGAGGCCGAGGCCGGGACGGCCGTCGCCGCGCTGCGGGAGCGGATGACCAAGATCCAAACCGAGACGGGTACGTCCGCCGGCCGCAGCGCGGCCGTGCTGTATCCGACGGTCGGCGGCGGCACCACGTACGCCTACGGCACCGCCAGCATGGCCCACCCCCAGTTGGCGGCCGCCGGCTTCCGCAACGTCTTCGGCGACGTCACCGACCGGGTCTTCGAGGTCACCGTGGAGGAACTGCTCGGCCGCAACCCCGACGTGCTGATCCTG
This sequence comes from Micromonospora endophytica, assembly GCF_003236305.1. Classification (GTDB taxonomy): domain Bacteria; phylum Actinomycetota; class Actinomycetes; order Mycobacteriales; family Micromonosporaceae; genus Micromonospora; species Micromonospora endophytica. Next base: position 4,561 of record NZ_POTX01000104.1, on the reverse strand, counting down.
CTGCACGGCGACGGGGACCCGGCCGCCGTCGCACAGGCACTCACCGCGCTGCCTGGCGCCGACAAACTCAACGCGGTACGCGACGGTCAGGTCATGACCCAGCTGTTCAACTTCACCGAGCCGCCGTCGCCGCTGGCCATCGACGGTCTGGAGCGGATCGTGCGGCACTTCGAGGACCACGCGTGATCACCGCGACCGGGGTCTCCTGGCGCTACGGCACGAACCCCGTCATCGACGGGGTCAGCGTGACCGCCCGGCCCGGTCGGGTGCTGGGTCTGATCGGCCCGAACGGCAGCGGCAAGACCACCCTGCTGCGGCTGCTCTACGGTGCCCTGCGCAGCCCCACCGGGCAGGTCGTCGTCGACGCCGACGAGTTGGCCAGCCTGCCGTCACGGGAGGCCGCCCGCCGGCTGGCCGTGGTGGTGCAGGAGACCGGCGGCGAGACCGCCCTGACCGTGGCGGAGTTGGTGCTGCTGGGTCGGGGACCGCACCTGTCGACATTCCAGCGCACCAGCCGAACCGACCATGAGATCGCCGCCCGCTGCCTGGCCCGGGTCGGTGCCGCGCACCTCGGCGAGCGGGCGTTCGCCCAGCTCTCCGGCGGTGAGCGGCAACGGGTGCTGATCGCCCGGGCGTTGGCCCAGGAGGCCACCCACCTGCTGCTCGACGAACCCACCAACCACCTGGACATCCGCTACCAGCACGAGATCCTGCACCTGGTACGCACCCTGGGCACCTGCGCCGTGGTGGTGCTGCACGACCTGAACCTGGCCGCCCGCTACTGCGACGACCTGGTGCTGCTCGGCGCGGGCGGGGTGGCCGCCGCCGGCACCACCGACGAGGTGCTCGACCCCGCCGTGCTGGAACCCGTCTACGGCATCGGCATCCGACGCCTCGACCTCGACGACGGCGTCCACCTGCTCTTCCACCCGATCGACCAGCCCATCGCACAGAGGAGCGCGGCGTGAACGTACAAGAGCGGATCAACGCGTACTGGACCGGACGCGCGCCGGACTACGACGCGTACCAGCAGCGTCCCGACCGGTTCGCCGACGACCAGGCGGCCTGGTCGCGGGTCTGGTCCGCGGCCCTGCCGGTGGCGCCGCTGGACGTGCTCGACGTCGGTACCGGCACCGGGCAGGTCGCCATGGTCCTGGCCGGTCTCGGGCACCGCGTCACCGGCATCGACCTGTCCGAGGGGATGCTCGCCGAGGCCCGCCGGCACGCCGCCGCCGTCGCCGACGGCCCGGTCATCGCGTCCGGCGACGCCGTGGCACCTGACTTTCCGGCCGCCAGCTTCGACGCGGTGACCAGCCGCTATCTCATGTGGACGCTGCGCGAGCCGCGGACCGCCGTGGCGAACTGGGCGCGTCTGCTGCGGCCCGGCGGCACCATCGCGGTGGTGGACAGCACCTGGTTCCCCGGCGGCCTCGACAACGCCTCGGAGAACTTCACCACGCACTACGACAGGCAGGTGCAGGCCGTCCTGCCGCTGGCCGCCGCCACCTCCATCGACCAGACCGTGGCGGTCCTGGAGGAGGTGGGCCTGGCGAAGGTCACCGTCACCCCGCTCACCGAGATCTACGAGTTGGACCGCCGGTACGGTGTCGCCCCGAACCACGAGCACCAGATGCAGTACCTGGTCACCGGCACGGTCTGACCCGGATCGGCCACCGCCCGCACCCGCCGGGCACGTCACCGCCAAACCAGCCGGGATGCCCTGGGAGGTGGCCGGCGGCTTCAGCGCCGGGGCGCAGACCGCACACATCGCCCTGGAGACGCTCGACGTCGGCAAGGGCGGCACCCTGCTGATCCACGGGGCGGCCGCCTCGCACGCTCGCCCCACCCCGACGATCGCGGTGGGCGCCACCGGTGCCCTCGGCTCCGGCGACGACCTTCCCACCCGGTCCGAGATCGCCGCCGGCCTGTCCAAGGCGTACGGCCTGGCGGCCGAACGCGCCGCCGCCATCCCGATCACCGGTACGCCCCAGCAGGCGGCCCAGCGGCTCGCCGCCTACCGCCGCGCCGGGGCACGTCACCTCGTCTTCGGCTGCTCCGGCGGCGACTGGCGGCGACAGTGCGAACTCCTCGCCGAAGCCCGTGCCCTGAGCGACGAGTGACGTGCACCCGCACTGGGCCGGCCCACCGGGCCGCGACGACGGCGGCTGGTGGGCCGGCACCGTGGGGGTGCGGGCGGGCCGGATGAGGTCAAATGTGTTTGATCATGTTGGCCCGGCGCGGTACGTCGAACCATCCCCACAGAATGATGGCACCGACGTGCAGCGGCGGAACCGCACCCCACAACCAGGACTCCCGGGCGAACCAGGACAGATTCCACCAGTTCTGTTCCCAGGCGACCTGCTGGTCCGACAGCCCGTCCCGAGACCAACCGGGGTCACCCATGAACGCGGCGACATCGTTGTAGATGTCGTCGAGGCGGGCGGCCTCGCTTATCCACTGGGTGAAGAACAGATAGGACCGGGCGGTGGCCCGTCGCCCGTCCGCCGTCCACGGGTTCTGCGACTGCGCGAGCTGGTTGAAGCTGTCCCACAGCGCGTGGTAACTGAGGGGCATCAACTGCCGGGTCCGTTGGGCGACCCGTTCGAGATCGGGGTAGTCGCTGGCGAATGGCAGAGTGCCACCGCCTTCTCCGGAGTAGACGAAGCCCACGTTCTGGTCCGGGTTCGGGTTCTGTGGGTACGTCGCCAACCTGTTGCGCAGATGGAATGCGTCGTCGGCCATGAACGTGCCGTACCGGTTCGTGTAGCCCCGCAGATAGAGGTTATGCGGCTCGATCCACAGACGCACCCAGGTGTTCTGGTGGTACAGCCGCACGGAGACCAGCGCCTCTGTTTCGGCTTGCGTCTCGTAGACGCCTTCTCCGAAGTGGTGGCCGGCGGCGTTCTGGATGCTGGCGATCAGATTGCGCCAGGCGATCCGCTGTTCCATACCGGCATAACTGGTGATGTTCATGTAGGTGAAGCTGACTCTCCGGTGTCCGGTGTCCGCCCTTGCCGCCGTCGCATCGGGCAGGACGAGCCCGGCCACCATCGCTGCCAGGCTCAGTAACAGCGCCACCGGGCGCCGTAGCGGACTCGGTACGAGGCAAGTGCGCATGTGGTGTTCCCCTTCTCGGGTACTCGCAGGCCGATGCCGGCGCGGTTGCTCCGCCTCCATCACGCTAGGTGAGCAACTGAACCCAGCAATCCGTCAGTTGACTGCCCGGCACTGATCACGAGCTGACAGATCACACCCACGGTGCTGCCGCGTAGGGGAGAGAAAGCGGCGACGATCGTGTCGATTCGCACCTGCCGCCTCCCGGCGAACAGAAGTGGATCTGGCAGACGAAGTCAACTTACTGATGACACGTCGTGACTCCCGGCCGCAGGCTGAGCTGACCACAACGGACAGGGAGAGCCATGAAAACGACCGTCACGTACGTCGGCACCGCGACCGTCCTCATCCAAGCCGGCGGCCTGAATCTGCTTACCGATCCCGCTTTCGACCACGCGCCCACGGCGTATCCGACCGGGCCGGTAACCCTGCGCAGCCTGGTCAGCCCCGCCGTCGAGGCGGGCGACCTGCCGGTGCTGGACGCGATCCTGCTCAGCCACGACGAACACCCCGACAACCTCGACGCCGCGGGACGGGCACTGCTCGCCGGTCACCTCGTCCTCACCACCGTCAGCGGCGCCCAGCGGCTCGGCGACGGCGCGGTGGGCCTCGCGCCGTGGGAGACGTACGAGCTGAGTGGCGAGGGCGGCACCTTGCGCGTCACCGCCACTCCGGGCCGGCACGCCGGCGATGTCATCGGGTTCCTGGTCCACGTTCCCGGCGACGACGACGCCCTCTACATCTCCGGCGACACCGTCTACTATGACGAACTCGACGAGATCGGGCGACGCTACTCGGTGGGTGCCGCGATACTCCACTTCGGTGCCGCGGTCGTGCCGTACTTCGGCACCGACTTCATCACCATGGACGGTGACCAGGGGGCGCGGCTGACCCGTTCGCTCGATGTCCGGACGGTGGTGCCCGTGCACTACGACGCCTGGGACCACTTCACCCAGGGCCGCGAGGAAATCGTCGCCGCCTTCACCCGGGCCGGGCTGGACGACCGCCTCCACTGGCCGCAGCGTGGCGTCCCGACTGTGATCGACACCCGCCCGGTCTGCTCGTAGGCTCCGTTAACGTGCCGCCCGCCGCCGGCGGTGGTCGCCGCACCGCCGGGTCGGCCGCAGGCGGCGGTCACCTGCGAAGGAGGAGCGATGGAGGGCATTGACCCTGGCGTACCGCCGAGTGGCACCGGGTGTGCCGACTGTGCGGCGGCCGAGCCACCGGGCTGGTGGTTCCATCTGCGGCGGTGTGCCCAGTGCGGGCGGGTCGGCTGCTGCGACTCCTCCCCCAACCAGCATGCCAGCGCGCACGCGGCCGCCACCGGTCACCGGTTCGCGCGCAGCTTCGAGCCGGGCGAGGAATGGTTCTGGGACTACACCGACGAACTTCTGTACGAGCAGGGCCCGGCCCTCGCCCCACCCGACCACCGACCGGTCGACCAGGG
>NZ_POTX01000103.1 GCF_003236305.1 Micromonospora endophytica | reverse complement strand
GGCAGGAAGCGGGCGGGCAGGTCGGGGTCGGCGCCCACCAGTGCCCGCCAGTCGTTCACCAGCTCGGTGCGCTGGATGAGTGCCTCCGCCGACGGCACCTGGCCCGCCACCGCCCGGCGGGCCAGCTCGCGGTACCGGTCCAGAAAGGTCTGGTAGCCGGCGACGAGCTCGTCGATACGCCAGGCGGCTTCGAGCCGGGCGAGACCGTTCGGCAGCAGATCCAGGTCCCGGGAACGCAGCACCACCGCATCGTTGATGCCGAGTTCACTGAGCTGCTCGCGTACCTCGTCGAAGCGGTCGTGCGGGGTCACCCAGGTGGCGTCGTACAGCGGCCAGAAGGTCAGCCAGCGCAGCCGCGCCCGCAGCAGCCGGCGCTGGTTCGCGTCGTCCAGGGGGAGGGTGAACGCGATGAGCGTCCAGATGCCGTCCCAGGTGCTCTCGTCACTGGTGGCGAAGATGCGCCGAGCGCCGCGTTGCAGGATCTGCCAGGCCGGCTCGGTGAGCCGGTAACTGGTCCGCCGGCCCTCCTTGGTGCGGGTGAGCATGCCCCGCTGGGTCAGCCGGGCCAGCGTCGCGCGGGCGTTGGCGGGCGCGATGTCGAACTCGCCGAGCACCGCGACCAGGCCGCCGGAGGGCAGCGGAGAACGGCCGGCGTGCCAGTAGTCGCCGAGCAGTGTCACCAGCAGCCGCTGCGCCCGGGCCCGCCCGACCGCCCCGGACCGGCCCGACGGTGCCGCCGCCGACGGCGGCTCGTCGAGGTCGTCGTTCACCATCGTGCCCCGCCCCCGGGAACCTGGTAGCAGCGAAAACGCGGCGATGTGCGGAGAACGAACACCCGGACACGGTACTGCGTCCGGTGACCGGACGGTAAGGCCCGGCAGCGCAGCCCCGGCGTCCCGGCGGCGCGACCCTGGCGGCTCAGCGCCCCGCCGGGTGGGGCCGGCCCAGCGCTCGGGAGATCGCCCGGCCCGCGGCCTGCACCAGCGGTGCCAGCGCCACCGGGTCAGCCCGGTCGTAGGCGACCACGAGCGAGATCGCGGCGACCGCGCTGCCGTCCGCACCGCAGATCGGTGCCGCCACCGAGAGCGCGTCCATGGTGACCTGCCGGTCGCTCACCGCGTACCCGAGGCGGCGTGCCTCGGCCAGGTCACGCCGCAGCCGCTTCGGATCGGTGATGGTCAGCTCGGTGTACCGCTCCAACGGCGCGGCCAGCACCTGCTCCTGCACCTCGGTCGGTGCCCACGCGAGCAGGACCAGCCCGACCCCGGTGGCGTGCAGCGCGAAGCGACCGCCCACCCGGGTGAGCACCGGCACCGCCTTGCGTCCGGCGATCCGTTCGATGAAGACGAGTTCGAGATCCTGCCGGACGGCGAGCTGGACGTTCTCGTGCGTCACCTCGTACAGGTCTTCCATGATCGGCAGGGCCAGCTCGCGCAGCCCCAACCCACGGGGGGCCAGCGAACCCACCTCCCACAGGCGCAGACCGATCCGGTAGCGGCCGTCGGCACCGCGCTCCAGCGCGCCCCAGGCGACCAACTCCGCCACCCGCCGGTACGCGGTGGGCAGCGGCAGCTCGGCCCGCCGGGCCAACTCGCTGACCGTCAACGCCGGCGTGGCGGGGGAGAAGGCGTCGAGCAGCGCGAGCACCTTGCTGGTCACCGAGCGTCCGGGTTGCGTCCGCACCCCGCACCTCCTCACCCACCTGAGTCACAACTCCAACGTCAGCCGGGGACTCCGGGCCCGGGACACACAGATCATCATGGTGTCACCGGCGGCCCGTTCCTCCTCGGTGAGCAGGCTGTCGCGGTGCTCCGGCTCACCGGCGAGCACCGTGGTCTCGCAGGTCCCGCAGGTGCCCTCCCGGCAGGAGGAGAGCACCTGCACGCCGGCCTGCTCCACCGCCGCCAGGATCGAGGTGCCCGGCGGCACGGTCACCGTCCGACCGGAGAGCGCGAGTTCGACCTCGACGGCGGTCTCGACGCCCGCCTCGGTGGCGACCGCGGTGAATCGTTCGATGTGCAGGGTGCCCGAGGGCCACGCCTGGCAACGCTGCAGCACCGCGTCGATGAGCGACGCGGGCCCGCAGCAGTAGACCAGCTCACCGGTCGGGCGGTGCAACAGCCCGTCCAGGTCGAGCAGCCCGGTCTCGTCCTGCGGATGCAGGCTCACCCGGTCGCCGTACTTCTCCCGCAGGGTGGCGGCGAAGGCCATGCTGGTGCGGCTGCGCCCGCCGTACACCAGCCGCCAGTCGGCACCGGCGGCGTCGGCGGCGGCGACCATCGGCCGGATCGGGGTGATGCCGATGCCACCGGCGACGAAGAGGTAACGCCGCGCCGGGCGCAGCGCGAAATTGTTCCGCGGCCCGCGTACCCGCACGGTCGTGCCGGGGGTGAGCCGCTCGTGCGCGAGGCGCGAACCCCCGCGTCCGTCCGGCTCGCGCTGGATCGCGACCTGCCAGGCGCCGCGGTCCGCCGGGTCACCGCAGAGGGAGTACGAGCGCACCAGGTCGGGTCCGAGCGCGAGGTCGACGTGTGCACCCGGGCTCCAGGCCGGCAGGTCATTGCCGTCAGGGCGGCAGAGGGTAAGCACCGCTACCCCGACCGCCACCTCCTCCCGGCCGGCCACCAGCAGATCCTTGTCGATCGGGTTGTCGCCGGTCACGCCGGCACCGCTGCCCGGCTCGGCGGTGCGGTCGGCGGCAGCACGGTCCGGGACGTGGGCGGCGTCGGCGGACCCGGGTCCGGTGGCGGCCGGTGGCCGTCCGGATGGGCCAGCAACCACTCCCAGAGCTCCACCGGCTCCTCGGCGGTCCGTTCGGCGCCGCAGTGACAGCGGCCCCGCAGCGTGTCGGTGCCCGGCAGCCAGTGGATCCGGTAGATCCGGTCGCCGGTGAGCATGCTGGTCGGCGCGGTCACCGGGGCGCTCCCACCGATCCCGGTTCGATCATCCGGGCCAGCAACCGCCGGGCGGCCAGCCCGCCGGTGTCGATGTTGATGCTCAGCTCCTGGTACTTCTCCGGCTCGGAGGCGATCACCTGCTCCAGGATGTTCAACGCCGTCACGTCCTGCATGACCACCGTGTGGTTGCTGTTGTGGAGGTACTCGCTCACCGACTCGTCGTCGATGGCGAAGTCACGCGCCACCGCCCAGAAGTCGTACGTGGTGTGCTCGGTCGACGGGGTGATGGCGTACACGATCTCGGCGTGGAAGGCGCCGCTGTCCGGACCCTCCGCCGGCGGATAGTGCCCCTGCGGCGCGATCCGGCTGTGCAGCAGGTAGAGGCAGGGCGGGTGGTACTCGATGTCCTGCCACCTGGTGATCCGGCCCTGGATCCCGGTCGACTGCGCGTAGAACGGCGGGCACTCCGCGTCATCCATGTGCCGGCTGACGTAGACGATGCCCTTCTCGTCGTCCACCTCGGTGGTGATCGGCGTGTTCGCCACCTCCGGCGTACCGATGTAACCGCCGTGCAGGTAGGTCTCGTGGGACAGATCCATCAAATTGTCCACGAGCAGTTCGTAGCGCGCGTTCAGCGGCGCCATCCCACGGACCACCGCGTACGCCGGGTCGGCCAGCCACGGCGCGCGGGGAATGGTCGTCGGATCCGCCAGGTTCCGGTCGCCGATCCACACCCAGATGAAGGAGTCCTGCTCCACCACCGGGTACGCCGCGACCCGGGCGGTACGCGGGATGCGCTGCTGCCCCGGCACGAAGACACACGTGCCGGTCTGGTCGTAGGTGAAGCCGTGGTAGCCGCAGACGATGGTGTCGCCGTCGAGCCGGCTCTCCGAGAGCGGATAACGCCGGTGCACGCAGCGGTCGGCGAGCGCCACCGCCTCGCCGGACTCGGTGCGGTAGAGAACCAGCGGCTCACCCAGCACCGTGCGGGCGAGCAGATCCCGCCCGACCTCGCTGCCGTAGGCCGCTACGTACCACTGATCACGTGCGAACGCCATGCGACCCGAACCTCCCGGCGGCGAGTGACGATGTGCCCGGATCATCCCCTGCCGCTCCCGCACCCCGACACCCCTCTTCTCACTCAGCGAGAGCCTGCAAGGAGGGGCACCCTGTTAACGCCTCGTGTATAGGAGGGGCCCCTTGTTAACAGCGCAAACCTCGCTAGAGGTGGTGGGTGACCCAGTGGGCCAGTCGGCGGGCGCAGGCGTCCACCGACTCCTGCCAGGTGCGGTCGGCGCCCTCGCCGGCCTCGTCGCTCACCTGCTTGACCAGGCGAACCGGTACGCCGAACCGAAGCGCCGTCGAGGCCACCGCGTACCCCTCCATGTCCACCAGATGGGCGCGTTCGGCCAGTTGGGCGCGGGCCTGATCGTCGGCGATGAACTGGTCGCCGGTGGCCAGCACCGGGCCGTCGCCGGTGAGGGCCAGCGGCGCACCCACAAGCTGCCCGGTCAGCCCGCGGAGGAACTCGGTGTCCAGGTCGTGTTGTAGCACCCTGCCCACCTCGTGGGTGCCGGTCCAGCCGGGGTGCAGCGCGCCGGCCGTGCCGAGGTTCACCACCGCCGAGGGCAGCGTGCCCCGGGCCAACGCCGCCGCCACGGCCCCTGCGGCGTTGACCTTTCCCATGCCGGTGAGCAGTACCGGCAGTTGCGGATCGAGGTGGGCGGCCTCCTCCGCGAGCGCCAGGACGAGCAAGGGGCGGTCCGGGCTGATCGTGCCGCGCAGATCCATCGGGCGATGGTAGCCGGGGTCGTCAGCGTGCCTTCCGGGTGCGCGGTGGCCTCGCCCGGCTCGCCCGGGACGTCGGCTGTCACGCGTGCACCTCACCGGCCATGTGACAGCGGAGCGTGAGGAGGGGGGTGACTAGTCCGACCGGCCGGTCCGCTCGGCCAGAGGTTCCGGTGGGCGCTAACCGGGTGGACGTCGGTTGCGCAGCGCGGAAGACTGCGGCACGTGACGGGTGCGGTCCGGTTGGAGCCGGTGGACGAGCAGAACCTCGAACCTTTGCTCTCCGTGGCGGTGGCCGAGGCGGAGCCGGCGGACGTGATGCCGCCGGTGGCGGCGCCGGCCGGGTGGTCGCATGCCCGGCGGGAGGCGTTCCGGGAGTTCCACCGGGCGAGCTTCGCCGGCCTGGACGGCCCGGGGCGTACGCAGATGTATGTCATCGTGGCCGGCGGCGAAGTGGTGGGAATGATCCGGATGACCCGCGTCGAACCGGGGACCGTGGAGACCGGCATGTGGCTCGGCCGGTCCGCGCGGGGCCAGGGGATCGGCAAGGCCGCGCTGCGCGAGTTGCTCGCTGCCGCCGCCGCAGCGGGGATGCGGCGGATCGTGGCGGAGACCACCCCGGACAATCGCGGCGCCGTGTCCGTGCTTCTCAAATGTGGTGCCGAACTGCGCGAGGACGACGGCGCCGTACGTGCCGAGATATCGCTGGACTCGACTCCGCCGGCACGCTGACCCGCGACTGCCACGTCAGGCACGGTCTGTCGTGACGCGGACACCGGCGGCATGACGGCCGGCAGGCCCCGCCTGTGCAACGATCGTTGAGCCGTCATGCCGGCTGCCCGGTCCGTCGGCCTGTCCCATCCGTCGGCCTGTCCGGGCTTTCGGTGGACCGCGTCGTCCCACGTCGTACGCCTTGGAGAGCATGATGCCCCTCGCCCCGGCCCGGGTCTTCGCCGCGCTGAACGCGGTGCGACCGCCCGCCCAGCCGTCCCCGGTGCTGCGGAAGGCCGTCGTGCTGGGCGGCAGCGTCGCCGGGATGCTGGCGGCCCGGGTCCTGGCCGACCACGCGGAGTCGGTGGTCGTGATCGATCGGGACGACCTGCGGGTGAGCGGGCACCGCCCGGGCGTGCCACAGGGGACGCAACTGCACGCGCTGCTGTCCGGCGGCTTCCTGCTGTTGACGCAGCTGTTTCCGGGCTTCCGTGAGCAGGCAGTGGCCCAGGGGGCGATAGTGGCGCCGCCAGCGGCCCGACGTCACTATCTCGACGGCCGGCTGAAGGTGATCGTGCCGGACGACGCCGACAGCCTGACCTCCAGCCGCCCGCTGCTGGAGGGGCTGATCCGTCAGCAGGTGCTCCGCCTGCCCAACGTCAAGACCGTCGCCGCCCGCGCCACGGGTCTGGTCTTCGACGGCACGGTGACCGCCGGAGTCCGGTACGACGTCGGTGGCGCAGCCGGCGTCGAGGACGCGGATCTCGTGGTGGACGCGATGGGCCGGTCCAGCCGGCTTTCCGACTGGCTGGAGCAGGGCGGCTGGGAGCGGCCCGCGATGCGACGGATGACAGTGCACCTGAACTACGCCACGGCCCTGTTCCGCAGGCGTGCGGCAGACCCGGAACACGCGGTGGTGATGGCCCTGAAAAGCCCGCACACGTCGCCGGAGCTGGCCGGTGCCGCCTTCTTCGCAGTCGAGGACGACCGCTGGATGGCGATGATGGCCGGTTATGCCGACCATCGCCCCGGGCACACCGCCGAGGACTTCGTCAGACGACTGCGCGAGCAGTTCCCACCGGAGTTCGGCGAGCTCGCCGGCTGCGAGATGCTCGGCGACATCCGGACCTACCACCACGCCGACAGCCGCCGCCGCGACTTCCACGCGCTGAAGCGGTTCCCGGCCGGGCTGATCCCGGTCGGTGACGCGGTCGCCTCGTTCAACCCGGTGTACGGGCAGGGCATCACCGCAGCGGCCCTGCACGCGGTCTGCCTGTCGACGTACCTGCGGTCGGCGCCACGGCTCGCGCTGCCCGCGCGGGACTTCCTCGACCTGCAACGGGTCGTGGTCGACGCGGCCTGGTCCCTGTCGACCTCTGCCGACCTGTCACTGCCGCACGTGGACGGTCCCTACCCACGCGGCCATCGCCTCTCCAGCTGGATCAGCCGGCAGGTCGTGGCGGCGACCGTCACCGACGTGACGACCGCGCGGCGCTTCAACGATGTCGTCTCACTACGCGCCCACCCGAGTTCGCTGGCCAGGCCCCGGGTCATCCTGGACGCCCTGAGGGCGAACCGCCGAGGCCACTGAGGAGCCCGACCGGCACCGCCACCCGAGGCCGTCGCGCCCGTTTTAATCCCTCGCATCACCAAAATTCCTGTTTGGTCTATTTGGTGGCTTCTCGTCCCCATAAGATGCCATCGACATGGTGGGCCTGATCTTGCGTTTCACGAGGGGACACGGGGATGAAGAAGCCGCTGCGCAGCCGCAGACATGTGAAGGCCGCGTCAAGCCTGAGTTCGGTGCTGCTGTTGGCGAGCATGACCGGCACCAGCCCAGCCGCGGCAGCGGAAGCTGCCCGGGCCGGGGTGCCGGGGCGGGCGCAGAGCGGCACCCCCGGACCGTTCGGCCAGACGCAGCTCTGGACGGCACCGGCGCAGACCCGGACCGACGGCGGGCACGACGACATGGACACCTGGCCCGACGACCGGGACGCCTGGCCCGACCACTCGGGCCCACAGGGCTGGCAGTGGAAGGAGCCCGAGCACCACTGGGGACGGGGGCCGCAGGGCCCACAAGGCCCACAGGGCGCCCCCGGCGTCCCGGGCCGGCGAGGCCCCCAGGGCGCGGCCGGGCCGCAGGGCCCACAAGGTGCCGACGGACAGCCCGGTACCCAGGGGCCGCAGGGCGACCCTGGCGCGCAGGGTGCCGCCGGTCCGCAGGGTTTCCAGGGTGACCCGGGCCCGCAGGGCGAGATCGGTCCGGCGGGTCCCGCAGGTCAGCAGGGTGACCCGGGCCCGCAGGGCCCGCAAGGTGATCCCGGCGTCGGCGTGGGTGACGTGTACATCCGCGCGACGTTGGCGGACTCGGGTGTGACCGACCTTCCCTGCGACACCGGCGATGTGGCCCTGAGTGGTGGTTACCGCACCGACGGTGCCACCTTGGCGAGTCGTCCGCTGCCGCCGGACGACAGCGCCACGCCGACCGGCTGGCAGTTCAACTTCGAGGCTGCCGGCAACGACATCTACGTGATCTGCGCCAATGTCACGCCGTGACGTGACCACGACGGTCTGGAGAGAGAGAACCATGAACATGAGACAGATGTTTGGATCCCTCGCCTGCGGCGCGGTCCTGTTGGCAGGAACGGCGGCGTGCAGCGACGACCCGCAGCCGCAGCCGACGCCGACGCCGACGAACAGGGCCGCCGAGACCGCCGTCGAGGGCATCGAGTCGAACGATCCGGACGCGCTGCTCGAGGCGGGGGTCGAGCATGGCCAGGCGGGCCGCATCGACGAGGCGCGGAGCGCCTTCGAGCGGGTGATCGAGTTGCAGGACGACAACAAGTTCGCCTGGTTCAACCTGGGCTACATCGCCCAGACCCGGGACGACGTCGACGCGGCGATCGAGAACTACGACAAGGCCCTGGACGTCGACGCGGCATACCGGCCGGCGCTCTACAACAAGGCGTTGCTGCTGGAGGCGAGCGCGTCGGACGACGCCGTAGCGCTGTACGAGAAGATCGTGGCGGCGGACGAATCGGCGTCCACGGCGTACCTCCGGCTCGGCCTGCTGCGCGTCAGGGGCGGCGACGAGGACCAAGCCCGCCAGGCGTTCAAGGCCGCGATCGCGCTGGACTCACGTCTGGTCTCGGAAGTGCCGGAGAAGTTCCGGCCCGCCACCTCAGGTGGGTGACCGGACCTTGAGTGCTCCGCGCGTCACCGTCTTCACCGGTAGCAACCGCACCCGTTTCCTCGACGAGTGCCTCCGATCCCTGCTCGCCCAGACCTACTCCGCGTGGGAATGGGTGGTCGTGCTCAACCAGGGAACCCGATGGCGGCCGGAGGTCGACGATCCCCGGATCCGGTTGGTCGTGCAGGACGGGCTCTCCGGCGTGGGTGCGGTGAAGCGCCGCGCGTGCGCCGAGGCGTACGGTGAGATCCTGGTCGAGTTCGACGACGACGACCTGTTGAGCAGCGACTGCCTGGCGGAGGTGGTGGCGGCTTTCGACGCCCACCCGGGCGTGGGGTTCGTCTACAGTGACACGGCTCAGATCCGCGAGGACGGCAGCCGGGACGACTCCAGGTTCGCCGCCACGCACGGTTGGCGCTACCGGGACGAGTGCGTGGACGGGCGGGAGGTCCTGGCCTGCGAGTCACTGCCGCCCACCCCGCACAACGTCAGCTACATCTGGTACGCGCCGAATCACGTGCGCGCCTTCCGGCGGGACGTGTACGAGAAGGTCGGCGGCTACGACGAGTCGCTCGACGTGGCCGACGACGCCGATCTGATGAGCCGGCTGTACCAGGTGACCGAGTTCCACCACATCCCCCGCTGCCTCTATCTGCAACGCATGCACGCCAGGAACACCCAGCGGGATCCGGCCTTCAACGCGCGGATCCAGCAGCGCACCGTCGAGATCTACGACCGGAACATCCAGTTGAACGCGCTGGCCTGGGCGAAACGGGAGGGTCTCCTCGCGCTCGATCTCGGTGCCGCACACAACAAGCCGGAGGGTTTCCTGGGGCTCGACAGGTACGCCGGCCCCGGCGTGGACCTGGTCTGCGACGTCACCAAGGGCATCGACCTGCCGGACAACAGCGTCGGGGTGGTCCGGGCGGCCGACTTCCTGGAGCACATCCCGGACAAGATCGCCATCTTCAACGAGTTGTACCGCATTCTCGCCCCGAACGGGATGCTGCTCACCCTGACGCCCAGCACCGATGGGCGCGGGGCGTTCCAGGACCCCACCCATGTGGCGTTCTACAACGAGAACTCGTTCTGGTACTTCACCGACTCGGCGTACTCGCGGTTCGTTCCCGAGATCACCTGCCGGTTCCAGCGCTCCAGGCTTGTCACCTACTACCCGAGCGACTGGCACAAGGCACACCACATCTCGTACGTGGCGGCCAACCTGATCGCCATCAAGGACGACGGCGTACGCAACGGGGGCGTACTGGCGGTCTGACGCGGCAGAAACGGGGTCACCGACAGGGCGTGCCAACCGCTAAGGTGCGCCGGTGAGCCACACCTTCCATGTCGACCTGCGGGGCATCGTCGACCTGCTCAGTCACCATCTCTACGCCAGCCCGCGGGTCTACGTGCGGGAGCTGATGCAGAACGCGGTGGACGCGATCACCGCCCGCCGCGCGGGTGATCCGGGCGCGCCCGGCGAGATTCGCATCTTCCCCTCCGAGTCCACAGGGGATGGCACGCTGCGCGTGGAGGACTCCGGCGTCGGCCTGACCGAGGCGCAGGTGCACGAGCTGCTGGCCACCATCGGCCGCAGCTCCAAGCGCGACGAGCTGGGCTTCGCCCGGCACGAGTTCCTCGGCCAGTTCGGCATCGGCCTGCTCTCCTGTTTCCTGGTCGCCGACGAGATCCGGGTGCGTACCCGGGCCGCCGACTCGCCCACCATGGAGTGGACCGGCTACGCGGACGGGCGCTACGAACTGCGGGTCGCCGCGCCGGAGCAGGAACGCGCCGGGCAGGGCACCACCGTCACCCTGGTGCCGCGTCGCGGCGAGGAACACTGGCTGCGCCGCGACGCGGTGGTCGAGATCGCCGCCCTCTACGGCGCGATGCTGCCGATTGCAGTGCGGGTCGACGACAAGCTGATCAACATCGGGTTGCCGCCGTGGGAGACCGACGCCGAGGAGTCGGCCGGCGACCGCCGCGCGCGACTGGACGCGTACGCCCAGGAGGTTTTCGGGTTCACGCCGTTCGACGTGATCGACCTGGCGGTGCCGGCGGCGGGCCTGCGGGGCGTGGCGTTCGTGCTGCCGGTGCCGGTCAACCCGGCGTCGCGGGTGGCCCATCGGGTCTACCTGAAGCAGATGCTGCTCTCCGAGGACATCGAGCGGCTGTTGCCGGAGTGGGCGTTCTTCGTCCGGTGTGTCATCGACACCGGTGAGCTGCGGCCCACCGCGAGCCGCGAGGCGCTCTACGAGGACGCCCTGCTCGACCAGGTACGCGAGTCGCTCGGCGACAGCCTGCGCGGTTGGCTGACCCGGCTCGGTCGGGTCGACAGCCAGCGCCTGCAGGCCTTCCTGCGGGTGCACCACCTCGGCGTCAAGGCCCTCGCGGTGCACGACGACGAGATGCTGCGCCTGGTCGACCAGTGGTGGCCGTTCGAGACGAACATGGGTCCGCTGACCCTCGCCGAGTTCCGCGAGCGCTACGGGACGGTGCGCTACACCCCGTCGGTCGACGAGTTCCGCCAGCTCGCCTCGGTCGCCGCCGCGCAGCACATCGCCGTGGTCAACGCCGGGTACGTCTACGACGCGCAGTTGACCGCCCGGCTGGGCGACCTGGGCCCGGAGTTCGTCACCGAGGTGCTCACCGCCAGTGACCTGGCGACCCGTCTCGAACCGCTGGACCCGGACGCCGCGCTCGCGGTGCGCCCGTTCCAGCAACTGGCCCAACGCACCCTGGACCCGCTCGGCGTCGCAGTGCTGGTCCGCGCCTTCGATCCGGCGAGCCTGCCGGCGCTGTACCTGCTCGACGACGAGACCGGGCTGGCGGTGGACCTGCGGGCCGGGCAGGCCCAGGCGGACGAACTCTGGTCGTCGATCCTGGGCTCCTTCACGGCTGGCCGTGACGACCGCCCACAGCTGGTGTTCAACCACCGGAATCCGCTGGTCCGGCAGGCGATCGCGGCCGGCGACGAGGAGCTGACCCGGCTCGCCGTCGAAGGGCTGTACGTGCAGGCGCTGCTGCTGGGCCACCAGCCGTTGCGGCCGGCCGACACCGCCGCGTTGAATCAGTCGTTTCTCGGTCTGCTCGCCCGGGCGATGGGAGGCCAGCGGTGACCACCTCGGCGCAGGAGCTGCACGAACGTTTGCACCAGGCGTACCGGCTGCCGCGCGGGCCGGCCCGGTTCGCGGCCCTGGACGCGGTCTTCCGGCACGCCGACGCGGCCGGTGACGTCTCGTTCGCCTTCAACGCCCGGATGAACGCGATAAGCGACTTTCACCACGGCGGCGATCCGACCCGGGCGTTCCTCGCCTTCTCCTGGTGCCTGTCGGTCTTCGACCGGCAGCCGGAGGTGGTGGGCGAGCACCACGCCCACAGCCTGCTGTGGGACTTCAAGTGGATCGTCTGGGCGCTGCCGCAGTTCCCGGACATCCCGCTGGAACGCACCATGGCGGTGCTCGACGACATGCAGCGCCGCTATCAGCTCGCCGGGCACAGCCTGCACGCGGTGCACCAGCACCGCTGGCTGGTCGCGCACCACGTCGGGGACATGGCCGCGGCGCAGGAGGCGTACGACCGGATGCTCACCGCCAAGCGGGACGGGCTGTCGGACTGCGCCTCGTGTGTCCCGTCGGGACAGGTCCGGCACCTCACCTCGCTCGGCCGCCACACCGAGGCCATCGAGGTCGGGGAACCGTTCAAGCGGGGCGGTTGCAGCGAACAGCCGCAGTGGATGCTCAGCGAGCTGCTCACCCCTTATCTGCGTACCGGCCGCTTCGACGAGGCCGTGGAGGCGCACCGCGAAGGGTATCGGCGGATCCGCGACGACCGGCACCACCTCGACAACCTCGCCCAGCACCTGCTCTTCTGCGGACTGACCGGCAACCTGGCCCGGGGGTTGGAGCTGGTGGAGCGGCACCTGAGCTGGCTGGAGCGGCCGTCGTCGCCGTACGCGGCGATGGAGTTCGCCGCCTCGGCCGCGTTGGTGCTCGGGCGGTTGGGTGCCGCCGGGCGCGGCGACCTCACTGTCTCCCGCCGCTCAGACGACGGCACCCGCCGCTGGGAGAGCACGGTGGCCGAGGTCCGCGACGAGTTGGCCGGGCAGGCACGGGAGTGGGCCGCCCGCTTCGACGTGCGCAACGGCAACCGGCACCAGAGCGACCGGATCGAGGCGCGGATGAGCGCCGAGCCGGTGGTCGAGAAGTTGCCGCTCACCGTGCTCGCCGGACGGACCACGAACGTGGCGCATCCGGCCGTGGCGGCGCTTGTCGAGCGGGTCGCCGAGCTGACCGTGGCCGGTGACGACGCCGGTGCCGCCCGGGCCCGGCTCGAGGTGGCGTACGCCCTGCGGGACGCCGGCCGCCGGGAGGACGCCGCCGAGGCCGCCGAGGAGGCGACCCGCACCCTGGACCGGGCCGGTCTGCGCGAGGACGCCATCCGCGCCAGGTACCTGCTCTGGGAGCTGTACCGGGGGCACCACCATCACCACCGCGCCGCGGCGCGGGCCGTGTTGCGGGAGCTGAGCCAGGTGGAGCGGATGCCCGAGGGGCTGCCGCCGCTGGCGGAGATCCTGGAGCAGGCGGGGGAGTCGAGCTACGGCGACGAGGGTGTCTCGTACCTCGTCGCCGCCGCCGACAGGCATCATGCCGCCGCCGACCCGGAGGCGGAGCTGCGGGTGTTGAGCAAGGCACTGCACCGGCTCGCCTACGCGGCGACGAAGGATCTGGCCTGGACGGTGCTGAGCCGGGTGGACGCACTCACCGCCGTGACGGATCCGCCGGCGGAACGTGCCAGCGGCAACGACCTGGCCGCCGCCCGGCTGCTGGCCGCCGCGGACCGGCCCGCCGAGGCGATCGCGCGGCTCGACGCGGCACTGGAGCGTCTCGGCCCGACCGACCTCGCCGACCTGCGGATCGACGCCCTGCTGCGCCGGTCCCGGCTCCGGCTGCGGGCCGGCGAGCCGGCCCTGGCCGAGGCCGACGCCCGGCGGGTGCTGACGGAGAACGCCGACGGCTACGGCTGGGCGGCCGGCCGGGAGCTGGCCCGGGCACTGCGGGCGCAGGGCCGTGACCGGGAGGCGGCCGAGGTGCTGGCCGCGCAGGACATCGACCCGGCGGATCTGGACGACGACGAGGACGACGACTACTGACGTCCCGCACCCGCTGGGTGCTCGTCGGCTTGCGGCGAGACGCTTGCACTTATTGCAATGTCAGCATATGTTCTGGGAGGAGGCGGTCGACGGCGAGGAGGGGCACGCGGTGGGTGCCGGGCATGACCACGGGCAGCAGGTGCTGCGCGCGGGGGAGAGGCATCGCGGCCGGTTGTGGGCGGCTTTCGCCCTGCTTGCCGTGTTCATGGTGGTGGAGGCGGTCGGGGCGTGGTGGACCGGCTCGCTGGCGCTGCTGTCGGACGCCGGTCACATGTTCACCGACGTGCTCGGCATCGGCATGGCGCTGGCCGCGATCACCGCGGCGAGCAAGGCGTCCCGGGACGGCCAGCGCACCTTCGGGCTCTACCGGATGGAGGTCTTGGCGGCGCTGGCCAACGCGGTGCTGCTGTTCGGAGTCGCCGTCTATGTCCTGATCGAGGCGATCCGCCGGCTCGGCGAGCCGCCGGAGGTGCTGGTCGGGCCGATGCTGGCGGTGGCGGTGGCCGGATTGATCGCCAACATCGTGGCGTTCCTGCTGCTGCGCAGCGGCGCGCAGGAGAGCCTGAACGTGCGCGGCGCGTACCTGGAGGTCTTCGGCGACCTGCTCGCCTCGGTCGGCGTGATCGTCGCCGCCGGGGTGATCGCGCTCACCGACTGGTGGTACGCCGACCCGATCATCGCCGTTGCGGTGGGCCTGTTCATCCTGCCCCGCACCTATCACCTGGGCCGGGCCGCGCTGCGGGTGCTGGTGCAGGCCGCGCCGCCGCATGTGAACGTCGCGGAGGTCCGCGACGGGCTGCGCGCGGTCGAGGGCGTGGCCGACGTGCACGATCTGCACGTGTGGACGCTGACCTCGGGGATGGAGGTCGCCTCGGCGCACCTCACCCTCGACTCCGACGCGGATCTCGCCGGCGTGCTGGCCGGTGCCCGGCGGACCCTGCACGACCGGTTCGCCATCGAGCACGCCACCCTTCAGGTGGAGCCCCGGGACGCCGACGGCGTCTGTGGCGGCGCGCAATGGTGACATTTCTCCCGGAACTATCACCCACCGCCCGGCGACTATCTGCCTAGTTGTCCAGCAACCGGGAGCCGTCCGTGAACCGCCAGTCCTGTCGTCCGCTGCTGGTCCCGGTCGCCACCATCCTGGTCGCGGCCGGGGTCGGGGCGGCGTTGCTGTGGTGGGGCGGCGGCAGTACCCCACCGACCCCACCGGGCCTGCCCGAGCCGGACCGCACCGTCGCGTGGCTGCTGCCGTCGGCCCGGCTCGGCATGCAGCTCGGCGCGGTGTGCACGGTCGGGCTGCTGCTGGCGGTCGTCGTGCTGTCGCCACGCGACGCCGGGGGCCGCCTTTCCGCGCTGGGTTACCGCCGGCTGCGTGCCGCCGCGCTGGCGGCGGCGCTCTGGTCGGTGACCGCCGTGGTCGCGGTCTGTTACACCCTCGTCGACCTGTTCGGGCTGCCCGCCTCGCGGGTGCTGTCGGTCCGGGCGGTGCTGAACTTCGCCCTCACCGTGCCGCTGGGGCAGTCGTTGGCCCTCAGCGCGGCGCTCGCCCTTGTCGCGGCGCTTGTCGCGGCCCGCAGCCTGCGTCCGGCCGGGGCGGTGGTGGCGCTGCTGGCCGCGCTGGCGGCGGTCGTACCGCCGGTCTTCACCGGGCACGCGGCGTCGGCCGACAACCACCAGCTGGCGGTGTCGGGGATGCTGCTGCACGTGGTGCCGGTGACCCTCTGGGCCGGTGGCCTGCTCGCCCTGGCGGTCACCGCCCGGGGCGGCACCGCCGACCTGGCCGTCGCGGTACACCGCTTCTCACCCCTGGCGCTGGCCTGCCTGGTCGCGGTCGGCGGGTCCGGACTGCTGTCGGCGGCCGTCCGGCTGACCAGCCTGGCCGAGTTGACCGGGACCCGGTACGGGCAGCTCCTGCTGGTGAAGGCGGCGGCGCTCGGCGCGATCGCGGTGGCTGGGGTGCTGCACCGCCGCCGGGCGATGCCCGCCCTGCTCGCCGGTCGACGCCGGCCCTTCCTGCGGGTCGCGGTGGTGGAGACCCTGCTCTTCGGCGCGGCGGTGGGTGCCGCCGTGGCGCTGTCGCGGACCCCGGCACCGATCGGCGAGGAGGAACTGGACCCGGCGGCCACCCTGCTCGGGTTCCCGATGCCCCCACCGCTGAGCGTGGAGTCGGTGCTGCGGCTCTGGCTGCCCGAGCCGCTGATCATCACCGCCGCCGTGGTCGCGGCCGGGCTCTACCTCGCCGGGGTGTGGCGGCTGCGTCGGCGCGGCGACGCCTGGCCGGCGGCACGTGTCGCCCTCTGGCTGGCCGGCTGCGCCGTCCTCGTCGTCGCCACCTCCAGTGGCCTGGCCCGCTACGGGCCGGTGCTGTTCAGCGTGCACATGGTGCAGCACCTGCTGCTGATGATGGTGGCACCGATCCTGCTGGTGCTCGCCGGGCCGATCACGCTCGCGCTGCGGGCCCTGCGACCCTCGACCGATCCGCGGTGGCCCGGCCCCCGCGAATGGTTGCAGCGTGCCCTGCACTCCCCGGTCTCCCGGACGCTCACCCACCCGGTGGTGGCGCTCACGCTCTACGTGGCCAGCCTGTACGTGCTCTACTTCACCGGCCTGTACGAGCTGGCGGTGCGTTCGCACGCCGCCCACCTGGCGATGGTGGCGCACTTCCTCGGCGTCGGTTACCTCTTCTTCTGGGCGGTCATCGGTGTCGACCCGGCGCCACGCCGGGTGCCGTACCCGCTGAAGATGGTCCTGGTGCTGATCAGCATGGTGCTGCACGCCTTCCTCGGGGTGGCCCTCATGCAGTCGGCCACCCTGCTTGCCGCCGACTGGTGGACGGCGTTGGGCCGGCCGTGGGGGCCGAGTCCGCTGGAGGACCAGCGGGCCGCCGGCGGCATCGCCTGGTCCTTCGGCGAACTGCCCACGGTGATCGTGCTGGGTGCGCTGATGTACCAGTGGATCCAGGCCGACCGGCGCGAGGCCCGCCGCCGGGACCGGGTCGCCGACCGCGCCGAGGCCGAAGGTCGCGAGGATCCCGAGTTGGCCGCCTACAACCGGATGCTCGCCGAGCTGGCCGAGCGGGACCGCCGGGTGGGTCGATGAGCGGATTCGCAGCCGACTCTCAGCGAGCTGTCAGCAGGTCCGGTAAGCATTGGCGGCGCGCGCAGCGAAGGTCGGCACTCCAGAGAAGGTTGGCAGCCGCATGACGAAGAACCTCAGACTGACCCTGGCGATGGTCCTGGTGGTGATCCTCGCCATGATCGGCCTGATCACGATCAACCGGAACCGCGCGGACACCCCGCGCGCCGCGGCTGACGCCGGGCAGCCGGTCGATCCGGCGGTGCTGGTCCGCGCGGACAGCCACCGGCTCTCCACCGCCGCCGACGGTAAGGTCACCCTGGTGGAGTTCCTCGACTTCGAGTGCGAGGCGTGCGGCGCGGTCTACCCGGCGATCGAGGAGATCCGGGACACCTACGGCGACCGGATCACCTTCGTGGTGCGGTACTTCCCGATCCCCAGCCACCCCAACGCGGAGTTGGCCGCGCGGGCCGCCCAGGCCGCCGCCAACCAGGACCGGTTCCCGCAGATGTACGCCACGCTCTTCGAGAACCAGGAGAGCTGGGGACATCAGCGCACCCCGCAGACCGAACGGTTCGTCGAGTACGCCCGCACCATCGGCCTGGACGTCGACCGCTTCCAGCGTGACCTCGACGATCCCGCCACCGCCGAGCGGGTGGCCAGGGACCGGGCCGACGGCGAGACCGCCGGGGTGCAGGGCACGCCGACGTTCTTCCTCAACGGCCGGCAGCTCACCGAGATCCGTACCCAGGCGGACATGATCGCCGCCATCGACGCCGCCCTCGCCGGATGAGCGCCGTGCTGGACCGCCCGGCGACCGAGACACCGGGCGAGGACGGTTTCCTGGCCCGGGTCACCGCCTGGGTGCTCGCGGTGGGCGGCGCGGTCGGGCTGCTCGCCGCGACCACGCTCACCGTCGAGAAGATCAACCTGCTGGCCGACCCCGACTACGTGCCGTCGTGCAGCATCAACCCGGTCCTGTCCTGCGGCTCGGTGATGAACACCGCGCAGGCCGCCGCTTTCGGCATCCCCAACCCGCTGCTCGGCATTGCCGGCTTCGCGGTGGTCACCACCCTCGGCGTGCTGCTGCTCGCCCGCGTACGCCTGCCTGGCTGGACCTGGCTCGGCCTTCAGGCCGGCGCCACCTTCGGCGTGGTCTTCGTGCACTGGCTGATCTACCAGAGCCTCTACGTCATCGGTGCGCTCTGCCCGTACTGCATGGTGGTCTGGGTCGTCACCATCGCGATCTTCCTCTACACCACGCTGCACAACCTCCGCCGGCTACGCCCGTCGTCGCGGCTGGCCGCGCTCGCGAGCTACCACAGTTTCCTCCTGGTCACCTGGTACGTGGTGATCGCGCTGGCCATCCTGATCCGCTTCTGGGACTACTGGTCCACCCTGCTCTGATTCCCCTCTCCCCAAGATCTTGGTGCGAAAGTGGGCCCCAGGAGGGTGGTTTAGGACCAAGATCTATATGGATACGTCGGCGATCAGCCGGCGCAGGGTGGCGTCGAGGCGGGCGGCGGCCGTCGGGTCGAACTCCGGGGCGGTCAGCGGCACCGGCTTGCCGCGCCGCAACGCGGTCAACGGCGCGGACGGTGGGTCGGCCAACAGGTCGGTCAGGCGGCGCGCGGCGGTCTCGACGCTGGACCCGAGCAGCCGGGCCGCCGCGCCGACCAGCGCCCGGGTCGGTTGCCGGAAATAGCGGTGGATGCCGCTGTCGACGAAGAGCGGGTTGTAGAGGACGTACCGGATCCGGCTGCCCGGGTCGCGGTCGGCGAAGGCCACCCCCATCAGGTCGTTCGCCCGGGCCCCCTGCATGGTCGCGGTGAGCAGGCTGTACCCCCGGGTGAGCTGGAGATCGTCCCAGTGGATCCGGCCGGCCGGGATACCGCCGGTGCCGCAGAGGTTGAGGATCACCGGCTGCGCTGCCCCTTCCAGTGCCGGCCGTAGCCGCTCGGCCAGCAGGTGACGACTCAACACATAGAGCGCGAAGGTCTGCTCGAAGCCCTCGGTGGTGACCACTCGCTGCGCACCGAAGCGACCGGCCGCGAACACCAGGACGTCGATCCGATCCGGCAGCCGGTCGGCGAGGTCCGCGGCCTGCCGGACCGAGGTCAGATCCGCGTCGGCGCTGCCGATCGCGATCACCTCGTCGCCCTGGGCCCTCAGCCGGGCGGCCAGGCCGCCACCGATGCCACGCGTACCACCTGTGATCACTACTGTGCGCATGCTTGAATCCTGCGCAAACGGTCCGGCGTCGGAAAGAAGGCACATTCATGTCACCGGTGATCCCGCTGCCCGTCACGCCCGCCGACCGCGAGCGCTGCGACGCGACCGAGGTGCTGCGCCGGGTCGGCGAGAAGTGGAGCGTGCTGCTGCTCGCACTGCTGCATGAGCGCCCGTACGGCTTCAACGAACTGGACCGCACCGTCCAGGGCCTGAGCCGGCGGATCCTGGTCCGTACGCTGCGGGCGCTGGAGGCCGACGGCCTGGTCAGCCGCCACCAGACGCCGCACCGGGTCGAGTACGCGCTCACCGATCTCGGCCGGTCACTGGTCCCGCTCGTGGTCGCGATCGGCGAATGGGCGATCGCGCACGCCCCGGAGATCGACGAATCTCGTCGCCGAGCAGCCGCGCGGGCGTGATCAGGGTGACGTCCGGCGGCGCCGGGTGGGCGC
>NZ_POTX01000102.1 GCF_003236305.1 Micromonospora endophytica | reverse complement strand
GTCCCCGACCACGTCGCCGACCTCCCCGCCGCCCACCTCGGGGCCGTGGCCGCCATCGGCGTCGTTCAGCAATCCGGTGCTCTGGCAGGACTTCGCCGACATCGACATCATCCGGGTCGGGGATGTGTACTACTACTCGGCCTCGTCGATGCACTACTCGCCGGGCGCACCGATCCTGCGCTCGTACGACCTGGTCAACTGGGAGTTCGCCGGGCACTCGGTGCCGAATCTGGACTTCGACTCGGCCGCGTACAACCTCTCCGGCGGGCGGGCATACGTGAAGGGAATCTGGGCGTCGGCATTCAACTACCGGCCCAGCAACCAGACGTTCTACTGGATCGGCTGCACCGAGTTCAACCGCAGCTACGTCTACACGGCCACCACTGTGGAGGGCCCGTGGACGAAACGGTCGCGGATCAACAACTGCTACTACGACTCCGGTCTGTTGATCGACGACAACGACACCATGTATGTCGCCTACGGCAGCACCAACATCAGCGTGGCGCAGCTTTCCGCCGACGGTTTGTCGCAGGTCCGCGCGCAGCAGGTGTGGACATCGCCGTCGAACATCGGCTACATCGAGGGGGCCCGGTTCTACAAGCGCAACGGGTACTACTACATCTGGCTCACCAAACCGGCCAACGGCCAGTACGTGCTGCGCTCGCGCAGCCCGTTCGGCCCGTACGAACACCGGGAGGTGCTGCTGAACCTGCCCGGCCCGATCACCGGCGAACCGGGTTCGGTGCCGCACCAGGGCGGCATGGTGGAGACCCAGAACGGTCAGTGGTACTACATGGCCTTCCTCGACGCGTATCCCGGCGGACGCATCCCCACCCTGGCGCCGATCAACTGGGTGGGGGACTGGCCGGTGCTGCAGACCGTCAACGGCCGGTGGGGCGCGACCTACCCGTACCCGAACGTGCCCCGACCGCCCCGGCAGGTCAAACCGATGATCGGATCGGACACCTTCGCCGGCAGCACGCTGGGTCCGCAGTACGAGTGGAACCACAACCCGGACAACGCCCGTTGGTCGGTCAACAACGGCCTGCGATTGCAGACCGCCACCGTCACCAACGACCTGTACCAGGCCCGGAACACCCTGACCCACCGCATCCAGGGTCCCTCGTCGACCGCCACCATCGAGCTGAACTATTCCGGCATGGCCAACGGGGACCGGGCCGGACTGGCGATGCTGCGGGACTCCTCGGCCTGGATCGGTGTTCGGCGTGACAACGGCGCCACCCGGGTGGTGATGACCAACGGCCTGACCATGAACTCCAGTTGGCAGACCACCGGCACCGGCAGTGAGCAAGCCAGTGCGGCCGTTTCCGGCGGGCGGATCTGGCTGCGCGTCAACGCCGACGTCAGACCTGGCTCAGGCCGTCAGGCCCGCTTCTCGTACAGCACCGACGGCAGTAACTTCGTCAGCCTCGGACCGGCGTTCACGCTCAACCATGCCTGGCAGTTCTTCATGGCGTACCGGTTCGGGATCTTCAACTACGCCACCTCGGCCCTGGGTGGCTCGGTCACCGTCGACCGGTTCGACATCACCACGCCGTAGTAGGACCGGGCGAGTCGGCACCGGCCAGGATCATCGCGACCTGGCCGGTGTCGGTGCTGGGCGCCACCGCGCACCTGGACCCGCCGGGAGCCGCCCCGCTGATCCGGGCACGGCCGGCCGCACGCGATTGCCACCCTACCGATGGGCCCTCGTCTGAACCGGTTGGCGCGGTAGCCCGTAGCAGACGACAACGGGCGTGACGGTCGTACCGCCGGGGTACTGGTCCGGCAGCGTCGAGGCGGGAGGATGCGGTGGCGGCAGGTGGCGGAGGGCAGCGGCAGGGGAGGCTAGCCGGCCTGGCGGTGGCGCTGGTGGCGGCGGCCGCCTGCATGGTGGAGCCGGTCGACACCCCGGCGGCGCCGACTGAGCCCCGGCAGCCGGCGTCGCCGAGCGGCGAGGTGACCCGGGCCGACGGCACCGACACCGTCGAGGAGTTCCGGCAGGACATGGCCGACGCCCAGCGGCTCGCCGAACAGTACTGGAAGGAGCAGTTCGAAGGCTCGTCGTTCCGCCCGATCCGGCAGGTCATCCCGTACCAGCGGGACGGCGAGATCTCCTGCGGCGGGCAGGAGGTACCCCGCAACAACGCGGTCTACTGCACCGTGAGCGACTACATCGCGTACGACATCAACTGGTCCTTCGGGGCGTTCCGGCAGATCGGCGACGCGTTCGTGTTCTACCTGCTCGGTCACGAGTACGCCCACGGCGTGCAGACCCGGCTCGGCATCAGCTACAACTTCACCATCCAGCAGGAGTTGCAGGCCGACTGCATGGCCGGGGCGTACCTCGGCGACTCGGTGCGCTCCGGGCGCCTCACCCTCGACGACGGTGATCTCGACGAGTTCAACGAGGGGCTGTTGGCCGTCGGCGACGACCCCGGCCAGCCGTGGTTCGCCGAGGGCTCGCACGGCACGCCCGAGCAGCGCTCCGAGGCGTTCTTCCGTGGCTACGAGCGGTCGCTGTCCGCCTGCGGTCTCAGTTGACGGAGGTCACTGCGGTCGACGCCGGCCGGTGCCGGCCGCGGCCCGGCTGACAGGATCGGCCGGGTACCCGTAGGTGCCCGGCCGATCAGCAAGGTCGCCACCGCCAGCCGAGGAGGACCCGGTGACCCGCCACCATCCCGCCGCCGTGCTGTTCGACATGGACGGCACACTCGTCGACAGCGAACGGCTCTGGGACGTCGCGTTGGCCGAACTCGCGCAGACGTACGGTGGCACCCTCTCCGCTGCCGCCCGCCGCGCCATCGTCGGCACCGCCATGGCCGACTCGATGCGCATCCTGCACGACGACCTGGGTCAGCCGCACCGTGACCCCGAGGCCAGCGCCGACTGGGTCAACACCCGGATCCTGGAGCTGTTCCGCACCGGGTTGCAGTGGCGACCCGGTGCGCTGGCGTTGCTCGGCGCAGTACGGCAGGCGCGGATCCCGACCGCCCTGGTCACCTCCAGCGGCCGGGCCCTTGTCGAGATCGCCCTGGACACCCTGGGCCGGGACAGCTTCGACGTGGTGGTCTGCGGCGACGAGGTCGACTCGACCAAGCCGCACCCGGAGCCCTACCTCACCGCCGCCCGGCTGCTCGGAGTGCCGATCGAGCGTTGCGTGGCGATCGAGGACTCACCGACCGGCGTGGCCAGCGCGGCGGCGGCCGGAGCCGCGGTGCTGGCCGTACCGGCGGAGGTGCCGCTCACCCCCCGCGCCGGGGTCCACCAACTGGAGAGCCTGCTCGCCGTGGATCTGGAGCTGCTGGCCGGCCTGCTGCCCCGCACCCCCGCCTGACCACCCCGGCCGGCCCGTGCGTCTGGCTGGCCTGTGCGCTTGGCTGGCCTGTGCGCTTGGCTGGCCCGTTCGCCTGGGTCGGAGCATCCCCGCCTGTGACCGCCGGGTGCTCGCCGTTGGGTGTTAAGAAGGGCCCCCTTTACTACGCTAGGCGTTAAAAGGGGGCCCCTCCTTGCACCTCAGTCGTGGGCGATGGCGCCGAGGACGTTGATGCGGGCGGCGCGGATCGCCGGCAGGACCGCGGCGATCACCCCGATCAGCGCGGCCAGGCCGAGGAAGACCCCCATCTGGCCCCAGGGCAGCACCAGCTCGGTGATCCCCTCGTCCTTGAGCGCCTCGACCACCGCGGCACCCAGACCGCTGCCGACGACCACGCCGAGCAGCGCGCCGAACACCGAGATGACCACGGCCTCCACGGTGATCATGCCCATGGTCTGCGACCGGCGCAGGCCGATGGCGCGCAGCAGGCCCAGCTCACGGGTCCGCTCCAACACCGACAGGGCAAGGGTGTTGATGATGCCGAGCACGGCGATCACGATGGCCAGGGCCAGCAGGATCTGGATCATCTGGAGCAGCCCGTCGAGCTGACCGGTCTGCTCCTCCAGGAACGCCTCCCGATCGGCGACCGACACCTCCGGGCTGTCCGCCAGCAGCGCCTCGATCCGCGGCAGCACGTCGCTGACGCTGGTGCCGGCTTCGAGCTGGATGAAGGCCTGGCTCGGCTGGGTGACGCTGAAGTTGCGGGCGGCGTCGGCCGGCAGCATAACCGGGCCCAGGATCGGCGAACTCTCGTAGATGCCGGTGACGGTGTACGTCTGCGCGTCGCCCCGGGCGAACTGCACAGGCACCGTCGAACCGACCGACAGCCCGCGCGACTCCGCCGTGTCCGAGCTGATCATCATCTGGCCGGGTGCCAACCGGTCGATGTCGCCGGCGGTGGCCTCGGCGCCGTAGATCTGCCGCATCGCGGCCGGCTCGGTGACCGCGCCCACCCAGGCGCGTTCGTCGCCCACCAGCGCCTGGTCCACGTACTGGCCGTCGACCATGCGGACCCCGGGGATCGCCTTGGTCTCGGTCAGCACCGCCGGGTCGAAGGTCGGCGGTCGGGGTCCGCTCTGCACCCCGGCGATGACCAACTCCGCCTTGACGTTGTCCTGGATCAGCCCGGTGATGCTGCTCTTGGCCGAGTCGAGGATCACCGTGATGCCGGTGACCAGCGCGATACCGACCATCAGCGCGGCGGCGGTGATCGCGGTACGGCGCGGGTTGCGGCCGGAGTTGAGCCGGCCCAGCTTGCCCGGCACCCAACCGGCGAAGACCGCACCGAGCGCCGCCACCACCGGCTTGCTGATCAGCGGCGTCAGCAGGGCCACCCCGATGAACGAGAACAGCACGCCGCCGAGGATGGTGGCCAGGGTGTTACCGCCCGCGTGCCCGCCCAGACCGAGGAAGAGCAGGGTGGCCCCGACGGCGGTCACCAGCGCCCCGGCGACGGTGATCTTGGTCAGCGGCCGGTCGGGCGTGGCCACGTCCTGCATCGCCGCGATCGGTGGGATCCGGGCGGCACGCAGCGCCGGCAGCAGCGCCGCCAGCACGGTGATCACCAGGCCGACGCCGAACGCGCCGATGACCGCCGCGGCGGGCACCGCGACCCCGGCCAGGACCAGCCCACCGGCGAGGTTGCCGAACAGGTACGCCAGCAGCGCGCCGATGCCGATGCCGGCGGCCAGGCCGAACACCGAGGCGATCAGCCCGACGGCGATGGCCTCCAGCACCACCGAACCGATGATCTGCTTACCGCTGGCCCCGACCGCCCGCAGCAACGCCAGTTCCCGGGTGCGCTGCGCCACGATGATCGAGAACGTGTTGAGGATCAGGAACGTGCCGACCAGCAACGCCACCGCGGCGAAGCCCAGCAGGATCCGGTTGAAGAAGGCCAGCCCCTCCTTCAGCCCCGCGGCCGCGTCGGCGGAGAGCTGCTCACCGGTCTTCACCACGTAGCCGTCGCCCACCGCCGCGGCCACCGAGTCCCGCAACCCCTCGGCGGAGACGCCGTCGGCGGCGGTCACCACGATGCTGTTGTAGACATCCGGCTCACCCAACATCAGCTGCTGCGCCACCGGCGTGGTGAACATGACCTCGTTGACGCCGCCGAGGGAGTCCCGGTCACCGCTGTAACCGAAGATGCCGACGATGGTGAAGTCCTGGCGCGGCTCCAGGGTCAGCACGCCCACCCGGTCACCGAGCGCCACCTTGCCGGCGTCCGCCAACCCCTTGTTGATCACGATCTCGTTGTCTGCCTGCGGCGCGCGGCCCTCCCGCAACTGCACCAGGTCGCTCTCGCCGGTCCAGTTGCCGCCGAGCTGCGGCGCGCCGAAGGAGGTGACCGCCTTACCGTTGCTGCCGATCAGCCGTGCCCCGTCGGTGGAGACCACACCGGTGGCCTCGGCCACCCCGTCCACCGCCCGCACCGTCTCCAGCGCGGTGGCCGGGAAGGGCCCGGAAATCTGCTGGCCCTCCATCTCGCCGACCTCGAGCTTCGGCTTGGCCGCCACGTTGACGTCGACCTCGGCGTACGCGTCGGCGAACAGCGAATCGAAGGAACGGCCGAGGGTGTCGGTGAGCACGAAGGCACCGGAGACGAACGTGACGCCCAGCACCACCGCCAGGCCGGACAGCACCAGCCGGACCTTGCGGGCCAGCAGGCTCTTCAGAGTCGCCCGGAACATCAGCCGGCCACCTCGGCGGGCGTGTCCAGCTTCTTCATCGTGTCCAGCACCGTCTCGGCGGTCGGCTCGATCAACTCCGAGACGATCTGCCCGTCGGCGAGGAAGACCACCCGATCGGCGTACGCGGCGGCCGTCGGGTCGTGGGTCACCATCACGATGGTCTGGCCGTGCTCCCGCACCGAGTTACGCAGGAAGTTCAGCACCTCCGCGCCGGAACGCGAGTCCAGGTTGCCGGTCGGCTCGTCGGCGAAGATCACCTCGGGCCGGGCGACCAGCGCCCGGGCGCACGCCACCCGCTGCTGCTGACCACCGGAGAGCTGCGCCGGCCGGTGGTCCAGCCGGTCCCGCAGCCCGACCGTCTCGATCACCACGTCGTACCAGGCCGGGTCCGCCTTGCGGCCGGCGATCGACAGTGGGAGCAGGATGTTCTCCTTGGCCGTCAGCGTCGGCAGCAGGTTGAACTGCTGGAAGATGAAGCCGACCTTGTCCCGCCGCAACTTCGTCAGGCCGGCGTCACCCAGCCCGGTGACGGTGGTGTCGCCGACGTGCACCGTCCCCCGCGTCACCGTGTCCAGACCGGCCAGGCAGTGCATCAGCGTCGACTTGCCGGACCCGGACGGCCCCATGATCGCCGTGAACCGGCCGCGCTCGAACTCGGCGCTGACCCCCCGCAGCGCGATGACCTGCGCCTCGCCGCTGCCGTACACCTTCCACACGTCGCTCGCGCGGGCTGCCACCGATGCCGGCTGGCCTGTCGTAGCGGTCACGTCACGTACCTCTCCGTCGCTGTCGAATCGCGCCGCCCCCGCTGGCCCGGCGCGAGTCCATCATCTGTGCTGCCCGACGCCGATCCGTCCGACTCCGGGCGGAGCCGAAGCGGAATTCCGGCTGCGGGTATCCCCGACCCCGACTCAGGGTTGTCCCCGACCCACGGCGGTCGACCGGTGTCACCTGTCGACTCGGGTGATCCTGAACCCTCCCGTTGCTGGAGGGTCAACCGCATTACGCAGTTGATCGTCACGGTACGTGACGGATGCAACGGGCACGTTACGCCCCTGGTCGGACCAGGCCCGTCTCGTACGCCAGCACCACCGCCTGTACCCGGTCCCGCAGCCCGAGTTTGGTCAGCACATGCCCGACGTGGGTTTTGATTGTGGTCTCGCTCACCGACAGCGTCCGGGCGATCTCGGCGTTGGACAGGCCCCGGGCGACCTGCACCAGCACCTCCCGCTCCCGGTCGGTGAGCGTGCTGAGCGCCTTCGGTGGCGCCGCCGCCGGGTCCGGCAGCATGTCGGCGAAGCGGTCCAGCAGCCGACGCAGGATCCGCGGGGCCACCACCGCGTCACCGCCGGCCACCGTGTGGATCGCGGTGACCAGGTCCTCGGCCGGCACGTCCTTGGCCAGGAAACCACTGGCGCCGGCCCGTAGCGCGCCCACCACGTACTCGTCCAGGTCGAAGGTGGTCAGAATGAGCACCCGCACCGGCAGCCGGGCGTCGACGATGGCCCGGGTGGCGGTGACGCCGTCCATCCTGGGCATCCGGATGTCCATCAGCACGACGTCGGGCAGCAGCCGGCGGGACAGGTCCACCGCCTCCACCCCGTCGCCGGCTTCGGCCACGATGTCCAGGTCCGGCTCGGCGCCCAACACCATCCGGAAACCGGTACGCAGCAGCGGCTGGTCGTCGGCGAGCAGGATGCGCACCGGTCGGGTCGGCGCCGTCGGGTCCGCCATCTGCTCCTCCGAGGTCCGCAGGCGCCTCACCGGGCGTCTGCCAGGGGTTCGACCGGAATCCGCGCGTACACCCGGTAGCCGCCGCCGGGCCGCGCGCCGGTCCGTAGGACACCACCGTAGAGGGCGACCCGCTCCCGCATCCCGACCAGGCCGTGCCCGACCCGCTCGGTGCCCGGCGACGGTCCCCGGCCGGTGTCGGTCACCTCGACCTCCAGGGCGTCGCCGGTGAAACTCACCCGCACCTGCGCGGTGGCCGTGCCGGCATGCTTGAGCGTGTTCGTCAACGCCTCCTGCACGATCCGGTACACGGTCAACGCCTCACCCTCCTCCAGCGACCCCGGGGTGCCCTGCACCGCGAGCGTCACCGGCAGCCCCGCCTCGCGGACCTGCTCGGTGAGCGCCTCGATGCTGGCGATGCCCGGCTGCGGCGCCAACTCGGCCGCCGGCTCCGCCTCGGTACGCAACACGTCGAGCAGCCGACGCAGCTCCCGCAGGGTGGCGCGACTGGTCTCCTCGATGGTGCCGATCGCCTCGTCGGCGGCGTCCGGGTCACGACGCAGCACCCGCCGCACACCGGTGGCCAGCACCCCCATCACGCTGACGTGGTGCGCCACCACGTCGTGCAGCTCCCGGGCGATGCGCCGCCGCTCGTCCGCGACCGCCTGCGCGGCCAGGGCACGCTGGGTGGCCTCGGCGATCCGGGCCCGCTCCCGCAGCGCCTCCGTGGAGGAGCGGCGGGCGTGCACCGTGCGCCCCACCGAGAACGACACGATTCCCACCAGCAGGTTGTTCGCCACCAGGTAGGCCGCGCTGACCTGCGGCAATACCTCCGACGGCACCAGCGTGTTCACCAGCGCCACCGGCACCCACAGCAGCACGGCGGCCACCACCGCCGGCCGCGCCGGACGGTACGCGGCAAGTGTGTAGGTGAGCACGACGAACGTGAAGCTCTGCGACGCCGGCGCCACCTGGGTCGTGACCGGCAGGACCAGGGTCGCCACTGCGGCCAGCACCGCCGGCCACGGCGCCAACCGACGCAGCACCACCGGTGCCGCGCACAACAGACTCCAGCCCAGCGCCGCCGGCAGCGACCGCGGCCAGAACTCCCGCGGCGTCAACAGGGTGAACACGACCTCGCCCAGGACCAGCCCGACGGCCAGCAACGCGTCGCCGGCCAGCGGACGCTGGCGCAGCCACTTGCTCAGCGGTGTACCCACGCCCCGACGCTAGCCGCCCTGACCCGAGAAAGATCGTCTTGGGTGGTGAAGCCACCCTCATCCCTGGGGAGGAGGGTCACTCGTCGGCACCCGGTTGCGCCGGACGGGACCGGGCGTCGCGCAGCGGATCAGGTGCCGCCGGCTGCTCCGGAAACGGCGGGGGAGTGCCGCCGTAGCTGGGACACCGCGCCTGGTGGCTGCACCAGTCGCAGAGCCGGCTCGGCCGGGGTCGGAAATCACGCGCCGCCGTCGCCTGCTCGATCGCCCGCCACAACGCCACCACCGTGCGCTCGAAGCGCACCAACTCCTCGGCGTCGGGGGCGTAGTCGCACACCTCGGCGTCCTTGAGATAGAGCAGCCGCAACACCCGGGGCACCACACCCCTGGTGCGCCACAGCACCAGCGCGTAGAACTTCAGCTGGAACAACGCCCGCGCCTCGAACGCCTCCCGCGGCGCACCGCCGGTCTTGTAGTCCACCACCCGCAGCGCCCCGTCCGGCGCCACATCGAGCCGATCCAGGTAGCCCCGGATCAACAGCTCATCGTCGACCACGGCGGAGATCAACGCCTCCCGCTCGGCGGGCTCCAGCCGGCGCGGATCCTCCACCGCGAAGTAACCCTCCAGCAGCGGCGCCGCCGAGCGCAGGAACTCCGCCGGATCGCCGTCGGCGAACAACCCGGCCAACTCCGGCTGCTCGGTGACCAGCCGGTCCCACTGCGGGGCGACCAGGTCACCGGCCGCCTCCGGGGTGCGCCCGGCCGGCGGCAGGTCGAACAACCGCTCCAGCACGGCATGCACAAGCGTGCCCCGGGCCTGCTCGACGGTGGGCCGCTCGGGCAACCTGTCGATGCTGCGGAACCGGTAGAGCAGCGGGCAGGTCTTGAAATCCGCGGCCCGCGACGGTGACAACGAGGCCCGCACCGTGGCCGGGAGCTGCGTCGAGGTCGGCACCTGCTCACTGATCACCGGATCCGCCGTCATGACCCGGAAGAGTAGGGCACCGGTGTGACAGCAGCGCCGCCGCCGCACCGGTACGTGATCTCCCGCCGCGTAGCATCAGTGCGATGGAGCGCAGCAGCCAACCGCGGCCGGGCCGGCGCCCCGGCATCCAGGTGGGTCGGGTCTTCGGGGTGCCGCTCTACCTCAACGCCTCGATCCTGCTGCTCGCGTTGCTGATCACCGTGCTCTACGGCCAGCTTGCCGGTCAGCGGTTGCAGCTGTCGCCGGTCGGCGGCTACCTGGTCGGCGCCGGATTCGTGGTGTCCCTGCTCGCCTCGGTGCTGGCCCACGAACTCGGCCATGCCCTCACCGCCCGCCACTTCGACATAGGTGTGCGGGGCATCACCCTGGAACTGCTCGGCGGATACACCGAGATGGACCGGGACGCCCCCACACCCCGGGTGGAACTGCTGGTCTCACTGGCCGGCCCGGCGGTCTCCGCGGTGCTCGGCGTGGCCGCGGTCGCCGCGACGCTGGCCCTGCCCGATCGCACCGTGGCCGACCAGCTCGCCTTCCAACTGGCGGCCAGCAACATCATCGTCGCGCTGTTCAACATCCTGCCCGGGCTGCCGCTCGACGGCGGACGGGCGCTGCGCGCCCTGATCTGGACGCTCACCCGGGACCGGCACCGGGCCACCGAGGTGGCCGGCTGGGCGGGCCGCGCCCTCGCCGTCGGCACCGCGCTGGCGGTCGCCCTGCTCTACGCCATCGACGTGCTGAGCCTGCTGGCGCTGCCTCTGACGGCGCTTGTCGCGCTCACCCTCTGGCACGGCGCCGGACAGTCGATCAGGATCTCCCGGATCAACCGCCGGCTTCCCCTGATCGACCTGGCCCGACTGGCGCGCCCGGCCCTCACCGTGCCCACCGGCACCCCGCTGGCGGAGGCACAGCGACGCGGCGACGAGGCGGAGGCGACGGCGAGCCAGAGCGTCGCGCTGCTGGTGACCGACTCCGCCGGTCGACCCGTGGCCGTGGTCGACCCGGCCGCCGCGGCGGCCGTACCGCCGGCCCGGCGACCCTGGCTCGCCGTCGACGCGGTCGCCCGCTCGGTCGCCGACCTGCCGACGATGCCGGTCGCCACCCAGGGGGAACGGGTGCTGGAGACCGTACAGGCGCACCCGGGCGCGCAGTACCTCGTGACGGCAGGCGAAGATGTGGTCGGCATCCTGCACATCGCGGATCTGGCGCAACTGCTCGAACCTCACCGGAAGATGAACACGTGACCGTGACCCACTCCACCCCGGCCGCCGCGGACACCGACGTGCCCGCCGACACACCACCGGCGCCCGCCGTGCGCCGTGGGCCGTTCCGGCCCGGCGACCGGGTGCAGCTGACCGACCCCAAGGGGCGGATGCACACGGTCACCCTGGAACCGGGCAAGGAGTTCCACACCCACCGGGGCATCCTCCACCACGACGCGCTGATCGGCCTGCCCGACGGCAGCGTGGTCAGCACCGCAGGTGGCGGCACCGCGTTCCTGGCACTGCGCCCGCTGCTGTCGGACTACGTGCTCTCCATGCCCCGCGGCGCCCAGGTGATCTATCCCAAGGACGCCGCGCAGATCGTCGCCATGGGCGACATCTTTCCCGGAGCCAAGGTGCTGGAGGCCGGTGCCGGCTCCGGCGCGCTGAGCTGCTCGCTGCTGCGCGCCGTCGGCACCACAGGCGAACTGCACTCGTACGAGCTGCGCGACGACTTCGCCCAGATCGCCCGCCGCAACGTCGAGGCGTTCTTCAACGCGCCACACCCGGCCTGGCGGCTGCACGTCGGAGACGTCGCCGACTGCGAGGAGACCGGTTTCGACCGGATCATCCTGGACATGCTCACCCCATGGGAGAACCTCGACATGGTCGAGCGCGCCCTGCTGCCCGGCGGGGTGTTCATCGGCTACGTGGCCACCACCCCACAGCTGTCCGAGCTGGTGGAGGCGTTGCGGGAGCGCGGCGGCTGGACCGAGCCGCGGGCCTGGGAGTCGCTGGTACGCGACTGGCACGCCGAAGGGCTGGCGGTCCGCCCCGACCACCGCATGATCGCCCACACCGCCTTCCTCGTCTCCGCGCGTAAGCTCGCACCCGGGGTCACCGCACCGCCGCGCCGACGCAAACCCAGCAAGGGCACCGAGGCGTACGCGCAACGCCGGCAGGCGCTGCGCGAGGCGGAGGCGGCCCGGCAGGCGGCAGGCGACGAGACACGACCGGACGCGACGCGGGAGGCGGACAGGCCGTGACGGCGGATTGGGGCGGCTGGGCGTGAACGGGCTGATCCTTCGGGCGGGTCGGTGGTGTTCGGCGGTGACGGCATGAGCCGTCCCGGGTTCGGCGGTGGGGACCTGCCCGCGGTCTTTCCCGACTGGTCGCCCTACACCGACCTCGAATCGGCGGCCCGCGCCTACCTGCGTGACCCGGACGTCGCCCTGGAGGCGCTCGGTGGCGTGCTGCGGGGGGCCTCGGTGCTCGGCTTCACCCTGGAACGCTTCGTCAACGAGGTGAACGGGGTGTGGCAGGAGGTCGTCGTCTGCGACGGCAGCCGGCTGGTGCTGTGGCACGGCGAGGACGTGCCGGCGGGGGAGGGACCGCCCGGCTCGATGACCTCGTCACTGCGGGTGGTGCCGGTCTCCTCGGTCACCGAGGTCGGCTGCCGCCGCCGGCTGTTCCGCCATGACAACGGCGAGATCCGGGTCGACAGCATCGACGTCTATCTGCTGCTGACCTCACTGGACGAGACCCCACCCAGCGAGGAGACCGCCGGCGCGCCGAGACACGACGCGTTGCGGTTCGGCAAGACCCTCGACGACGGCGGTGCCGGCCAGATCGCCCGGCTGGAGGAGTTCGCCCGGCTGGTCGCCTCGGTCGTGGGTCGCCCGCTGCTGTAGCGGGTGATCGCTGCGACGCCGCTCAGTCCTCGGCCTCCGGGCCGGCCACCTCGACGCCGTCGCTGCCCCGGACCACGTGGATGCACTCGCCCGGACATTCCTTCGCCGAGTCGATCACCTCGAGGCGCAGGTGCTCCGGCACCTCCACCCGCTCGCCGGGCGCCTGCCGCAACTCACCGTCGGGGCCCTTGACGTACGCCAGGCCGTCGACGTCGAACTCGAACACCTCCGGCGCGTACTGCACACACAGCCCGTCGCCCGTGCAGAGATCCTGGTCCACCCAGACCTGCAACTGATCGGTCGCGACCTCGGCCACCGGCGCACCCCCCATGTTCTCCCGTCCCACGCCACGACGGTACCCGAATGCCCGTACCCGCCCACCAACCCACCCGTGGCGATCAAGCTTCGGTGACGGGCGCGTTGCGGAGGACCGAATCGGGCTCATAGCGGCTAGTGTTAGGTCAGAACGTTCAAGCCCCCCGGGGAGGTGGGACGTGGCACGCAGCGACGACGCGGACTCGCGCGCCGCACGGTGGGAGAAGGAGGCCCACGATCTCTCCACGCAGGTCGCGTTCCTTCAAGAGGAACTCGCTCTGGTGCGGCGCAAGTTGACCGAAAGCCCCCGACACGTCCGGCAGCTCGAGGAGCGGCTGGCCGCCACCCAGGCGCAGTTGGCGCGGCTGACCGAGAACAACGAACGGCTCGTGAGCACCCTCAAGGAGGCTCGCGCGCAGATCGTGACGCTCAAGGAGGAGATCGACCGGCTCGCCCAGCCACCGAGTGGTTACGGCGTTTTCCTGGCCAAGCACGACGACGGCACGGTGGACGTCTTCACCGGCGGACGCAAACTGCGCGTGGCCGTATCTCCCTCGCTGGAGGCCGATGAGCTCCAGCGAGGCCAGGAGGTCCTGCTCAACGACGCGCTCAACATCGTCGACGCGTTCGGCTACGAGCGGGTCGGCGAGGTGGTCATGCTCAAGGAGATCCTCGCGGGTCCCGACGGCGCACCGGGCGACCGGGCGCTCGTGGTCTCGCACTCCGACGAGGAACGGATCGTGCACCTGGCCGAGACCCTGATCGGCAGTGCGATCCGGGCCGGCGACTCGCTCATGATCGAGCCCCGCTCGGCGTACGCCTACGAGCGGATCCCGAAGAGCGAGGTCGAGGAGCTGGTCCTGGAGGAGGTGCCCGACGTCGACTACACCGACATCGGCGGCCTCCACTCCCAGATCGAGCAGATCAGGGACGCGGTGGAACTGCCGTTCCTGCACGCCGAGCTGTTCCGTGAGCACCAGCTCCGCCCGCCGAAGGGCATCCTGCTCTACGGGCCGCCGGGCTGCGGCAAGACCTTGATCGCCAAGGCGGTCGCCAACTCGCTGGCGAAGAAGATCGCCGAACGGCGTGGCGAGGAGAAGCACACCAGCTTCTTCCTCAACATCAAGGGCCCCGAGCTGCTCAACAAGTACGTCGGCGAGACCGAGCGGCACATCCGGCTGATCTTCCAGCGGGCTCGGGAGAAGGCCGGCGAAGGCACTCCGGTGATCGTGTTCTTCGACGAGATGGACTCGGTCTTCCGGACCCGTGGCTCCGGTGTCTCCTCCGACGTGGAGAACACCATCGTGCCGCAGCTGCTCAGCGAGATCGACGGCGTGGAGGGGCTGGAGAACGTCATCGTCATCGGCGCCTCCAACCGGGAAGACATGATCGACCCGGCGATCCTCCGCCCGGGCCGACTCGACGTCAAGATCAAGATCGAGCGTCCGGACGCCGAGGCGGCCAAGGACATCTTCTCCAAGTACATCCTCTCCGGGCTGCCGCTGTCCGCGGACGACCTGGCCGAACACGGTCAGGACGCCCAGGCCACCGTCGCGGCCATGATCGACGCGGTGGTCCTGCGGATGTACTCCGAGACCGAGGAGAACCGCTTCCTCGAGGTCACCTATGCCAACGGCGACAAGGAAGTCCTCTACTTCAAGGACTTCAACTCCGGCGCGATGATCCAGAACATCGTCGACCGGGGCAAGAAGATGGCCATCAAGGAGTTCCTCACCTCCGGCCGCAAGGGATTGCGCCTGCAACACCTCCTCGACGCCTGCGTCGACGAGTTCCGCGAGAACGAGGACCTGCCCAACACCACCAACCCGGACGACTGGGCCCGGATCTCCGGCAAGAAGGGCGAACGGATCGTCTACATCCGCACGCTCGTCTCCGGCGGCAAGGGCACCGAAGCCGGCCGCTCCATCGAAACCGCGAGCAACACCGGCCAGTACCTCTGACCGTACGCACCACCGGGCCCGTGACGCCACGCGTCGCGGGCCCGTCGCGTATCCCCGCGCGGCGTCCCTCGTCGCGTCGATCTTGCAGTTTTGGTCGCCCTTACGGGTATTATGCGCGAAATGTCGCGACCGAAAGTGCAAGATCGCGGAGTGGTGGCGGGGCGCGCCGTCCACGGGAGGGCCCCGTGGGCGGGGGCGCGGACTACTCTCGACATGACGGGGGACCGGTCGGGCAAGCGGGAGCGGGTAGGTCGATGAGCGTAAGACGGATCATGGGTACCGAGGTCGAGTACGGCATCTCCGTGCCCGGCCAGGCCGGTGCCAACCCGATGGTCACCTCCTCGCAGGTGGTGAACGCCTACGGTGCCCGCCCGGAACTCAATCGGGGTGGCCGGGCCCGCTGGGACTACGAGGAGGAGTCGCCACTACGCGACGCCCGGGGCTTCACCTACTCCGGCACCGCGTACGACCCCGCCGAGGCGCTGGCCGACGAGGACCTCGGACTGGCCAACGTGATCCTCACCAACGGGGCACGGCTCTACGTCGACCACGCCCACCCCGAATACTCCACCCCCGAGGTGACCAGCCCGCGCGACGTGGTCCGCTGGGACAAGGCGGGGGAGCGGGTGATGGCGGAGGCGGCCCGCCGCGCCGGCACCATTCCCGGCACCGCACCGATCCACCTCTACAAGAACAACACCGACAACAAGGGTGCCAGCTACGGCGCGCACGAGAACTACCTCATGCGCCGGCAGACTCCCTTCGCGGACATCGTGGCGTACCTGACGCCGTTCTTCGTGACCCGGCAGATCGTCTGCGGCGCCGGGCGGGTCGGCATCGGCCAGGACGGCGGTCAGAGCGGCTTCCAGATCTCCCAGCGCGCCGACTTCTTCGAGGTCGAGGTCGGCCTGGAGACCACCCTCAAACGGCCGATCATCAACACCCGCGACGAGCCGCACGCCGACGCCGACAAGTACCGGCGGCTGCACGTCATCATCGGCGACGCCAACCTCTCGGAGATCTCCACCTACCTGAAGGTGGGCACCACCGCGCTGATCCTCACCATGATCGAGGAGAAGGCGCTCGGCCCCGACCTCGGCATCGCCGACCCGGTCGGGGAGCTGCGCGCGGTCAGCCACGACCCGTCCCTGACCCACCGGATGCGGCTGCGCGACGGGCGCCGACTCACCGCGCTGGACGTGCAGTGGGCGTACCTGGAGCGGGTGCGCGCCTTTGTGGACGACCGTTACGGCAGCGACGTCGACGAGCAGACCGCCGACGTGCTGGACCGGTGGGAGTCGGTGCTGGACCGGCTCGGCCGCGACGCCATGCTCTGCGCCGACGAACTGGACTGGGTGGCCAAGCTGCGCCTGCTGGAGGGCTACCGGGACCGGGAGAAGCTGGGCTGGGGCTCGCACAAGCTCCAACTGGTCGACCTCCAGTACTCCGATGTACGGCCGGAGAAGGGGCTCTACCACCGACTGGTCTCCCGCGGGTCGATGAAGACGCTGCTGACCGACGAGGAGAGCCGTACGGCGATGACCGAGCCGCCGGCGGACACCCGCGCCTACTTCCGGGGCCGCTGCCTGGCCCAGTACGCCTCCGAGGTGGTCGCCGCCAGTTGGGATTCGGTCATTTTCGACGTCGGACGGGAGTCGCTGGTGCGGGTGCCGATGATGGAGCCGGAACGC
This sequence comes from Micromonospora endophytica, assembly GCF_003236305.1. Taxonomy (GTDB): domain Bacteria; phylum Actinomycetota; class Actinomycetes; order Mycobacteriales; family Micromonosporaceae; genus Micromonospora; species Micromonospora endophytica. The sequence goes on along the minus strand of NZ_POTX01000102.1, from coordinate 2,675 downwards.
GGCACCAAGCGGCACGTCGGTGCGCTCTTCGATCGCTGCGCCAGCGCCAAGGACCTGCTGGAGACCCTTACCGGGGAGCGATGAGGAACTGCGGAAGACCCTGACCGGTCGACCGGCTGAAGGTGGGCCCGTCACGCGGTGGTTTTCGGACCGGCGCGCGGCGGGCTTTTCGTCGCTCCCGCGAGGTAAGTTCATCGCAGGGAGATCGTGGAGGAGGCAGCAATGGCCACTCGTGACAGCGGCGGTCAGTCGCAGTCGGGCAAGTCCCGGCAGGGCGAAGAGGTCGAGGACGTCACCGTCGAGGCGAACCCAGAGGTAGCCGAGCGGCACGCCGAGATCACCGAGGACGTCGACGACCTGCTCGACGAGATCGACTCCGTCCTCGAAGAAAACGCCGAGGAGTTCGTGAGGGGATACGTACAAAAAGGAGGTCAGTGAACATAGCGGAGCAAAACGGACATGCCAGGCTCTCTGGATGACGAAGATGGCCAGCGCCGCTGCCGTGACTGCGGAGAGTGGAAGGCGCTTGAGGAGTTCTGCTCAAGCAAGAAGCGCCCCAGTGGTCGCGGGAGCTACTGCAAGCCCTGCCACAACACTCGCACCCGAGAGACCAAGCAACGGCTCTACGGCGGTAACCGGGAGTACCACCTGCGGCGGCGGTATGGCATCGGGCAGCAGGAGGCCGATGAGCTGCTGGCTGAGCAGGGTGGGGTCTGCGGGGTCTGCGGTGACCCCGATCCGGAACATGTGGACCACGATCATCGCACCGGATGGGTGCGCGGGATACTCTGCTTCAACTGCAACGGTGGTCTTGGCCAGTTCCGTGACAGTCCGACGAGGCTGGCCCGGGCCATCACGTACCTGAGAGGAACCACGTGGCAGCGGGTTTTGATCCATCCGGGCGTCTACCAGATGTGTTCACCAACGCGGGGACGTCCTCCTTCACCTCGTTTCTGAGCAAGGTGGCCCCCGAGATGCTGCCCGGCCGCCGGGCGCTGCCCCCGGGGATGGCAGCCGATCTGGCTCCGCACGCCACCACGATCGTGGCCATCGCGGCTGCCGGCGGGGTGGTGATGGCCGGCGACCGGCGGGCCACCATGGGTAACCTGATCGCCCAGCGGGACATCGAGAAGGTGCACCCGGCCGACGCGTACTCGCTCGTGGGTATCGCCGGCACCGCCGGGGTCGGCATCGAGCTGATGCGGCTGTTCCAGGTGGAGCTGGAGCACTACGAGAAGATCGAGGGCGCGATGCTCTCGCTCGACGGCAAGGCCAACCGGCTCGCTTCGATGATCCGGGGCAACCTCGGCGCGGCCATGCAGGGGCTGGCCGTGATTCCGCTGTTCGCCGGCTTCGACCTGGCCGCGAAGGATCCGGCGACGGCTGGGCGGATCTTCAGCTTCGACGTCACCGGCGGCCCGTACGGTGAGACCGGCTACGACGCGATCGGTTCCGGTTCGCTCTTCGCCAAGTCGGCGCTGAAGAAGCGGTACCGGGCCGGGCTGTCCGTGGACGACGCGGTGCGGTTGGCGATGGAGGCGCTCTACGACGCGGCCGACGACGACACCGCCACCGGCGGGCCGGACCTGACCCGGCGGATCTTCCCGGTGGTGATGACCGCGACGGCGGAGGGCACGTACCGGCTGACCGACGCGGAGACGGCGGCGCTCGGTGAGAGCGTGGTCGCCGGCCGGATGGAGAACCCGGGCGGCTGAGCCGCCCCGCCCGTACTGAACCGCAGTTTTCCCGCACCGCGCCCGAAGGAGAGCCGCCGCCGTGGCCATGCAGTTCTACGCCTCGCCCGAACAGATCATGCGCGACCGTTCCGAGCTGGCCCGCAAGGGCATCGCCCGGGGGCGTAGCGCGGTGGTCCTGAGCTATGCCGGTGGGGTGCTTTTCGTTGCGGAGAATCTTTCCAGCGCTCTGCACAAGGTCAGTGAGATCTACGACCGGATCGGGTTCGCCGCGGTCGGCCGGTACAACGAGTTCGAGAACCTGCGCCGGGCCGGCGTGCGGATGGCGGATCTCAACGGCCTGAGCTACGACCGGCGCGACGTCACCGGTCTGGGGTTGGCCAACGCGTACGCGCAGACTCTCGGTGCCATCTTCACCGAGCAGTCGAAGCCGTTCGAGGTGGAGATCTGTGTCGCCGAGGTGGGTGCCACACCGGACGAGGATTCCCTTTACCGCAACACCTACGACGGCTCGGTGACCGACGAGCCTGGTCGGATGGCGATGGGTGGGCAGGCCGACGCGATCGCCGGGGTGTTGAAGTCGAATCATCGGCCGGACATGTCGCTCGGCGAGGCGGTGCGGGTGGCGGTGCAGGCGCTGGGCAGCGTCGGTGGTGAGGGCGGCGCGGCCAGGACCATCGCCGCCAACCAGCTGGAGGTGGCGGTGCTGGACCGCAACCGGGTGGGGCGTACGTTCCGGCGGATCACCGGGGCGGCGCTGACCGCGCTGCTCGACGGTGACGCGGCGGAGGAGTCCGGACCCGAGGCGGGGCGGGAGAAGACGCCGACCACGCCGACCGAGGAGGCGCACAAGCCGACCACCTCGGCCGGCTCCGCCGACCTGGAAGACAAGCCCGGCGACAAACCCACCACCTGACCCACTCCGCTCAGCCCCGGGCCGCGGCATCCGCCACCACCCGGGGCTGCCGCGTACCCCCACCC
>NZ_POTX01000101.1 GCF_003236305.1 Micromonospora endophytica | reverse complement strand
ATCCCGCACGTGACGCCGACCGTTTCCCCGCCCGCGACACCGACCGCTACCCCGCCCGCGACACCGACCGCTTTCCCGCCCGCGACACCGACCCGCGCGAACCCCATCGCTACCCCGCACGCGACACCGACCGGCGCGACCCCGACCGCTACCCGCCACGGCGGGGCCGGCACGAGTCAGACGGCTACCCCCGCCGCGAACCCGACCGACCCGACCGACCGGACCGATTCGACCGACCGGAGCGATCCGACCGACCGGACCGATCCGACCGACCGGAGCGACGCGAGCCCGACGGCTACGCCCAGCGGCCGCGTCGGGCCGAGCCGACCGACCGCGACCAGTACCGGTTCCGCGGCGCGCCCGTCTCTGACGGCGGCCCCGAGAACGGGTGGTTGCCGGAACCGGGCGAGCAGCGACGTCCGGCCGCCACCCCGCAGCGGCCGGCCGGCACCGACAACCGCCGGTCCACAGGCGACGGTACGCCGCAGCGTTCCCGTTACCAGTGGAGCAGCCACCCGGGTGAGCCCAGCTACGACGAGGGCCTATGGGTGGACGGGTACCGGGAGGAGTTCGGCGTCGGGGACCCGGACAGTGCCCCCTACCCGGACGGTTATGTCGACGAGGAACCGGTCCACGAGCCGCGCGACGAGCGGGACCGCCCCGACCGGTCGCTCGAGCCCGGCCGCCCGGAGCCCGTCAGCCGGAACCCGGAGTCGTACGCCGGTTCGCCGGTCAGCGGCCTGCCCTGGCCTGAGCCGGGACCACTGCGGCCGAGCGCCGGCCGGGACCATCGCGAGTACCAGCGTCCGGTCGCTCCGCCGCCGGAGCATGGCCGACGCGACGAACTCCGACCGGACGCACCCGGCCCCGAACGGTTCGTGACCGATCGGCCGGCCGCGCAGCGATCCGACCTCGACCGGCCCGTCTCTCCCGCGCCCGACCGCGAGCCGCCGCACCCGAATCGACCGCACCTGTCGGTGGTGCCCGACCTCCCGGTCTCCCCCGCGCCGGCGTACGACCGGCCGGTCTCTCCTGGACCGGTCTACGACCGGCCGGTCTCCCCCGCGGCGGGGCGGGCCCGGCCGACGTCGCCCGCACCTGAGCGTGACTGGCCGCAGGTGGCCCGCCGGGACGCGACCGCCCCGAGTGCTCAGGAACGCGGCTACGGACCCGGGCCGGACCTGGACCGGCGTCCCGCCGCGCGGGCCGACCAGGATCGCCCCGTCGCTGCCGATCCGCGCCGTCCGGCAGCCTCCACCGAACCCGCACCGACCGGGGACACGGTGCGACCGGCCCCCCTGCACCAGCACCAGGTGCGTCCCGCCCCGTTGCAGGGGCACCAGGTCCGTCCCGCCCCTCTGCTCGACCAGCCGGTCGTGGCCACCCCGCCACCTGTGGCGCCGCCGGTCGCCGCCGCACCACCCATATCCGCACCACCGATCACCGCGCGGCCCGCCTCCGCGCCGCCCTCGTACCGGCCCGTCTCCGCACCGCCCACCACCGCGCGGCCCGCCTCCGCGCCGCCCTCGTACCGGCCCGTCTCCGCACCGCCCGACACCACTCGACAGGTATCCGCGCCGCCCAGCACCGCACGGCCGGTATCCGCGCCTGCGGCTTTCGGACCGGCGGCTCCCGGGCCGGTCCGTCCGCCGGCCGACACCGGTAACCAGGTGCCCTCGGGTGGTTCGTCGTCCGGCCGGGACGGCGGGACGAACCCCCCGGCGGCTCCGGCCGCCCGTGCCGGGCTGGACCGGCCACCGGAGCGGTTCGACGCGGGTGGCGAGCAGCCGACGTCGCCGCCGGCACCAGCCGGCCCGGTCCCCCGGAAGCCGGCCCGGTACGTTCCGCCACCTTCGGCGTCGAGCGAGTCCGGGCCGGTCCAGTCCGCCTCCTCCGGCCCGCAGGCGTGGTTCGGTTCACCCGCGCCCGACCCGACCCCAGCGAAGGCCGAACCAGCGCCGCCGAAGGTCGAACCGGTGGACGCACCGCCGATCCGGTCCGACGACGAGGGGCCGGCGACACCGGTGGCCCCGACCTCGGCACCACCGGCACCACCCGGGTCCACGACCTCCACGTCACCGGTTCACCCCGGGTCCGCATCGCCGCAGACCAGGGCGCCGGCCTCCGCACCACCGCCAGCCATGCCGCGTTCCGCCGCGCCGGTCTCCGCGCCACCGGTGGTGGGTGAACCGGCGGCCGACCTCGTGCCACCGGCCTCTTCACCACCGACCCCTGCACCGCCGAGCGCGGACGCGCCACTGCCCGACGCCGCGCCACTGTCCGAGGCCGCCTCACTGTTCGACGCCGCGCCACTGTCCGACCTCGCGCCGCTGCCCAACGCCGCCTCGCTGTTCGACCCTGCGCCGCTGGCCGACCTCGCGTCACCGCCGGTCTCCGCACCGCCCGCCTTCACCTCCGTGGCGGACAGCGAACCGGTGGACGAGCCGATTTCCGAGTCCGGGGACGAAACGGCGTCGGAGCCGGTGGACGAAACGGCGGACGAGAGCGCGGCCGTGGTGCCGGAGCCAGCGGCCGATCCCGAGCAGGTGTTGGCGGGCTACCGCTGGCAACTCGACCCGACGACGTTGCGCGAGGTCGCGGACGAACCGGACGAGTTGCGTACGATCCGGGAACGGCTCACCGACAAGCTCGCCTCGGCTCTGGACAACCGGTCCCGGGCGCGCTTGCTGAGCCTGCGGGCGGTGGTCTCGCGGGTTCTCGGTGACCTTGACGAGGCGTTGGACGACGGCCGGATGGCGTTGACCTACGCCGAGGCGACCGGGGAACTGCGTCGGACGGCGCTGGCCCAGGCGCGGTTGGCGCACGTGTTGCGCTGGCGTGGCGATTTCGCCGAGGCCGACCGGCTGTTCGCGGAGGCGAACTCGGCCGAGCTGCCTGATCGGCTGCGCGCCGCCCTGCACGAGCACGCCGCCCGTAGCTGCTATGACCAGGGGCGGTTGATCGAGGCGTGCCACCACTTCGAGCGGGCGCTCGACCTGCGGGGCGAGGGCGACCCGGAGTTGCTCGCCCGGGTCCGGGTCGGGTTGGACGCGCTCGCCGCCCGGGCCGCCGAACGCGGCTTCGGGCCGTACCCCCGTGGTTGGGACGAGGTGTTGGAGCGGGACCGTTCCCCGGTGCCGGCCCGCGACGGCGGTCAGGGTCTGTGGGGCTACGCCGACGGTGAGGGTGACCTGGTCGTGCCGGCCCGGTACGCCGAGGCGCAGCCCTTCTCGGAGGGTCTGGCCTGGGTGCGTGGCCCGCAGACGGACCGGTGGTCGTTGATCGGTCCGACCGGCGAGACGGTGATCGAGCCGAGCTACCTCGCGGCCCGACCGTTCTCCGAGGGACTGGCCTGGGTGGTGCGGGACGAGAGCGGTTGGCTGGCCGTCGACAGCACCGGCGAGGTGGTGGTGCCACCCGGATTCGCCGAGGTGCGGCCGTTCCGCAAGGGTGTCGCGGCTGTCCGCCGGGAGGGCTGGGGTGCCGTGGACCGTACCGGCCAGATCGTGGTGCCCACCCGCTACCACGGTTTCCACACCGCCCTCGTCGGGGGCCGGTACATCGACGGTTTCACCGACGAGGGGCTGGCCGTGGTGGACCTGGCCGGCCGCAAGGGCGTGGTGGACCGCACCGGTCAGGTGATCGTCTCACCCGCGCATCCGGCCCTGTTCATTCACCCGGTGGCTTTCCTGGCCACCAACGGTGGTGGTCGCTGGGGTGCCCTCGACCGGCGCGGCCGGCCGTTGATCGATCCGGTGTTCCACCATCCCGACAAGGTGATCGCGGAGATCGAGGCGCTGCTCACCGACGCGAGCCCGGTGCTCTGACCCGGCGGCCGACCACGCCGTGCCGCAACACCACGGGCGGCGTCAGCGGCCCGTGGTGGTCCGAGCGGCACCGGCGCGATCGGCGGCACGCATCCGGGGCGGGCTAGGGTCAGGGAATGGAATTCCGACACCTTGGCCGTTCCGGCCTGCTGGTCAGTGAAATCTCGTACGGCAACTGGGTCACCCACGGTTCACAGGTCGAGGAGGAGGCGGCGTTCGCCTGTGTCCGGGCCGCCCTGGACGCCGGCATCACCACCTTCGACACCGCCGACACGTACGCCGGCACCCGGGCCGAGGCCGTGCTCGGCCGGGCGCTGGAGCAGGAGCGGCGCGAGGGCCTGGAGATCTTCACCAAGGTGTACTGGCCCACCGGGCCCGGCCGCAACGACCGGGGCCTGTCCCGCAAGCACATCATGGAGTCGATCAACGGCTCGCTGCGCCGATTGCGGACCGACTACGTGGACCTCTACCAGGCCCACCGGTACGACTACCACACCCCGCTGGAAGAGACGATGGAGGCGTTCGCCGACGTCGTGCACTCCGGCAAGGCGCACTACATCGGCGTCTCCGAGTGGAAGGCGTCGCAGATCCGCGAGGCCCACGCCCTCGCCCGGGAACTGCACATCCCGCTGGTCTCCAACCAGCCGCAGTACTCGATGCTGTGGCGGATCATCGAGAGCGAGGTCGTGCCCACCAGTGAGGAGCTGGGCGTCGGGCAGATCGTCTGGTCGCCGATGGCGCAGGGTGTGCTCTCCGGCAAGTACCTCCCCGGCCAGCCGCCGCCGGCCGGTTCCCGGGCCACCGACGAGAAGTCCGGTGCCGGTTTCATCGCCAAGTGGCTCGACGACGACGTGCTGACCCGGGTGCAGCAGCTCAAGCCGCTGGCTGACCAGGCCGGGCTGAGCATGGCCCAGCTCGCCATCGCCTGGGTGCTGCAGAACCCCAACGTCTCCTCGGCCATCGTCGGCGCGACCCGCCCCGAGCAGGTGCACGACAACGTCAAGGCGGCAGGCGTCAAGCTCGACGCCGCTCTGCTCAAGGCGATCGACGAGATCGTCGACCCGGTGACCGAGCGGGACCCGGCGCGTACCGAATCCCCCGCCGAACGTCCCTGACCCGGCCGACCCGGCCGGCGTCGAGATTGACGCCGGCCGGGCCAACCGGTGGCCGCCGACCGGGCCCGGCTCAGCCCTGCCAGAACCGGATCAGGTCCAGGCCGGCGGCGTAGAGCCAGGGTGGCAGGCCGAGCAGGTCGCCGATCGCGAAGACCGCGGCGAAGAACCAGCCGCCGATGCGCGGGTTCCAGAGCAACGCGAACAGCAGGATGAAGCCGTACGGCGCGAACAGGTCGTACATCCGCCGCCACTGCGGGTTCAGCCACGGCTGGATCATGTTGCCGCCGTCCAGCCCCGGCACCGGCAGCAGGTTGAGCAGGCTGGCGGTGAGCTGGAGGAAGGCGAGCAGGGCCACCGCGGCCCAGAACTCCACCGGCCCGCCGCCGGGCGCGCCGATCCGCAGCACCGCCACCAGCACCAGCGCGAACAGCACGTTGGTGACCGGGCCGGCGAGGCTGACCAGGGTGTGCCGCAGCCGCCCGGGAATCGCGTGCCGGTCCACCCAGACCGCACCGCCGGGCAGACCGATGCCGCCGAGCAGCACCACCGCCACCGGCAGCGCGATGGAGAGCAGCGGGTGGCTGTACTTCAGCGGGTTGAGGGTCAGATAGCCGCGATGGGCCACGCTGCGGTCACCGGCCCGGTACGCCACCACGGCGTGGGCGTACTCGTGCAGGCAGAGCGAGACCAGCCAGCCGGAGACGACGAACCCGAAGACCCCGAGCCGGACGTTGCCGATGCCGTGCCAGGTCACCACGGCACTGGTGACCAGCAGCGCGACCAGGGCGAGAAAGACCGGGCTGGGCCGGAACGCCGCCCGGGGCACCCCGAGCACCAGCGGCTCGGCGTCCCGGGGCGTCATCACTCCGCCGCGGGCAGCAGGCTCATCCGGTACTCCACCCGGTCGTCCTCGACGAGCGCTACCGAGGTGACGCCGGACGTCGCGAGCTCCCGCCAGGTCTGGCCGATCCAGGACTCGGCGTCCGCCTGACTGCCGAACGACTCGGCCGGTCCCTCGGCCGGCTCGCCGTTCGCGCCCTCGTACCGCCAGCTCCACGCCATGTGCGCGTCTCCCCTCGCCGTTGATGTCCCGTGGGACGGACCTCCGCCAGCGTAGTCGGCCGGGCGCGCGGCGACCGGGCCAGAGCGGGTCCCTGCGCAGCGCGACTGACCCTCGTGTCGCCGGGTATGTGTCGGGAGGAACGTGATCTGGGACAGGAGGCGAGGATGACGACACCGATCCCGCAGATGGACATCACGGAGCTGCGCGACATCGCGGTACGCGGCGGCATCGAGGGAGCCCGCGACATGGATCGGGAGGAGCTGATCGAAGCGCTCCAGGCCCGCCCCGGCGAGGGCGCCTGGCAGGAGGACCCGAAGCCTGCCGACGTCAACCCCAACGACTACATGTATCGGGCCCCCGAGGAGCAGTGAGTCGTCGCCGGGCGGTGGCTGCGCGGGCGTACCTGCGGTGCCACCGGCACCCGGCTGGCCGTAAGGTACGGGCATGTCCCTAGACGGGTGGAACAGCGTCCTGGTGCTGGGCGGCATCCGCTCCGGCAAGTCGGAGTTCGCCGAGTCCCTGGTCGCCGACGCGGCCTCGGTCCGGTATGTGGCCACCGCGGCCGGCGCGGGCGACGACCCGGAGTGGTCGGCCCGGCTGGCCGCCCATCGGGCCCGCCGGCCGGCCTCCTGGAGCACCGAGGAGACCGCCGCCGATCCGCGCCGGCTGGCCGACGTGATCGCCGCCGCCCGGCCGGGCGAGACGCTGCTCGTCGACGACCTGGGCGGCTGGGTCACCGTGTTGCTGGACCCGGCGCACCAGCCGGCCGACGACACCGCCACGATCGACGAACTGGCCGCCGCCGTGCGCGCCTGCCCGGCCCGGCTGGTGCTGGTCAGCCCCGAGGTCGGGCTCTCCCTGGTGCCGACCACGCCGCTGGGTCGGGCGTTCACCGACGCGCTAGGCGCGGCCAACCGGGCCGTGGCCGACGCCTGCGACACGGTGATCCTGGTGGTCGCCGGCCAGCCGTGCCGGCTGAAGCCGGCCGAGGTCGCGCCGGCTGCCAGCTCCCCGCCCACCACCGCCCTCACCACGGCGGTGCCCACCCAGGGCCGCCCGACGCCTGGCGCTTCCGCCGGTGCCGCACCGGTCGACAGCGCGGGCGCCCTGCCGGTCTCCCCGCCGGTGAGCACGCCGGAGCTACCCACCACCGAGACCACGCCCACCGTGATCGGCTCCGCCGGCGCGGCGGCGTCCGCCGAGAGCGGACCGGACATCCAGCCCGGCTTGGAACTGCCCATGCCGGACGACGAGGCCGGGCCGCAGGCCGTGGCGCGGTTGGCCACCCTGGACGTGCCGGTCACCGGGTTCGGCGTCCTGGAGCAGGTGGTCTCGTTCGCCGCCGCCACCCAGGGCACCTCGACCCCGGCGACCTGGCGGTCGGTGCGCGTACTGCTGCTGCACGGCGATTACACCGGCGGTGCCGCCGCCGGCACGCTGCCCGGGGAGTCGACCCGCCGGGCCCGTCAGGCCGCCGCCGGTCAGGGTGTGCTCGCCCGGCTGGCCGCCGAGAACGGCGCGGGCCTCCAGGTGATCGACGCCCCGGCCGCCGCGCCCATCGAGGAGGGGCCGGCGCTCACCGCCGAGCAGGTCGAGTCCGCCCTGCGCTACGGCTGGCGGCTGGCCGAGGAGGCCGCGGACGCCGGCGTACAACTGCTGGTGCTGGCGGCGTGCGGCGCCGGTGCCGAGGCCGCGGCGGCGGCGGTGCTCGCGGCCACCGCCGGAGCCGAGCCGCCCGCGGTGCTCGCCCGGGTGGTCACCGAGAACGGTGGGATCGACGACCTGGCCTGGATGGCCCGCTGCGCGGCGGTCCGGGACGCGCTGCACCGCACCCGCCGCCGCTCCCGCGACGCCAAGGAGGTGCTGGCCCAGCTCGGCGGCGGCGAGATCGCCGTCGCCACCGGCATCCTGCTCGGCGCGACCGCCCGCCGCACCCCGGTGCTGCTGGACGGGCCGGTCGGCGTGGCCGCCTGCCTGGTCAGTCGGGACCTGGCCGGTCAGACCCGGCACTGGTGCCTGCTGGCCGACCACGGCGGAGACCCCGCGGTCCGGCTCGCCGCCGACGTGCTCGGCCTGACTGCCCTGACCGAGCTGCGGCTCGGCCTCGGCGAGGGGGCGAACGCGCTCACCGTGCTTCCGCTGCTGCGCTCGGCGCTGGCTCTCGCCGCCGACCTGCCCATCCGCCCGGAGCGCAGCACCGACGCCGGGTCGGCCGAGGCTCCGGCCGGGCCGACGGACGGTGACGGCGAGCCGGCGGGCAACGGCGACGCCGCGCCAGCCGGCAACGGTGGCGGCGAGCCGGCGGGCAACGGCGACGCCGCGCCAGCCGGCGACGGTGACGCCGGGCCGCAGGAGCCGGCCGAGGAGGACGAGCCCGACTTCCGCGAACCCGAACCCGAGGGCCCCGGGCCGACCAGCACCTCGCCGGCCCGGTCGGCGGATCCCACCGGCACGCGTGTCGGCTGAGCCCCGGCTCATCGCCGGGGCGCGGCTCGCGCTCACCACGTTCACTGTCGCGCCGGTGCACGCCGGCCGGATCGATCGGGCCACCGCCGGCACCGCCATGGCGCTCGCCCCGGTGGTGGGTGCGCTGTTGGGCGTACCGCTGGCCGGGGTGTTGCTGCTGCTCGCCCCGCTCACCACGCCGCTTGTCGCGGCCGGGGTGACCGTCGGGGTGGGTGCCCTGCTCACTCGGGGGCTGCACCTGGACGGGCTGGCCGACACCGTGGACGCGCTCGGCTCGTACCGGCGAGGTCCGGCCGCGTTGGAGATCATGAAGAAGCCGGACGTCGGCCCGTTCGGTGTGGTCGCGCTGGTGCTGGTCCTGCTGGTGCAGGCCGCGGCGCTGGCCGAGCTGGCCGCCCGGTCCTGGCCGGTGGTGCTCGCAGCGGTCGTGACGGCCACCGCAGCCGGCCGGCTCGGGGTGACGTTTGCCTGCCGGCGGGGTGTCCCGCCGGCTCGACCGGACGGGCTCGGCGCGCTGGTGGCCAGCACCGTCGGGCCGGTCGCGCTGATCGCCGGGACGGCCGCCGTCGCCCTGCCGGCGATCGCGACGGTGCCGGGCCGCCCCTGGCAGGGGCCGCTGGCCGTGCTCGCCGCGCTCGCCGTCGCGGCCGGGCTGCTGCGGCACACGGTACGCCGCCTCGGCGGGATCACCGGTGACGTGCTCGGTGCCACCGTCGAGGTGGTCACCACACTCGTCTACCTGGGACTGCTGCTGTCCGGCTGAGCGGGGCCGCCAGTGGCGGGTAGCGTTCTCCCACGACAGCACCGCCCGCGGCACCCCAGGGGACGACATGCTCATCACCGACGACTTCCTGCCCGTACCGGTCCCGGAGTCGCTCAGCGCGACCTACCTGGTGCCGACGGCGGGACTGCCGGCGGTCAGCGCCCGGACGGCGGTACGCGGGCTGGCCGGCCGGCTGGCCGAGCCGGTGCACGGGCTGGCCCGGCAGATGCTGGACAGCCCGTTGATGAGCGTCGACGTCCGCCCGATCGGCGAGTTTCCCGCGCTGCCACCGGATCTGCTCACCGCCTTCGGTGCCCAGGAGGCGCAGTTGGACCGGCTGGCCGACGCAAGCCACCTGGTGGTGGTGCAGGCCGAGTACCGGCCGGGCTGGCCACCGGCGCACGAGTGGGCGGCCCGCGCGGTGGCGGCGGCGGTGGCCGAGGCGGTGGGCGGCGACGTGGTCGACGTCTTCGGGTTGCAGTTCCTGGATCCGGGTGCGGCGTTGCGGTCGCTGCCGGACGCGCAGGGCCGGGTGCGGCTGGTCGACTGGATCCTGGTGCCGTACTCGTCGGACGCCGAGGGGCTCTGGTTCACCACGAAGGGGCTGCGTCGTTTCGGTCTGCTGGAGTTGCAGACCCAGGGGGTGCCGGACCACCTGACCCGGGCGTGGGGCGCGGTGATGACGGGTGCCGCCCGGCGGCTGCTGCGGGACTGGACCGACGGGTTGGCCGGTGACGAGGTGCCGGCCTTCGTGCAGCTGCCGGTGCTGGCCACGGTGACGGGGCACGACATCGCGGTGGCGTACGGAAATCCGGAGCAACACGGCGCGACCCCGCCGGTGCTGCTGCGGCTGGAGCTGGACCCGGCCACCGACCCGGAGGCCGACTCGTTCCTCAGCCTGCGTCCGCCCGCTGGGCATCCCGGCCCGGCCGGGCGCTATTTCGCCACCGCCTGCGCCACCCTCTTCGCCGGCATCCAGCCCGACGTGCGTTACGCCCGCTCGGGTGACGCGATGAGCCGGGCGGTCGCCACCGCCCGCGCCGGTCTCGGTGACATCCGCGCCCGTTTCCGCACCGGACACCTGCCGCCGGAGACCCAGTTGGTGGTCAAGTACGGGTTGCCCGGCGACGACGGCCCCGAGTACGTCTGGGCGACCGTGCTCACCTGGGACACCCCGGAACGGATCACCGGCGCGAGCGCCAGCGACGCCAACACCGATCCCACCGTACGCATCGGCTCCCCTGTGGTGATCGAGACCACCGATGTCGTCGACTGGGCCGTTCTCGACGGAACCGGCGTCACCGAGGGCGGCTGGACCCAGGCCGTCCTAGACGCCGGCAACCCCTCCGACCGCCCGGCCTGATCCCTCCGCCGACACCCTGATTGATCATGAAGTTGTTGTCACCCCGCGCGGCGTGGCGTGACAACAACTTCATAATCAACTGCTGGTTTTGACGGAGGGGTGGACGAAGGGGGGACGGGTCAGGCGGACGGGGGCTCGGCGGCCGCGGAGGTCCAGGTGCAGCTCGGTGCCGTCGGGGAGAGGGCTCGGGGTGGTGTCGATGAGGGCCAGGGCGATGCCCTGCTTCTTCGTGGGGCTGAAGGTGCCGCTGGTCACGGTGCCGACCCGGGTGTCACCGTGGAACACCGCCATGCCGGGGCGGGGAATGGCCCGCTCGACGGCTTCCAGGCCGCGCAGCGTACGCGCCGGACCGGCGGCCTTCTCCGCGAGCAGCGCGTCGCGCCCCCAGAACGCCGGCTTGTCCCAGCCCACCGCCCAGCCCGATCGGGCCTGCACCGGAGTGATCTCCATCGACAGGTCCTGCCCGTGCAGCGGGTAGCCCATCTCGGTGCGCAGCGTGTCCCGGGCAGCCAGGCCGCACGCCTGCGGCGCCGGCTCGGCGGCGAACAACACGTCCCAGACCGCGACCGCGTCGCCGGCCGGGACGACCAGTTCGTAGCCCAGCTCGCCGGTGTAACCGGTGCGGCAGACGGTCAGCTCCACGCCGTCGAGGGTGGCTGCCGAGAAACTCATGTAGTCGTGCCCGGTGGGCAGACCCAGTCCGCCCAGCAGCTCCGCCGAACCCGGCCCCTGCACCGCCAGCACGGCGTACGCCTGATGCTCGTCGGTGACCGTGACCTGCGGCGGCGCGGCGGCCCGCAGCCGGCGCACCACCTCGGCGGTGTTCGCCGCGTTCGGGATGAGGAAGACGTGGTCGTCGGCGTACCGGTAGGCGATCAGGTCGTCCACCACGCCGCCGGTGGCGTCGTCGCAGCAGAGGGTGTACTGCGCCCGACCCGACCCGATCCGGTCCAGGTCGTTGCTGAGGCAGGCGTTGAGGAAGGCCACCGCCCCCGGCCCGGTCACCCGCACCTTGCCCAGGTGCGACACGTCGAACACGCCGACGCCGGTACGCACCGCGGTGTGCTCCCGCAGCACCCCGCCGCCGGCGTACTCCAGCGGCATCTCCCAGCCGCCGAACGGGGCGAACTTGGCGCCGAGGGCGGTGTGCCGCCCCGCCAGCGGAGAACGACGCAGCCGGGTCCCGGCGGCGTCGGTGGTCACGTCGGTCATGGGTCGCAACTTACCGGGACCGGCGGGGCTGGTTAGCATCGGCGGGGCCCGCCGGATGAGCCGGAGGGCCAGCACCGACGTCCGACGGATAAACATCCGTCGGCGAACTCGACCGCCGGTACGCCACCCGCGACCGGCCCGGCCCGCCCGGGAGCAGCTTCCGTGACATCGCCCAGCACCACCCTGAGCCTGGTCGACACCGACCCCGCCGAACTCGCCGTCGACGCGATCGTGATCGGCGTGCACAGTACGACCAGCGAGCAGGACGCCACCAGCGGCCTCGCCGGCACCCTGCTGCTCGCCACCGGCGCGGAGAGCATCGCCGCCGCGTTCGACGGCAAGCTGACCGAGACCCTGGCGCTGCTCGGCGCGACCGGCGGTCCCGGCGAAGTGACCAAGTTGGCCACCCTGGGCACCGTGACCGCCCCGATCATCGCCGTGGTCGGCCTGGGCGCGGAACCGCGTGGCGCGGCACCGGAGCCGGAGACCCTACGGCGGGCCGCGGGGGCCGCCGTGCGGGCCCTGGCCGGCGCCCCTCGGGTGGCCCTCGCGCTGCCGCTGCCCGACGACGCCGACGCCACCGCTGCGGTGCGGGCGGTCGCCGAGGGGGCACTGCTGGGCGGCTACCGGTTCGCCGGCTACAAGACCCGGCCGCAGCCGAGCCGGCGGGAGCCGGTGGCCGAGGTGCTGGTGGCCGTGCCGGACGCCGGTGACGCGGCCACGCAGGCCGAGATCTCCCGGGCGACGGCGGTGGCCGCCGCGGTACGGCGTACCCGGGACTGGGTGAACATCGCCCCCAACGAGCTGCGTCCGCCGGCCTTCGCCGACTCGGTCGCCGAGGCGGCACGGGCCGCCGGTCTCGGCGTCGAGGTGCTCGACGAGGTCGCCCTGCGCGAGGGCGGGTACGGCGGGATCATCGCGGTCGGGCAGGGCTCGGAGGCCCCGCCGCGCCTGGTGAAGCTGACCTACACGCCCGACGGTGGTGGCACCGGCAAGCGGGTGGCGCTCGTCGGCAAGGGCATCACCTTCGACACCGGCGGTGTCTCGATCAAGCCGGCCCAGGGCATGTGGGAGATGAAGTCCGACATGGCCGGCGCGGCGGCGGTGGCGGCCACCATGCTGGCCGTGGCCGAGCTGAAGCCGTCGGTGGCGGTGACCGCGTACGTGCCGATGGCGGAGAACATGCCCTCGGGCAGCTCGTACCGGCCCGGCGACGTGATCACCATGTACAACGGCAAGAAGGTCGAGGTACTCAACACCGACGCCGAGGGGCGGATGATCCTCGCCGACGCGATCGCCCGCGCCTGCGAGGACGGCTGCGACTACCTGTTCGAGACCTCCACCCTGACCGGCGGTCAGGTGGTCGCGCTCGGCAAGCGGATCTCCGGCGTGATGGGCTCCACCGAGCTGTGCGAGCGGGTCCAGACCGCCGGCGACGCGGTCGGCGAGCCGGCCTGGCCGATGCCGCTGCCGGACGACGTACGCAAGGGCATGGACTCCGAGGTCGCCGACATCTCCCAGGTCAACGCCGGCATGGACCGCGCCGGTCACATGCTCCAGGGCGGGGTGTTCCTGCGCGAGTTCGTCACCGACGAGGTCGACTGGGCGCACATCGACATCGCCGGCCCGTCGTACCACACCGGTGAGGCGACCGGTTACTGGACCAAGGGCGGCACCGGCGTACCGGTCCGCACCCTGCTGCACCTGATCGACGACATCGCCACCCACGGCTGAGGTGTAAGGAGGGGCCCCCTGCTAACGCCTGGTGCATAGCAGGGGGCCCCTATTAACACCTCACCTCAGCGCGGCGCGGCGCTCGCCAGCACCGCGCGAGGCGGCGCGGGTCAGTAGAGTTCGGGGCGGCGCTTGCGGCGCTCGTTGTAGTCGCGCATGCGCTGCGGATAGCCCATCAGCGCCACGTCGTACACCGGGATGCTGACCCGGTACGCGAACCGCCGCGCGCCGTCCGGCCCGTCGATGCGGCGCCGGGTCCACTCGCCGTCGTCGGCGATCAGGATGACGGTGGTCTCGGTGACAGTGGTCCGCGGCTCGATGTACGCCTCGACGCCCTTTCTGGTCCGGACGAAGTTCTCCAGGTGCTCCAGGTCGGCGCGATGAGCCGTACGGTCGGGGTCGGCCGTGCGTGCCTGCTTACGTCGCCGGAACAGTCCCACTGAGCCGTCTCCTCCACCCGTCCGTCATCGAAGGCACCGCCAAGGGTACGGGCGGCAACGTGTCGTTGGGCACCTCGGTACGCGGCTTCGGCGCGGTGGTGACAAGATGGCCGAGGTGGGGTGTGTTCCTGTTATCCCACCGTGACCCCCGATGCAGCGAAGCGACCTGGGAGTTGGACGTGAGCGAGCCGAACGACGCAACCTTCGACATCGTCATCCTCGGAGGTGGTAGCGGCGGTTACGCGACCGCGCTGCGCGCCGTCCAGTTGGGCCTGACCGTCGCGCTGGTCGAGAAGGGCAAGCTCGGCGGCACCTGTCTGCACAACGGCTGCATCCCCACCAAGGCGCTGCTGCACGCCGCCGAGATCGCCGACCAGACCCGCGAGTCGGAGCAGTTCGGCATCAAGGCCGAGCTGGTCGGCGTCGACATGGCCGGGGTGAACGCGTACAAGGACGGTGTGATCTCCCGGCTCTACAAGGGTCTGCAGGGCATGCTCAAGGGCAACAAGTCGATCACCATCGTCGAGGGGCACGGCAAGCTGGTCGGGCCGAACGCGGTCGAGGTCGACGGCAAGCGGTACACCGGCCGCAACATCGTGCTGGCCTCCGGCTCGTACGCCAAGAGCCTGCCCGGCCTGGAGATCGACGGCGAGCGGGTGATCACCAGCGACCACGCGCTGGTCCTGGACCGCGTCCCCGCCTCGGCGATCGTGCTCGGCGGCGGGGTGATCGGCGTCGAGTTCGCCAGCGTGTGGAAGTCCTTCGGGGTGGATGTGACGATCGTCGAGGCGCTGCCCCGACTGGTCGCCGCCGAGGACGAGGAGTCGTCGAAGGCGCTGGAGCGGGCATTCCGCAAGCGGAAGATCAACTTCAAGGTCGGCAAGCCGTTCGAGAAGGTCGAGAAGACCGACAACGGCGTCAAGGTGACCATCGCCGGCGGCGACACCGTCGAGGCCGAGCTGCTGCTGGTCGCGGTCGGCCGGGGCCCGAACACCGCCAACCTCGGGTACGAGGAGCAGGGCGTCAAGACCGACCGGGGCTACGTGCTCACCGACGAGCGGCTGCGCACCAACGTGCCGAACGTCTACGCGGTCGGCGACATCGTGCCCGGCCTCCAGCTCGCTCACCGCGGCTTCCAGCAGGGCATCTTCGTCGCCGAGGAGATCGCGGGCCAGAACCCGGCGGTGATCGACGAGGCGGGCATCCCCCGGGTCACCTACTGCGACCCGGAGCTGGCCTCGGTCGGCCTCACCGAGGCGAAGGCCAAGGAGCAGTACGGTGCTGACAAGATCAAGACTTACAACTACAACCTCGGCGGCAACGGCAAGAGCCAGATCCTCAAGACGGCGGGCTTCGTGAAGCTGGTCCGGGTAGAGGACGGCCCGGTGGTCGGCGTGCACATGGTCGGCGCCCGGGTCGGCGAGCTGGTCGGCGAGGCGCAGCTGATCTACAACTGGGAGGCGTACCCGGGTGAGGTGGCACAGCTCGTGCACGCCCACCCGACGCAGAACGAAGCCCTGGGCGAGGCGCACCTGGCCCTCGCCGGCAAGCCGCTGCACGCGCACGCCTGACCACGACGTAACCGCGGCGTCCGGCGACGGGCGATGATCCCCCCACCAGGGAAACGAAGGAGTCTGGAGAACATGCCGGTATCGGTCACCATGCCCCGGCTCGGCGAGAGCGTCACCGAGGGCACCGTCACGCGCTGGCTCAAGCAGGAGGGCGACACCGTCGAGGTCGACGAGCCGCTGCTGGAGGTGTCCACGGACAAGGTCGACACCGAGATCCCGTCCCCCGCGGCCGGCGTGCTGACCCGGATCGTGGTGGGCGAGGACGAGACGGCCGAGGTCGGCAGCGAGCTGGCGGTGATCTCCGGCGAGGGCGAGTCGGCCGGCGGCGGGGCCGGCGGGCAGCAGCAGGAGGCCCCCGCCGCGCAGGAGCCCCCGGCCGAGCAGGCCGCCGAGGCCGCCGCGCAGCCGCAGGCCGAGGCGGAGCAGCCGGCCGTCCAGGAGCCGGCCGAGCAGCCGGCCCAGGCCGCCGCTGCGTCGGGTGAGGGCACCCCGGTGCAGCTGCCGGCCCTCGGCGAGAGCGTCACCGAGGGTACGGTCACCCGCTGGCTCAAGCAGGTCGGCGACACCGTCGAGGTGGACGAGCCGCTGCTGGAGGTCTCCACCGACAAGGTCGACACCGAGATCCCCTCGCCGGTCGCCGGCACCCTCCTGGAGATCAAGGTCGCCGAGGACGAGACCGCCGACGTGGGCGCCACCCTGGCCGTGATCGGTGCCGCCGGTGCCGCCCCGGCCGAGGCGCAGCCGGAAGCCAAGCCGCAGGCGGAGGCCAAGCCGGAGCCGAAGGCCGAGCCGAAGCCCGAGGTGTCCGAGCCGACGCCGGGTCTGTCCTACAACGAGCCGGCCGCGGAGGCCGAGACCGCGTCGGAGCCGGCCAAGGCCGAGCAGGCCGCCACTCCCCCGGCCCCGACCGCGCCGAAGGCCGCCGCACCCAGCGCCAACGGCGAGGCCGCCGGGTACGTCACCCCGCTGGTCCGCAAGCTCGCCGGCGAGCACGGCGTGGACCTGGCCTCGGTCAACGGCACCGGCGTCGGTGGTCGGATCCGCAAGCAGGACGTGCTGGAGGCGGCGGAGAAGGCCCGCGCCGCCAAGGCCGCCCCGGCCCCGGCACAGCCGTCGGCCCCGGCCGCCCCGGCCAAGCCGGCCGCCAAGCCGCAGCCGAGCACCAAGCGCGGCACCACCGAGAAGCTGCCCCGCATCCGCGCCGCCATCGCCAAGCGGATGCACCAGTCGCTGCAGGAGACGGCGCAGCTGACCACTGTCGTCGAGGTGGACGTCACCAAGGTCGCCAAGCTGCGGGCGCAGGCCAAGGAGTCGTTCCTGGCGCGGCACGGCGTCAAGCTGTCGTTCCTGCCGTTCTTCGCGCTGGCCGCCATCGAGGCACTTCAGACGTACCCGATCGTCAACGCCAGCATGGACCTCGACGCCGGGACGATCACCTACCCGGACGCCGAGAACCTGGGCATCGCGGTGGACACCGAGCGCGGGCTGCTGGTGCCGGTCATCCACAACGCCGGTGACCTCAACCTGGGCGGCATCGCCAAGCGCGTCGCCGACCTGGCCGAGCGCACCCGGACCAACAAGATCAGCCCGGACGAGATCGCCGGCGCGACCTTCACGCTCACCAACACCGGCAGCCGGGGCGCGCTCTTCGACACCCCGATCGTGCCGACCCCGCAGTCGGCGATGCTCGGCACGGGTGCCGTGGTCAAGCGCCCGGTCGTGGTGAACGACCCGGAGTTGGGCGAGGTGATCGCCGTACGCCAGATGGTCTACCTGGCCATGTCGTACGACCACCGCCTGATCGACGGCGCCGACGCCGCCCGCTTCCTGAGCGCGGTCAAGGAGCGGCTGGAGGCCGGCAACTTCGAGGCCGAGCTGGGCCTGTAGCACAGGCATCACCCGCGCGAGGGCGCCCCGGTCACACCGACCGGGGCGCCTTCCGCTTTTCCGCAGCAGATCTTGGTACGGGAGCACGGCCCCCCGGGGGCGGCTGCGCGACACGATCCGCCAGGCGGGGTGGGTAAATCGTGTTCGGCCTGGTCAGGGGGTTGCCAGACTCAGGGCGTGGGAGACAAGGGCTGGCGTGGGCGGCTGGGGCCGGCCGTCGGGGTGGCGCCGGGTGCCCGGGTCGACCGGTTCGAGATCTTCTTCGACCTGGTCTTCGTCTTCTCGTTCTTCAACATCACCCGGGCCACCGCCACCGACATCAGCGGCCGAGGGCTGCTGCACGCCCTGCTCGTGCTCGCCGTGCTCTGGTGGTGCTGGGTGGTGCACACGGTGGTGGCCACCCGGATCCGGATCGGCGAGGGCTACGTGCCGGTGCTGATGGTCGCCGGGATGGCCGCGCTCTTCTGCTTCGCGGTGGCCCTGCCCCGCGCGTTCGGGGACCCGAACGGGAGCGGCGTCGCCGGACCGATCGTGGTGGCGGTCAGCTACGTGGTCATCCGGGCCGTACACCTGCTCCTGTTCCTCCGCGTCGTCCGCGACAACCCGAGGGAACGCCGGCAACTGCTCCGGTACGCACCCGAGCTGACGCTGAGCACCATCCTGCTGCTCGCCGCCGCGCTGCTGCCCTTGTACCTTCCCGGCATCGGCAAGGACGCGCTGATCCGGGACGCGTTGTGGGTGACCGTCGTGCTCCTCCAGTACGGCACCGGGATGCTCGCCAACACCTGGGGCTGGGAGGTGACCTCGGCGGAGCACTGGACCGAACGGTACGACCTGATCCTGATCATCGCGCTGGGCGAGTCGGTGATCTCGGTCGGCCTGGGCAGCAATCTCATCGGCCAGCCGCCGACCTGGCCGGGCATGACCGGTGCCGTGTTCGGCATCGTCTTCACCGCCGCGCTCTGGTGGGCGCACTACGACGTGATCGGCCCGGCCGCCCGGATCGCCCTGCACGCCAGCCAGGGCCGCGCCCGGGTGCGGATGGCCCGGGACGCGTACGCCTACCTGCACCTGCCGATGATCGCCGGGATCATGCTCTTCGCCCTCGGCGCCGAGGGCATCATGTACGACATCGCCGAACCGGGCGTGCCGGTCGGCACGCCGGCGCACGGACCGGACGTGCCGCTGCTGTTCGGCGGGGTGATCTGCTACCTGGCCGGGAACATGCTGTTCCAGCTGCGCACGCTGCGGACGCTCGCCTGGCTGCGGCTCGGCACGCTCGGCGTGCTCGCGGTCGCCATCCTGCCGGCCATGCTCCTGCCCGGCCTGGCCGCCTTCGGGCTGCTGACCGCGATCTGCGTCGGCCTGGTCACCGCCGAGGTGGTGCTGATGTCCGAGGCTCGGCAGGCGCTGCGCGCGATGGTCTTCGCCGAACGCGTCAGCCATGAGGCCAGCGAGGCCGCCTACCGCGCCCGCTGGCGCGACAACCCACCCGAGCCGACATCCTGACGTGAACCCACGATCCTCCTCCCGGCTTCAGCCCCCACCGGGCAGGTCGCACAGTTTCGGGGAAGTTGCTGGGTCAGCCTGCGGCGGAGGCAGCAACTTCCCCGAAACTGTGTGGATCATTCGCGTCAGCTCGGCGCTGGGTGCTCGGCGACGAACACGCCGAGCCCGTGCACACCCTCCACGAGACCCTGGGTCTGGAGCACGAGGATGGCTTGGCGGACGACACCCACCGACACGCCATGCTGCTCGCGAAGTTGAGCCGTGGACGGCAGTTTGTCGCCGGGTGCGAGTTCTCCGGACGCGATTTGCTCTCGGATATGGTCCGCGAGCTGCGCCCACTTGGGTTTGGCGGGCATGTTGACTCCCTGGTCTGCACCGCCATTTGATCACAGAGAACTTTGCAAGACAAGTACGAACTAGTCCGTTGACTTTATCAGTCCAGTCTGACAAAGTTCGGAGCGACCGGCTCCCTGGTCTGCAAGCCCCGGAGCTGGTCGTCCTGCGCAGGACTGCCCGGCCGACCCTCTTCCCCCGTGGGTCGGTCGGGCCACCACCCACGCCCGTATCCCGGGCGGGACCACCAGCAGGCCCGGGGCGGGTGCCGGGCTCCGGCCGGCACCACAC
>NZ_POTX01000100.1 GCF_003236305.1 Micromonospora endophytica | reverse complement strand
CACTAGGGCTCGGGGTCGGGGTTTCCGGGGCGTCGAAGAGAATCGCCGGCTCCTCGTCAAGCGGTGCCGGGGCGGTGGCGACGGGCACCTCACCGGCGCTGGTACTGGTCGGGGTCTCGTCGCCGGGCAGCGCGAGGGCGGCCACGCCGACGCTCACCACGAGGGTGGCCAGCGCGGCGGCACCGCCCATCACCAGGGGCCGCGACAGCCGCCGGCTCCGCCGGCCGATCTGGGCCGGCGCGGCGGCGCGGTGGGCGACCGACTCCGGGACGTACGCCGTGGCCTGGTCGTCGGGACCAGGCGGCCCGACCGGCACAGCCGGCTCGGCGGTCGGCCAGCCTCCGGCGGGCGGCTCGTGCTGTCCGGTGGTCGGCCAGCCTGCGGCGGGCGGCTCGTGCTGTCCGGCGGTCGGCCAGCCTCCGGCGGCCAGTTCGTGCTGCCCCGCAGTGGGCTCGTCGGCTCGGTGCGGCTCGCCGTGGTGCCAACCCGCACCTTCCGGCCAGGCACTCTCCGTGGCGGCCGGCTGCCACTGCTCGGTCGGTTCGCTCTGCTGCCATCCGACCGGCTGGCTCTGCTGCCAATCGACGGTCTGGTCCCGCTGCCAATCGGCGGTCTGCTCCCGATGCCACTCGGCCGGCTGGTCCTGGTGCCGTCCGGCCGGTGCGGCCTGGTGCCGATCGGCCGGCTGGTCCTGCGGCCAACCGGCTGGTGCGGCCTGGTGCCACTCGGTTGGCTGGTCCTGCTGCCATCCGGTCGGCTGGTCCTGCTGCCATCCGGTCGGTTGGTCCTGCTGCCGGCCATCGGCGGGGTGATCCGGTTCGTCACCGAAGAGGTACGACGACCGGGGGGCCGGTCGGTCGGTCAACCAGGCCGGGTCATCGGTGGGCTCCGGTCGCCGAGGGCGGTTCGCCGGGTCGATCGGATCGTTCCAGCCGTGCACGCCTGTCGCCTCCACGGGTTGGGTATGGACCGGGGTGACGCTACGTGTCGGGGTTGAACAGCGGCAATGTGGCTAAGGAAGAGTTAAGAGGGCCCTGTACTTCCGGGTGAGGTGTTCCGTCGATTCGGAGCGTAGAGTCGGGGCGTCCGGACAGAGCGTGTCCGCGCCTTGATGGCAGCCCCCGGCGATGGGTCAGGTAGACGCCGGGATGATCTACGGCCTGCGTGAACTTGACGAATCAGGGGCTGGCGGCTCAATATGGAGATGTCGCCAGTCGCGCCCGGCCATGCCCAGAATTTCGTGGGAGTGGTAGTCGCGTACACGTGGGCGCGCGTTGGCCGGCCTCTCCGGCAGCGCAATTCAAGGAGTCAAAATGGCGAAGGCCCTCTACGGCCACGTAGGTGCGGCGCCCGACCGGCGCCTGCTCGACGAGGTCACCCGACTGCGTTCCAGGGTTCAATCACTGGAGTTCGAGGTCACGCGGCTGCGCGCTGAGAACGATCGGCTCGCGGCGGCTGCGGCAGAGGCGGACGATCTGCTCCGTCTGGCCGAGCCCGCTCTGACCTGACCCACCTGGTCGCCACAACCGAATAGCACCACCGCACACAGAGCGCGCCGACACGAATGTGCCGGCGCGCAATTTCGTGCGTACTCCTGGTAATGGTCGCGCGGTGGTGCGGAGCCGGCCTCCGGGCCGGGCCCGGCCGAGTCCGGGGTCGGGGCGACGGGCGTGGTGGGTGGGTCGCGTGGCGCGACCTGCCCGGTTCCGGGTTAGTCTGCGGGTTTACCAGGGTCCGCGCAGCCCGGCTGCGGTATGGCGGCCACCGGACGAGGATCGAGAAGGTGCATCTCAAGAGCCTGACGGTGAAGGGTTTCAAATCCTTCGCCTCCGCGACGACGCTCAAGCTGGAGCCGGGGATCACCTGCGTGGTGGGCCCCAACGGCTCCGGCAAGTCCAACGTCGTCGACGCCATCGCCTGGGTGCTGGGCGAGCAGGGCGCGAAGGCGCTGCGGGGCGGCAAGATGGAGGACGTCATCTTCGCCGGCACCGCCGGGCGGGCCCCGCTGGGGCGCGCCGAGGTGACCCTCACCATCGACAACACCGACGGTGCCCTGCCGATCGAGTACACCGAGGTCTCCATCACCCGCCGGATGTTCCGCTCCGGTGAGAGCGAGTACGAGATCAACGGTGACTCGTGCCGGCTGCTCGACATCCAGGAACTGCTCTCCGACTCCGGCATCGGCCGGGAGATGCACATCATCGTCGGCCAGGGGCGGCTCGACGGCATGCTGCACGCCAAGCCGGAGGACCGGCGGTCGTTCATCGAGGAGGCGGCCGGCGTCCTCAAGCACCGCAAGCGCAAGGAAAAGGCGCTGCGCAAGCTCGACGCGATGCAGACCAACCTCAACCGGCTCACCGACCTCACCGCCGAGCTGCGCCGCCAGCTCAAACCGCTCGGCCGGCAGGCCGAGGTGGCCCGTCGCGCCGCGGTGATCCAGGCCAGCCTGCGCGACGCCCGGCTGCGGCTGCTCGCCGACGACCTGGCCACCCTGCGTACCACGCTGGACCGGGAGATCGCCGACGAGACCGCGCTGCGGCAACGACGTGAGCAGGTGGAGGCCGAGCACGCGGAGGTGCAGTCCCGCCTCGGGGAGTTGGAGGAGGCACTGGCTTCCGACGCCCCGCTGCTGGCCGCCGCCCAGGACACCTGGTACAAGCTCTCCGCGTTGCAGGAGCGGTTCCGCTCGATCGAACAGCTCGCGGTGGAACGGCTGCGGCACCTCAGCGCCACCCCCGACGACGAACGCCCCGGCCGTGACCCCGACCAGCTGGAGGCCGAGGCCGAGCGGGTCCGCGAGCAGGAGGAGGAGCTGCGCGCCGCGCTCACCGACGACCAGATCCGCCTCGCCGAGGCGGTGGAGCACCGCCAGGAACTGGAACGGCAGCTCGCCGCCGCCGAACGCGAGCTGGTCGCCGCCGCCAAGGCCATCGCGGACCGGCGGGAGGGCCTGGCCCGGCTGACCGGGCAGGTCAACTCCGCCCGCGCCCGGACCACCAGCGCCGGTGAGGAGATCGAACGCCTCGCCACGGCGCACACCGACGCGCTGACCCGGGCCGAACGGGCCCAGGCCGAGCTGGACGCGGTCGCCGAGCAGTCCACCGAGGCCGACCGGGACAACGCCGACCTGGACGCCAGGCACGCCGAGGCAGTCGCCGCCCAGGAACAGGAGCAGGCGACCGTACGCTCCCTCGCCGACGCCGAGCGGGCGGCGGAGAAGGACGCGGCCACCTGGAAGGCCCGCGAGGAGGCGCTCGCGCTGGGTCTGCGCCGCAAGGACGGCGCGGGTGCGCTGCTGGCCCGCGCCGACCAGGTGCCCGGCCTGCTGGGCAGCCTCGCCGGCCTGCTCACGGTCGCCCCCGGCCACGAGGCGGCCCTCGCCGCGGCGTTGGGCGGGCTGGCCGACGCGGTCGCGGTCACCGGGGTCGACGAGGCCGTGGAGGCGATGCGGCTGCTGAAGATCTCCGACGCCGGCCGCGCCGGGTTGCTGGTCGGCAGTCCCGCCGGTCCAGGGATGCTCGGCTCCGCCGACGCGTTGCGCCCCAAGCTGCCCGACCGCGCCCACTGGGCACCCGACCTGGTGGACTGCGACCCGCAACTCCGACCGGCGGTCCACCGGGCGCTGCGCGACGTGGTGGTGGTCGAGGACCTCGCCGCGGCCGCCGAGGTGATCGCCGGTCAGCCGGAGCTGCGTGCGGTCACCCGCGAGGGAGACGTGCTCGGCGCCTACGAGGCAGCCGGCGGGTCGGCCAAGGCACCCAGCCACATCGAGGTGCAGGCGGCCGTCGAGGAGGCGCGCGCCAATCGGCTCGCCGCCGAGCGGACCAGCGCGGAACTGCGTGAGCAACTTGTCGAGGCCCGCGCGGCGGTGGCCGAGGCCAAGGAACGCGTACAGCACGCCGCCGCGGCCAAGCGGGAGGCGGAGAGCCACCGCAACGCCGCCGCCCGCCGGTTGGCCGAGCTGGGCGCCGCCGCCCGGTCGGCCAAGGCGGAGACCGACCGGCTGGGGGAGTCCCGTGCCCGCGCCGAGGCCGCCCGGGAACGGGACCTGACTGCCCTGGCCGAGTTGGCGGAACGGCTGCGGTTGGCGGAGGCGACCCCTATCGACGCCGAACCCTCCACCGAGGAACGGGACCAGCTCGCCGCGATGGTGCCGCAGGCCCGGCAGAACGAGATGGAGGTCCGGCTCGCGGTGCGTACCGCGGAGGAGCGGGTGGCCTCCATCGCCGGCCGGGCCGACTCGCTGAGCCGGCAGGCGACAGCCGAACGCGCGGCGCGGGAGCGGGCCGCGGCCCGGCGTGCCGCGCGGACCCGGGGCGCGGGCATCGCTCGGGCTGTCGCCGGCGGCGCGCGCGCGGCGCTGACCCGACTGACCACCAGCATCGCCCGGGCGGAGGAACACCGGGACGCGGTGGCCCGCGAGCGGGCCACCCGCGAGGCGGAACTTCAGGAGGTACGGGCCGCCGCCAAACGATTCGGCGCGGAACTGGAGCGGCTGACCAGCCAGGTGCACCGGGACGAGGTCGCCCGCGCGGAGCAGCGGCTGCGCATCGAGCAGTTGGAGGCCAAGGCCGCCGAGGACTTCGGCCTGACCATGGAGACTCTGATTGCCGAGTACGGCCCGAGCCAGCCGGTGCCGCCGACCGAGGCGGAGGTGGCCGCCGCGGAGCGCGACGGCCTCCCGGTGCCCGAGCCGGTCCGGTACGAGCGGCCGGTGCAGGAGAAGCGGGCCGCCAAGGCGGAACGGGAGCTGGCCCTGCTCGGCAAGGTCAACCCCCTCGCGTTGGAGGAGTTCGCCGCGCTGGAGGAGCGGTACAAATTCCTCTCCGACCAACTGGAGGATCTCAAGGCGACCCGGCGTGACCTGCTCACCGTGGTCAAGGACGTCGACGAGCGGATCCTGGAGGTGTTCGCCAGCGCCTTCGCCGACACCGCCCGCGAGTTCGAGCAGGTCTTCACCGTGCTGTTCCCCGGCGGGGAGGGCCGGCTGGTGCTCACCGACCCGGACGACCTGCTGACCACCGGCGTCGAGGTCGAGGCCCGACCGCCCGGCAAGAAGATCAAGCGGCTGTCGCTGCTCTCCGGTGGCGAACGGTCGCTGACCGCGGTGGCGATGCTGGTGGCGATCTTCCGTGCCCGGCCCAGCCCGTTCTACATCATGGACGAGGTCGAGGCGGCGCTCGACGACGTGAACCTGGGCCGGTTGATCACGCTGATGGCCCAGTTGCGGGAGAAGAGCCAGCTGATCGTCATCACGCACCAGAAACGCACAATGGAGATCGCCGACGCGCTGTACGGCGTGACCATGCGCGGCGGGGTCACCCAGGTGATCAGTCAACGGCTCAACCGGGCCGACACCGACGACGAGCGGCCAGGCCGCGGCGAGGAGAACGGGTAGTGGCTCGGGAACGCGCGACGGCGCTCCTGGTGGACTTCGATGGTGTGGTGCGGCGGTGGGATCCGGCGGTCGCCGCCGGCGTGGAGCGGGACTACGGCCTCTCCACCGGCGTGCTCGGTGAGATCGCCATGTCCTGGGGGCTGCTCCAGCCGGTGCTCACCGGCCGGGTCAGCCACGCCGAGTGGATGTCGAGTGTGGCCGACGCGCTGACTCCCTCGGTGGGCGATCCGGGACAGGCCCGGGCCGCCGTCCAGGAATGGCAGCGCTATCGCGGCGAGGTCGACCCGGAGGTGCTGGCGTTCATCCGCGAGGTACGGGCCGCCGGCATCAGGGTCGCGCTCGGCACCAACGCCACCGACCTGCTCGACGCAGACCTGGCCGCGCTGGACCTCACCGACGAGTGGGACGTGGTGGTCAACTCCTCGGTCATCGGGGTGCACAAGCCCGCCCCGGAATACTTCCAAGCCGCCTGCGCGGCGCTGGAGACCTCACCGGGCCGGGTGCTCTTCGTCGACGACGAGGACCGGGCGGTGAGCGGCGCCCGGGCGGCGGGGCTGTCCGCGTACCGCTGGAACGGCCCGGCCGATCTGCGCTACCTCCGGGCCGCCCTTGCGGTCTGACGCCGCCCGCGTCGGTTGTCCGTGACGTTGTCGGCGTCGATTGTCGATGACGTTGCCGGCGTCAGCTCTCCGTGACGCCGTCGATGCGTTCGCGGATCAGGTCGGCGTGGCCGTTGTGGCGGGCGTACTCCTCGATCATGTGAACGTAGACCCAGCGCAGGTTGATCTGGTGGGTTCCGCCGTCGCGGCGCCGCGTCGTGAAGACCTCATCCAGGTCATGGCCGGCGGCGGCCGCGTCGGCGGCGGCGACCTCGGCGTGGAACGCGGCGAAGTCGGCTTCGGCGTCCGCGGTGTCGACGGTGTTGAACTCCGCGTCCGGGTCGGCGTCGAAGTCGTACAGGTCGGGCAGGTCCTCGCCGCCGAAGCGCTGGCGGAACCAGTGCCGCTCGACAACTGTCATGTGCCGGACCAGCCCGAGCAGGCTGAGCGTGGACGGTGACACGCTCGCTGTCCGGAGCTGCTCGACTGTGAGTCCCGCGCACTTGTGCAGCAAGGTGTCGCGGTGGTGGTTGAGCCAGCCCTCCAGCATGGCGCGCTCGTCACCGAGGTAAGGCTCGTGCCGGCGGTCGATCTCGGGTGCTCTCCAGGTCATGCCCGCCATGGTGCGTCGCCGGTACGACAGCCGCGACCGAATTCACGCCGAGTGCTCCCTGCGCTCCTTCCGCCCGCCTGCGTTCCCCGCGCTCCCGGCGCTCCCGGCGTCGGCGGCGGGCTCGGGTGTTAATAGGGGGCCCCTGTACGACACGAGGCGTTAATAGGGGGCCCCTCCTTTCATCCGGTCAGGCGCTGGCGGGCTACTTCGCGGAGGTGGCCGTCGCTGGTGGTGCCTTCCATGATGACCTCGGCGTGGCGGCCGGCGTGGGTGAGCGTGGCGACCGCGTTGCCGAAGTAGGGGCCGGCGAGCTTGCGCCACTTCACGGTGGGCCGGGGCACCCCGGCGGCCCGCGCCAGGGCCCGGGTCGCCCCGGCCGGGCCGCGCGCCCAACCGAGTCGCATCAGTGGGCGCATCCCGGCCGGCACCTGGTTGTGGATCGGTGAGCAGGTGAGCTGGTGCACCGGGGTGCGTACGCCGGGGTCGGCGAAGCGGACCCGGGCCACGTACGAGTGGTGCACGTCCCCGGAGAGCACGTTGATCGAGGCCGGTGGCGGGTACGCCGGGCCGGCGCCCTTGCGGTCGTCAGGTGCGCCCGGCGTGCCGCTGCCGATGCGGGCGAAGAGTGCACCGAGCCCGTCGAAGGAGCGGCGGAAGGCACCCCAGTGCTCCAGGTCGAGCCCGCGGCGCAGCCGTTCCGCCAGCCCGGCGACCCAGGAGCGGGACGAGTCGGCCAGCTTCTCGTTCCACGCCTCGACGTGATGGATGCCGGGCGGCAGCAGCCAGGGCAGTGACGCGCCGACGACCAGGTGGTCGTAGTCGCCGTGGGCGCGGTCGATGAACCAGGACCATTCGCCGGCCGGCAGCATCGCCCGCCGCCCCGGCTGCAACACCCGGCTGCACCGGGTGTCCAGCATCACCAGGCGGGTGCGACCCAGGTCGAGCGCGTAGCTCCACTGGTACTGCACGGCGAGCCACCGCTCGGTGTCGTGCGCGTGGTCGGCTTCGGTGTCGACCCGCGCGCCGAATTCGCGCAGCACCTCGGTGGCGTCCTCGGCCGCGCGTACCTTGGCGAAGACCGGGTCGGCGGCGATCTCGTCCGGGTCGAGGTTGCCCAGGTGCTGGTACACCCAGTACGAGGCCAGGCCGCAGGCGATCCGTTCGGCCCACCAGGGCTGCTTGCGCATGTCGGCACGCCAGGACGCCGAGGTGTTCCAGTCGTCGATGATCTCGTGATCGTCGAAGATCATGACGCTGGGCAGGGTGGAGAGCAGCCACCGGATCTCCGGGTCACCCCAGGACTCCAGGTAGAGCTTGGTGTACTCGTCGAAGCTGACCACCTGGTCGCTGGGCGCGCCGGCGGGCCGCCGCCGACGTCGGCGCAGCAGCCGCTTGACCGTGGGCGAGGTCTCGTCGGCGTAGACCTGGTCGCCGAGCATCACCAGCAGGTCCGGCAGGGCCGCCGGATCGGGGTCGGCCAGGATCCGGCGGGCGTACGCGTCGAGCGCGTCCGGGGGCAGCTTGCGGGTGGTGGCGTGCTGGGTGGTCTCCCGGCACGACCCGAAGAGCAACCGGACCGGCTGATCCCGGTCGTCGGCGGCGCGGGTGCGGATCACGCTCGGTGGGAACCGGCCGTCGGGCAGCGGCCACACCACCTCGTCGTCGACAAGCACCTCGTAGGTCGTGGCGCTGTCCGGGGTGAGCCCCTCCACCACCACCAGGGCGTAGTGGTGGTCGTACGCCGTGAAGGTGGCCGCCGTGCCGGTGGCACCGCCGGCCGTGCGGACGGTGACCACCGCGGGCGCTGTGGTCTCGACCCAGACGGTGGCCTGCGTGCCGACGACCCGGCGCAGCAGAGGGCCGATGAGCAGCTCGGCGGACATGCGTACCTCCAGGTGAGAGAGCCTCATCCTGCATTACCCGGCCGACCGACGCAGCACCGCTGGCTGTGGTCGAAACTACTGACAACTGGCGTGGCGGGAGCGGTGGCTGAGACGCCGTCGTCGGCATCTGACAGGATTTCCGCCATGGACTACCTCCTCATCGCACTCGCCCTGCTCGGGGTGCTGATCCTCGCCGGGGTCGGGCTGGTCGTGCCACGGTTGCGTCGGCGGCCGGAGCCGCCGCTGCCGCGTACGGAGGTCGACACCCGGGCGGAGGAGGATCTCGCCGGGCCACCGGTGCAGGCACCGGAGTCCGACTTGTCCACAGGCATTCTGGTCGAGCCGCCTGTCGTCGAGGCACCCGCGCCGACCGTCGAGGTGCCCGAGCCCACCGCCGGCCGGCTGGTGCGGTTGCGGTCCCGGCTGTCGCGCTCGCAGAACGTCTTCGGCAAGGGCCTGCTCGGCCTGCTCAGCCGCGACCGGCTGGACGAGGACGTCTGGGAGGAGATCGAGGACAGCCTGATCACCGCCGACGTGGGCGTCGACGCCACCCGGGAGATCGTCGACCGGCTGCGCGAACGCACCCGGGTGCTGGGCACCCAGTCCGCCACCGAGCTGCGCGCCCTGCTCGCCGCCGAGCTGGTCAACGCGCTCGACCCGAGCCTGGACCGTGCGCTGCGTACCGCCCCCAAGGAGGGGGTGCCGGCGGTGCTGCTGGTGGTCGGGGTCAACGGCGCCGGCAAGACCACCACCTGCGGCAAGATCGCCCGGGTGCTCGTCGCCGACGGCCGCAGCGTGCTGCTCGGTGCGGCGGACACCTTCCGGGCCGCTGCCGCCGACCAGCTGGAGACCTGG
The DNA here is from genome assembly GCF_003236305.1 of Micromonospora endophytica. Classification (GTDB taxonomy): domain Bacteria; phylum Actinomycetota; class Actinomycetes; order Mycobacteriales; family Micromonosporaceae; genus Micromonospora; species Micromonospora endophytica. The sequence goes on along the minus strand of NZ_POTX01000100.1, from coordinate 10,392 downwards.
GCCGGGCGGGTCGGCGCGGAGACCGTACGCGGCCCGGAGGGCGCCGACCCGGCCAGCGTCGCCTTCGACGCGGTACGGCGTGGCATCGACACCGGCGTGGACACCGTGCTCGTCGACACCGCCGGTCGGCTGCAGAACAAGATCGGCCTGATGGACGAGCTGGGCAAGGTCAAGCGGGTGGTGGAGAAGCACGGCCCGATCGACGAGACCCTGCTGATCCTCGACGCCACCACCGGCCAGAACGGCCTGGCACAGGCCCGCGTCTTCACCGAGGTGGTGAACGTCACCGGAGTGGTGCTCACCAAGCTCGACGGCACCGCCAAGGGCGGCATCGTCATCGCCGTGCAGCGCAAGCTCGGCATCCCGGTGAAGCTGGTGGGGCTCGGCGAGGGGCCGGACGACCTGGCGCCGTTCGATCCCGCACAGTTCGTCGACGCGCTCCTGGGCACCGACGCCCCCGGGCCGACCGCGTAACCTCGGGTGACCAGAGAAGACCGCGCGTACGCGGGCTGGCGTGATCCGAGCCACCCGTCGCAGCGCCTCGGGAGACCGTACGTGACTTCGCAGGAGATCCCGCTGCACGGCGGGAACGTCAGCACCGTCGTGCGGGTGGGCGACACGGTCCGGCGCAACGTCGGGCCGTGGACACCGTCGGTGCACGCCCTGCTGCGGCACCTGGAGTACGTCGGCTTCACCGGCGCCCCCCGCGCGTTGGGCATGGACGAGCGCAACCGTGAGGTGTTGTCGTACCTGGAGGGGGAGTGCGGGGACTACCCGCTGGCCCCGCACTGGGTGACCGACGAGGCGCTGGTCACTGTCGCCACCATGCTGCGGATGTTCCACGACGCGCAGTACGGTTTCGTCCCGCCACCGCAGGCGGTGTGGCGCTCGTTCGGCCCGCCGCCACCGGACACCGAGGTCATCTGCCACCACGACGCCGCACCGCACAACGTGATCTGGCGGCCGGACGGCACCCTCGGGCTGATCGACTTCGATCTCGCCTCACCCGGCGCGCGGATCTACGACGTGGCGTACGCGGCCTGGACCTGGGTGCCGGTCTTCTCCGACCGGGACTCGATCACGCTGGGCTGGAAGCGCCCGGACCGGCCACGCCGGCTGCGGCTCTTCGCCGACGCGTACGGGCTGATTCCGCGCGACCGGCACCGGCTGATCCGGACCATCCGCAAGCGGATCGTGGACCACGTGGAGGGCATCCGCCGGATGGCCGCGGCGGGGGAACCAGCCTTCGTCCGGATCGTGCACAAGGGCCACCTGCGCCGGCCGATGCGGGACCTGCGGCTGCTCGACTATGAGCGGCAGGCGCTGGAAGACGCCCTGCGCTGATCCGTCGGGGGATCAGGTGGCACCGAGTAGCCGATCCACCCCTGTCCGTGTCGCCGAGGTGAGCAACGTTCTTCACACGTACGAAACAACCCGTCACGGTTCGGAAACCAGCCGGGGACCCTGGGTGAAACAGCAGGCGATCAGGCTTCCGCGCAACCGGCGACGGGCGATGCTGCGCGATGCCGGGAGGGAGGGAAAACAAACCGAGAGGAGGCAGCGTGCCGGAGCTAGATTCTGGTGCCACCGCCTGGATTTTGACTTCTGCCGCGCTGGTGTTGCTCATGACGCCCGGCCTGGCGCTGTTCTACGGCGGCATGACCCGTTCCAAGTCCGTGCTCAACATGATGATGATGAGCTTCGGGGCGATCGGCCTGGTCAGCCTGCTATGGGTCTTCTACGGCTACAGCATCGCCTTCGGCGATGACATCGGCGGGATCACCGGTGATCTCTCCGCTGCAGGTCTGCGCGGCATGCTGGAGAGTGGCACCGAGGGTGGCATCCCCGACCTGCTGTTCGCCGGTTTCCAGTTGATGTTCGCCGTGATCACCGTCGCGCTGATCAGTGGCGCGATCGCCGACCGGGCCAAGTTCGGCCCGTGGCTGCTCTTCTCCGGCCTCTGGGCCACCCTTGTCTACTTCCCGGTCGCGCACTGGGTCTGGGGCGGCGGCTGGATCATGGAGTTGGGTGTGCTCGACTTCGCGGGCGGCACCGCTGTGCACATCAACGCCGGTGCCGCGGCACTCGCCCTGGCGCTCGTGCTCGGCAAGCGGGTCGGCTGGCCCAAGGACAAGTTCAAGCCGCACAACCTGCCCATGGTGCTGCTCGGCGCCGGTCTGCTCTGGTTCGGCTGGTTCGGCTTCAACGCCGGCTCGGCCGGCGCGGCAAACGGCACCGCGGCGATCTCGCTGATCAACACCCAGGTCGCCACCGCCGCCGCAGTGCTCGGCTGGATCGTGGTCGAGTGGCTCCGCGACGGCAAGCCGACCACCCTTGGCGCGGCCTCCGGCGCGGTCGCCGGCCTGGTCGGCATCACCCCCGCCTGCGCGTTCCTGGAGCCGCTGGGTGCGATCGCCCTCGGTGTGATCGCCGGTGCGGTCTGCGCGCTCGCGGTGGGCCTGAAGTACAAGCTCAAGTACGACGACTCGCTCGACGTGGTGGCCGTGCACATGATCGGCGGCATCATCGGCTCGCTGCTCATCGGCTTCCTCGCCATCGAGGTGCTGGCCGGTGAGGGCAACGACGGTCTGCTCTACGGCGGCGGCATCGACCTGCTGGGTCTCCAGACGGTCGGGGTGCTCGCGGTGCTCGTCTACTCGTTCGTGGTGGCCTACCTCATCGGCTTCGCGATCGAGAAGACCATCGGCTTCCGGGTCAGCGCCGATGCCGAGGTCGAGGGCATCGACAACGCCGAGCACGCGGAGAGCGCGTACGAGTTCAGCTCCACGGGTGGTGGTGGCGGTGGCGCCTTCGCCGCCGCGGGCATCGCGCCCTCGGCCGCGCCGAAGCCGGAACCCACCGAACCGGTAAGCGAGAAGGTCGCCGGCTAACGTACCTGGAATGGAGGGGTTGGACATGAAGCTGGTGACCGCGGTCATCAAGCCGCACCAGTTGGACGCCGTCAAGGAAGCCCTGCACACGCTGGGCGTGGCCGGGTTGACCGTGAGCGAGGTCCAGGGCTACGGGCGGCAGAAGGGCCACACCGAGGTCTACCGGGGTGCCGAGTACACCGTCGAGTTCCTGCCCAAGATCCGGGTGGAGGTGCTCACCGACGAGATCGACGTCGAGAAGATCGTCGACGCGGTGGTCGGCGCCGCCCGGACCGGCAAGATCGGTGACGGCAAGGTCTGGGTGACCGGAGTCGAGGAGGTCGTCCGGGTACGCACCGGCGAGCGCGGCCTGGACGCCCTGTAGGAATCGCGTCGATGACCTCGTTGACCAGCGGACCGGCCGTGGAGCCTGGTCGTACCGCGTTGGTCAACGAGGTCGTCGGCGTACCTGCGGGCATCGGCGCCGCCGCCCGCCGGGCCCGGGCCGAGGCGTACGACACCTGGCTGGCCCGGCTGCTGCCGCACCGGCCGGGAGTGGCGCTGCTGGCGGTCGGCGGACTGGGCCGACGGCAGTGCGCCCCCTACGGCGACCTCGACCTGGTGCTGGTGCACGCCGGGGTGCCCGGCATCGACGAACTGGCCGCCGAGCTGTGGTACCCGATCTGGGACGCCGGACTGCGGCTGGACCACTCGGTGCGTACCGTCGCCGAGGCGCTCTCGGTCGCCCAGGACGACGTCAAGGTGGCGCTCGGGCTGCTCGACGCCCGGCTCGTCGCCGGCGACCCCGAACTTGCCGACACGCTGGTCCGCAGCGCCACCGACCACTGGCGGCGCACCGCCGTACGCCAGCTCGGTCCGCTGCGGGAGACCACGACCAGCCGCTGGCAGGCCCACGGCGAGTTGGCGTTCCTGCTGGAGGGGGACCTCAAGGAGGCGGCCGGCGGCCTGCGCGACGTCGGCATCCTGCGCGCCATCGCGCTCGCCGGGATCACCGACGCGTTGCGCCCCGCCGTGCACGCCGCGCACCTGCGGCTGCTGGACACCCGCGACGCGCTGCACCAGCAGGTCGGCCGGCGGGTCGACCGGCTGCTCGCCCAGGAACGGGCCGGGGTGGCCGCCCTGCTCGGCCTCCGCCAGCACGCACCCGCCGACGCCGGCACCACCGCGCGCGCCGCGGAAGGCGACGGCGACGCGCTGCTGCGCCGGGTGGCAGGTGACGCCCGGACCGTCAGCCACGCGCTTGACGACGCCCTGCGCGCCGCCGACCGGCTACGCTCCGGCCGGCGCCGGGGTGCCGACGGGCGACCGCTGCGCCGGCCGGTGGCCCGGGACGTGGTCGAACACGACGGCGAACTGGTGCTGGCCCGCACCGCCATCGGTGCCCGCCCCGACCCCAGCCTCTCGCTGCGGGTCGCCGCCGCGGCAGCCACCACCGGGCTGCCGATCGCCCGAGCCACCTGCGAATGGCTTGCCGTCTACTGCCCACCCCTGCCGGCCCCCTGGCCGGCCGAGGCGCGGGCCGCCCTGATCACGCTCCTCGGCTCCGGTGCCGGCCTGCTCCCGGCCTGGGAGACCTGCGACCGGTACGGGTTGATCGACGGCTGGCTGCCGGAGTGGACCCGGCTGCGCAGCCTGCCCCAGCACAACCCGGTGCACCGGTTCACCCTCGACCGGCACCTGGTGCAGACCGCCGCCGAGGCCGGCCGGCACACCCGCGAGGTGGACCGGCCCGACCTGCTGCTGCTCGCCGCCTTCCTGCACGACATCGGCAAGGGCCTGCCAGGCGAAGGTGCCGCCGGGCGGCCCGGCAGGCACGAGCCCGCCGGCACCTTCGCAGATCATTCCACCGTCGGCGCGCCGATCGCCGAGGCGATCGCTGCCCGGATCGGTCTGCCCGCGCCGGAGGCGGCACTGATCGGCACGCTCGTCCGGCTGCACCTGCTGCTGCCCGAGGTGGCCACCCGCCGCGACCTCGCCGACCCGGTCACCATCGCCGGGGTGGCCGAGGCGGTCGGCGACGCCACCACCCTCGACCTGCTCTGCGCGCTGGTCCGCGCGGACGCCGCCGCCACCGGCCCGGCCGCCTGGTCGGACTGGAAGGGCCGGTTGGTCGCCGAACTCGTCGCCCGGGTCCGGACCACGCTCGACACCGGCACGGTGCCCGAACCGCCGGCACCGGACCCGGCGCTGGTGGCGGGACCGCTGCCGGTCGTACACCTGACCGGAGACAAGGTGGCGGTGGCCGCGTCCGACCGGCGGGGTCTGCTCGCGACGGTGGCCGGCTGCCTGGCCCTGCACCGGCTGGAGGTGGTCGCCGCCGACGCCTCGACCGTCGACGGCCGGGCTCTGGTCGAGTGCCGGGTGCAGCCACGCTACGGGCTGGCCCCGGACCCGGTGGCGCTCAGCGCCGACCTGCGCCGCGCGGTCGCCGGCGACGTGTCGGTGACCCAGCGGCTGCGCGGCCGGGCCCTGGCCGCCCGGGGATCAGGCGCCGAACCCCGGGTGGTCTGGCACCGCGACGCCGCCACCGACGCGGTGCTGCTGGAACTGCGCGCCGCGGACGCCGCCGGCCTGCTCTACCGGGTGACCAGCGCGCTCGACGCGGCAGGTGCCCAGGTCCGCGCGGCCCGGATCGCCACGTTGGGCGGGGACGTGGTGGACGTCTTCTACCTCGTCGGCTCCTGGCCCGCCGACGCCGAACGCAGCCGCCTAGAAGCTGCTGTCCTCGCTGCGGTGTAAGGAGGGTGTCTCAGCAACGGGTCACGGCCGTCCCACCCGGACTCCCGCTTGCGGCGGCTCCGCGTCGCATCGCATGCTGCTTGAGCGCGAACTCACCGACCTACCCGGGAGGTACTCCGTGCACGCACACCAGCATCCGTCCCCGCCGGATCGGTCGGAACGTCAGGTGCCCCGACGCCGGACGCTGCCACCCCGAACGACGGAGCCTGTCGATGCCGCTTCGGCAGGCGGTGGGAGCACCACGGGCGTGGCGCAGCGGATCCTGGCCCTGCAACGGCTGGCCGGCAACGCGGCAGTCGGCCGCGTGTTGGCGGCCGATGTCGGGCAGACGCTCGCGGCCGCCACCGGCGCCGGCCGTTCGCTCGCCGCGGGTGGCGCGTCAGCGCTCGCCGTTCAGCGGGCACCCTGGGTCGATCCGGAGTCGGAGTTCCGGATGGGCACGGCTGCCCAGCTCGAGCCGCTCATCGAGGATTTGATCCGGGACGTGTTCGGGCTGACGGCCCGAGTGGGCCTCGGCGGCGGCGCCGGGGTCGCTGCCAGGGAGCAGGTGCGCGGCGTGCACGATCTGGACCTGCGTGTCGACGTGGAAGGGCTTCTGGCCGCCAGCAACGCCGACGAGCGGGCGCGGGCCAAAGAGCAGCGGCAGGACATTCTGACCAGCATCGGTTCGGTGATCGGTACCTCCTCGATCACCGACACCACGGTGCGTGGCAGCTACGGCGGCGTGGAGGTCAGCGTGACGCTCGCGCCCGTGCCCACCGAATCCCGACGCATGCCGGTGATTCAGGAGGGCGGCTGGGCTGCGGACGAACCCACGGTTCCGCTGCGGGTGGTCACAGCTGATCAGGCCGTCACCGACAAGATCAAGGCGTTCGCCGGCCGAGCTGGGGAGGACCAGACTGAGAAGCGGGCCCGCGACGCCGTCGACATCGCCGCGTTGCTACGGGGCCGGCTGATGCCCGAGGCGGCGGAGGAGATCTGGGCCGCCATGAAGGGGGATCCCAAGGGGCCGAGCAGCCTGCGCAGCTTTCGCCAGGAGTGGCAGAGGTTGAAGAAGCTGGCGCCCAAGCCGGGCACCTCGACCGTCGACGACGGCCGGACTGCTGGCCTGCCCCTGCTCGTCGGCGATGTGCTCACCATCATGGATGAGCTCACCCAGCACTTGGACAATCGCCTGAAGGAAGGCCGCAAGGCCAAGAAGAGCGCTGCCCCTGCCGCACCGCCCGCCGGCAGTGCACCGTCGACGAGTGACGGGAGCGCTTGACCCCTGAGATCGCCGACGCCCGGCGGGGCGATCCCGCTCGCTGCTACGTCGAGGGGACGGCTGGGCCGGGCTCGGCGGGCGGGGGCGGGCTAGGCTAGCGGTGGGTTGGACGACACCCGCGCGTCCGTACTGTGCCCGCCGAAGACGACAAACGGGATGTTCGCGTGTTTGACACCTTGAGTGACCGCCTCTCCGGGATCTTCACCAAGCTGCGCGGCAAGGGACGCCTCACCGACGCCGACATCGACGCGACGGCGCGCGAGATCCGCCTCGCGTTGCTGGAGGCCGACGTCGCGCTTCCGGTCGTCAAGGGCTTCATCGGCAACGTCAAGGAGCGGGCCCGCGGTGCGGAGGTCTCCCAGGCGCTCAACCCGGCCCAGCAGATCATCAAGATCGTCAACGAGGAGCTGGTCAACGTCCTCGGTGGCGAGGGGCGTCGGCTCCAGTTCGCCAAGCAGCCACCGACCGTGATCATGCTCGCCGGCCTCCAGGGCTCCGGCAAGACCACCCTCGCCGGCAAGCTGGCTCGCTGGCTCAAGGGCCAGGGGCACCAGCCGCTGCTGGTCGCCGCCGACCTCCAGCGGCCCAACGCCGTCGGGCAGCTCCAGGTGCTCGGTGGTCGCGCCGGAGTCGAGGTGTACGCCCCGGAGCCCGGCAACGGTGTCGGTGACCCGGTCCAGGTGGCGAAGGCGTCGATCGAGCACGCCCGCCGGGCGGCCCGGGACGTGGTCATCGTCGACACCGCCGGCCGGCTCGGCATCGACACGGAGATGATGCAGCAGGCCGCCGACATCCGCGACGCGGTCAACCCAGACGAGGTCATCTTCGTCATCGACGCGATGGTCGGCCAGGACGCGGTGCGTACCGCCGAGGCGTTCCGCGACGGCGTCGGCATCACCGGCGTGGTCCTCTCCAAGCTCGACGGCGACGCCCGCGGTGGCGCGGCGCTGTCGGTCCGCCAGGTGACCGGGCAGCCGATCCTGTTCGCCTCCACCGGCGAGAAGCTGGAGGACTTCGACGTCTTCCACCCCGACCGGATGGCCAGCCGGATCCTCGGCATGGGCGACGTTCTCACTCTGATCGAGCAGGCCGAGGCGGCCTTCGACACCGATCAGAAGGAGAAGATGACCGCCAAGCTGATGGGCGGCGAGCAGTTCACCCTGGAGGACTTCCTCGACCAGCTCATCGCGGTCCGCCGGATGGGGCCGATCGCCAACGTGCTGGCCATGATGCCGGGCATGGGGCAGGTCAAGGACCAGCTCGCCGAGCTGGACGACAAGCACTTCGACCGGATCACCGCGATCATCCGGTCGATGACCCCGGCCGAGCGCAGCAACCCGAAGATCATCAACGGTTCCCGGCGGGCCCGCATCGCCAACGGCTCCGGGGTCACCGTGATGGACGTCAACCAGCTGCTCAACCGCTTCAACGACGCGCAGAAGATGATGAAGCAGATGGGCGGCATGATGGGCCTGCCGGGCGCCGGCCGGCGCAAGGCCACCAAGAGCCCGAAGAACAAGCGCAAGGGCACGAAGGGCGGCGGTCGGCCGCGCAGCGGCGCCGGCACCCGGGCGGCCCAGGGCGGACTGCCGGGTGGCTTCCCGGGCGGCATGCCGCAGCTTCCCCCGGGCATGAACCCGGACGACCTGGCCGCCGGTCAGGGCCTTCCGCCGGGCTTCAAGCTGCCGAAGATCGACTTCAACAAGTTCGGCAAGGGCGGCCAGCCGCCCCGCTGAGCGTGTCGGTGACGGCGGGTGGCATTGCCAGCACTTAAGGTGATGCCGCCCCTGGAAGGAGGAGCCATGAGCGTGGCACCTATCCTGCCCGAGCGGTCGGAGTGGACGGTTGACGACCTCGGCGACCTGCCGAAGGACCTTCCGTACGAACTGATCAACGGAAGGTTGATCGTGCCGTCCCCCACCGCACTCCATCAGGACCTCTGCGTCCGGCTGCTACTCGCCCTCGAAGTCAACTGTCCGGTCGAATACCTGGTCAGCATCGACCTGTCGATGCGGGTGGACCGTCGCAACGAGCCCCGACCCGACGTGGTCGTCATCGCGCGCAAGCACGCCAACCGGTCGCCGGTCCCGGTCGAGGACGCGCTACTCGCCGTCGAGGTCATCTCCCCGACCAGCACCTTCCGCGACATGTACGACAAGACGAAGGTCTACGCACGGGCCGAGGTCCGGTCGTACTGGGTGGTGGACCCGCTGCGGGACCGGATCACGCTGACCGAGTACGCGCTCGGCGCGGACCGGCAGTACTCCCAGGTGACCCAGGCCGAAGACCGGTTCGTCACCGAGCAGCCGTGGAAGGTGTCGGTCGACCTGCCCGCCCTGACCGACCGGCTGCACTCCTTGCGCGCCACCGAGGAGCAGTGATCCCGGCGGTCGGCGGGTTGCCGGGCAGCTGGTCGCCGGGCGGGCAGGGCGTCTGATGCGGTAGGACTGTGCGCATGGCTCTGCATGTGCGTGGTGTGCTCCTGCCGGACGACGAGGTCCGGGATCTGTGGTTGGTCGGCGACCGGGTCACCTTCGAACCGGTGCCCGGCGCGGAGACCGTCGCCGACGGCGGGTTCATCCTGCCCGGCCTGGTCGACGCGCACTGCCACATCGGCATCGCCCGGGGTGGCACGCCGATCACCTCACTGGACCAGGCCCGCGCGTTGGCCCGTACCGACCGGGACGCCGGTGTGCTGGCGATCCGCGACGCCGGCTCGCCGTACCCGTACCCGGAGTTGGAGGACGAACCTGACCTGCCGCGACTGGCCCGCGCCGGGCGGCACGTCGCCCCGCCGAAGCGGTACCTGCGCGACATCGGTGTGGAGGTCGGCGCGGCCGAGGTGGCAGCGACCGTGGCGGCGCAGGCTGCCGCTGGCAACGGCTGGGTCAAGCTGGTCGGGGACTGGATCGACCGGGGCGTCGGCGACCTGGCGCCGGCCTGGGACGCCGACACGATGACCGCCGCCGTGGCTGCGGCACACGCCGCCGGGGTACGCGCCGCCGTGCACACGTTCAGCGAGTCGGCGGTGGAGATCATGGTGCGGGCCGGGGTGGACTCGGTCGAGCACGGCACCGGCCTGAGCCTCGACCTGATCGACCTGATGGCCCGGCAGGGCACCGCGCTGATCCCAACGATGATCAACATCCGTACCTTCGGCCGCATCGCCGACCAGGCCCGACCGAAGTTCCCCGGGTACGCCGACCACATGCTCGCCCTGCGGGACCGCTTCCCGCAGGTGGTCCGGGCCGCGTACGAGGCCGGCGTGCCGATCTACGTCGGCACCGACGCCGGCGGTGGCATCGACCACGGCCTCGCCGTCGAGGAGATGCTGCTGCTGCACGAGCAGGCCGGCATGTCCCGGCTGGACGTGCTCGCCGCCGCCTCCTGGGGCGCCCGCGCCTGGCTCGGCTTCCCCGGCCTGATCGAGGGGGGCCTGGCCGACCTCGCCATCTACCCCGAGGACCCCCGCCGGGACCTCAACGCCCTGCGTACCCC